>NZ_JAUBPN010000015.1:0-163190 GCF_036700745.1 Microcoleus sp. S36a_B3 | reverse complement strand
AGTTATTAGTTATTAGTTATTAGTTATTAGTTATTAGTTATTAGTTATTAGTTATTAGTTATTAGTTATTAGTTATTAGTTATTTGTTATTTGTTATTTGTTATTAGTTATTAGTTATTTGTTATTAGTTATTGGTAACAACTGGCAACTGACAAATAACAACTGACAACTGGCAACTGCTTTCCGTCCAACGTCATCAGGAAGAAGGAAGAAGGAGCATCAAGCGCGCTAGCTTTTGTAGTCCTGTCCTCGCTCGCACGGGCTTTTATCACCAAGCGAGCGAGAACAGCGCTCAAACAAAAAATGCTTTTTACCAAAATGAAATGCTCCCCTTGAGTCCTCACTACAAATCAATTCTTAATTCTTCTGCGAGCACTTCGGATGAATACCCCCCTGCAAACAAATGTAAGCAATTTGATTTTTATCTAAATTTTTAGCCTCGGCAAAATCAACTCCTTGGAACCTACCTGATTTAGTACCTGCTGGACTTTGAATAAACTGATCGGAAGCCGCTTTACCCTGAAATACAGCCCCTTGAAAATTCACTCCCGCTACATTTGCACCCCTAAAATCAACCGAACTCAGGTCGGCATTCCGCAAATTAGCATCTTGCAACCGAGCATCTTGAAAATTGGCGTTGGCGAGTTTAGCAGAACTCAAATCGGCATTTTGTAAGTTCGCACTTTTCAAATTTGCACCGGATAAATCTGCACCTTGCCATTCCGATTTAGACAAATTTGTCAAGGATAACTGAGCGCCTTGGCCCTTGATTTTGCCCAAACGCGCGCCTGATAAATTGGCTCCAGACAAATTCGCGCTGCCGATATCTGCACCCGTAAAAGCTGCATCTTTTAATATTGCTTGCTGCAAATTTGCGCCAATTAAAAGAGCACTGCTAAAATTAGCTCCATTCAGATTTCCGCTTGACAAATTAGCTTTGTTCAGGACAGCGCGCACAAAAGTAGTGCGGTTCATTAGAGCACTATTTAAAGATGCTCCGGTTAAATTTGCTCCTTCAAAATTAGCGCTGCTTAAGTCGGAAATCCAATCGTCAAATGTACCCGGACGCCTGTCTTCGCCGGTGCCGTAAAAGCGAGTTCCTTGGAAGCTGGCATTGGTTAAATTGGTGTTTCTCAGCTTAATTCCTGATAAGTCCACTTTGTCTAATACTAAAGTAAACTGAGCGGGGCCGGCAGGAGTTTGACTTAAATCGGTGCGACTGAGATCGACACCGTTAAGCTGGCTGCTATACACGGTGAGAATTTTGCCGATCGCCCTTTGCACTGTTCGCTGACGGGTAGCCGCTAACTCGCGTTCCGAGGCTTTCCCCCGGTAGCGCAGGGATTCGAGCTCGTTGCTGAGCCCTTGGTTTAATCGCCGCAAGTCAGGTAAAGCTTTCGGCCCGCTACTGACTAAAGCTTGTTGGATCGCGTCCAGCATCGGGCTGCTGTCTTCTTGGGTTAGCAAATCCGCTAACAGCGGTATGGCGCGGGAATCTTCCACCGCCCCCAAAGCCAAAATTGCCGATCGCCTCCCCGATGTTCCGCTGGGCGAAGCCGGAGACAATTTACTCACTAAAGCCACAAATAATTCGTCGTTCCGCTGGCGAGAATCCCGCATATTTGCTTGACCTTGAGTGTAGATCAAAGTGCCAACAAACAAAGTTAAAATTAATCCCGCGCTGCCAATGGTAACTATCACTAAAGTTGTGCCTGGATGTTGGCGCATCCAATTCCACAAACTGGGTTCTTCTTTGACATTGGTTTCGCGAGTCAAAACCACAGCCGCAATCTGCGCGTCTTCCTCAGTCCAATCTTGATTGTTGACAGGATTGGCAGATTGTTCGATCGATCGAGCATTGACCACCAAAGTATTCGCGAGGCGATCGTGTCCCGATTGTCGTTTGTAGCGGAATGCAAAAGCGCCGTCTGCCAGCACTGCCAAGCCGCTCAACCCCCCTAAAATGATTAAATCAGGAAACGCGCCGGATAAGCGCCAAATGCCGTAGGCTACGCCCAGAGGCACTCCCCAGCGCCCCAAACTTTCGCGAATCAGCACTCGCCTCCAACCCGGAGGAGTACCAAAAGCTGTGACGACTTTAACGGCAAACCAGCGTTTCGGGAGTGTTTGGCCGGTTCTGGCGAGCAAAAATAGTTGCCACGCCGCTAAAACTAGCGGTGCTAGCAGCGCCCCCGACCAGAATAGATTAGTTAGGGGTGCGACTCTTGGGTTGCGATCGCGCACGGGTACGCCCAAAATACGGGCTACAGTTTCCGATGTTGCCGCTACAGAGGAATTTAGGGGCACGGTTTGAGCGTCCTTGTTGACCAATGCCCCGATACTGAAGGGAACGAGGGCGCTGGCGGCAATTAAGGAAATTTCAACGGCCCAAGCGCCGCACCTACGAACCAGCAGTGGCATTTGCTGGGATTTTGTCTGCCAAGATGGAGACGGATCGGGTTGATTAATATCATCACCGGATGCGGTTGGGTTAGCCATATTTATAATTTCCTATTTTTAGTCGTTAGTTGGACGAATCAGCAGATATTGCCAATTTGTACGCTATGTAGATTAACACTCCGAGAACGGCAAGACTCATCAGGGCCGAAATTAGCTGTACTATACTATTGAAGACTGTCAGAACCACGATCGCTCCGACGGCAAAGACTGCCACTTGTCCTGGTTTGGGGAGTTTTTGAAACTTGTCCAGAAATTGATTGTAGAAGGTTCCGAGCGCTTGATAGCTATCTGGATTTTGTTGGATGAGGGACGATCGCTCTACTTTAGCTTTTAGTTGTGCGATCGCTTGCTGCAAATTGAACTTATTTTGAGGATTCATAAAAAAAATTGGGAGTTAGTTTAGCTGTACGCCGATCGTTTTAGGGCGGTCACATTAATAAGAGTCACATTAGCGTGTTCGGAACCGCTCATTATCCTCTACCGTCAAAGAAGTGGAACCTTCCGCCATTGTGTTCGGATAAATAAGGATAAAAATGAAGATATGCTATCCGTGCGATCGCCCCAGACTGCGCTTGGGTTCGATCGCAATCCTAGCCCTAGGAATGATTTTAACTGCACCGGGGGCTCTTCGGAGCCAACCGCTACAAATTGCTCCGGGATTTCGCGAACCCCTGAGTGTTTCAGGAGTCTCCGGTGGCCCGAACAATAGCGGCGACTGCGGTTTCGTGGCCGCCGGGCCGAACCAGGTGATCGAAGTAACGCAGGATTTGCCATACTGGAAAATTGCAGTACAAACGGCGGGAGCGCCGAGTTTGATGATTCAGGGGCCGAGGGGTCGTTTCTGCGTCCTACCGGCGAATGCTGGTGCGGGGAACGTAGAATTTTCCGGTTATGGGGACAAGGGGACTTATGTAATTTTCGTGGGCGATCGGGCTCAAGGTCAACACCCTTACTCTCTCTCTATCACTCAACAGCGCAACTAAAAAAGCAATTAGATTGTAGCAAATTGGTAGTAAGGACTTTAGCCCTCAAGTTGGTAGTAAAGACTTTAGTCGTCAAAGTCTGATATCGTTTCCGGTTGCATCGGAATAATAAAATCGAGTCAACAGCTAATACTCAATCATTCAGTTTTCCTACCCCGAATCAACAGTCAACAGTCAGCAGTCAACAGTCAACAGTCAACAATCAACAATCACCTGACGGTGCAACCGGAATTGACAGGATTTGTTCTATCACCCACTTGCGAAACAATCGGAGAGTTTGACTCGTCCCCGCTGTTTGACTTTGTTCGCAATATTCAGAAATAGCTTCAATAATTGGCAGATTCGGAAATGTCGGACTAATTGCCGATTCAACATATTTCCCATTTTCAAGCACATTAATCTGAAGCCTTTTATTTTCGTACCGCCAGATTTCAGGAACTCCCAGCGCCTCGTAAGCATCCAATTGAGTTTTAGAAGTTAAATCCACTTCAATTGCTAAATCCGGTGGCGGATCGATACTTAAGTCGATGCGCTTTTTGCCAATCATTAGAGCGGAATTTTGAATGTAAAAACAGTTATCAGGCTCTATTCCTTGCAACATACTCTGGCGTTTAAAAGTCGTCGAACCAAAACATTCTCGATCAATTTCAAGTTCTTCGAGTAATATCTTGACCATATCGCCAATGATTTCTTTATTAAATTCGTGTTCTGGTAGTGGCATCCTAATCTCCAAAATTCCTTGACTGTAAGCGATTCTGGAAGCACGGTGTTCTCCCAACTCCTCTAAAATTGCTTCAAATTCCAGCCAACTTACATCATGGAACAGCACTCTATGTCCAGGCGGTACACTGATTTGTCTCAATTGCAGCGTTACCATTCCAACCTCCGATTTAATTAAGTTTATTGTAACTCAATACGATTTAGATCGGATAAGACGGCGGTTTCAACCGCGTCTACCAAAAAAATAGTCCGAATTTAGAAGGTGTAAAGAAAACAACCTAATTCCATTTGCCCGGTTTTTTTTATTTCTTCAACCCGCATCGGCGGGTTTTGTCTGTGTAGGCGCGAATTCCATTCGTCCGGTTTTCTAATCTGCTATTTTTTGTAGTTTATAAAGCTCCTTAAACTTGCGCTGCTGCTCGTTGTGATCTACGATCGGATCGGGATAATGAAGCAGCCTGCGTTCTATAGGCGAAATATTTCCTGTTAGCAAAAGTTTCGTATCAACTCGGCGCAATTCTGGAACCCAGTGCCGAATATATTCCCCTTCCCGGTCAAATTTCTGAGCTTGACTAGCGGGATTAAATATTCGCAAAGGTTTCGGGTCCATCCCGCTCGATGCGCTCCACTGCCAGCCGCCATTGTTAGCAGAAAGGTCGCCGTCAATCAAATTTTGCATAAAGTATTTTTCCCCCCACTGCCAGTTAACAATTAAATCTTTCGTGAGGAAACTAGCGACTATCATCCGACAGCGATTGTGCATCCAACCAGTCTGATTTAACTGCCGCATTGCTGCATCGATAATCGGATAACCAGTTTTGCCCCTGCACCAAGCTTGAAAAAGTTTTTCATCGTTCTCCCAAGGAAAATTTTTGAATGCTTGACGGTAGGGCCCATCTGCTAATTCAGGGAAGTTATACATGGCGTGTTGGTAAAATTCTCGCCACGCTATTTCCTGTTGCCAAGTGCGGATGCTTGTAGACGCTTCTTCGCTGCGACAAGTTTCCATTACTCTCTCGGTAGCTTGCCAAACTGTGCGGATACCAATTGCACCGAATTTGAGGGCGGCGCTGAGTTGCGATGTGCCATTATTTGCTGGAAAATTGCGCTGTTCTTGATATTCGTAAATGGCGATTTCGCAAAATTCTTCCAACTTTGCTCGCGCTGCATCTTCTCCGGGTTCTATTACTAACGGATTTTCCCAAGTAAATCCCAAACTAGATGCCGTTGGCAGTGTTTCTATTGCACCTGTTTGGTTAGCGATTTCTTGTTCTTGGGCGCTTAATCCGGTCATTAATTCCAGATAAGTTATCGGCAGTGTCTCTACTGGTTCAGCTTTGGGTTTGCTGTGCCAATTTTTCCAAAATGGTGTATAAACTGTGTAGGGTTTTCCTGTACCAGTGCGAATATCGTCCGGGGCGTGCAGGATTTGATCCCAGAAATTTTTAACTTTAATTCCTGCTTGTTCGAGAGCTTTTGATACGCTGATATCTCGCTCTTTTGCATAGGGTTCAACATCCAGGTTCCAAAATACTGCTTTGGCATCGATTGCGGTTGCTAATTTTGGGATGCCATGACTTGGTTCATCTTGGATTATCAGCAATTGGCTACCTGCTTTGCTGTAATTCTCCTGAAGTTTTTGCAAGCAACCTATCATGTAGGTGACTCTGGCTGGTGCTACGTCATCGCGATCGAGAATATTGCGATCCAGGCAAAAAATCCCGACTACTTTCGGGCTTTCCTGGCGCGCGGCAGCCAGTCCGATGTTGTCAGAAATACGTAAATCTCGACGGTGCCAAAATAAAATTAAGTCTGACATTTGATTTGAGGTTTAATATTTTTGTAGGGTGCGTCGCTGCCACAATTCTAGTTATTTGCGACTGTATGTAAGCGACGCACCGCGATACTATTTTACATCAAAAAAGGGCGCGCTAGAAAAAAGCTAGAAATTGATTTTGCATCAATTGGTTCGCCTGCTAAAATGGCTTTTTCTAATTCCTCTGGAGTGAACAAAACTGTTTCCATGTCTTCATCATCGTCTTGTTCTGGCGGCTTTTCCAGCTTGACCAAATCTTGGGCTAAAAAAGCATAAATGATTTCGTCAGAATAACCGGGTGCGAGCAGGAATTTGCCTAATTCTCGCCATTTTCCAGCGCGATATCCGGTTTCTTCTTCGATTTCGCGTTTGATAGTTTGGGCTGGGCTTTCATTGATTTCAACTGTACCTGCGGGAAATTCTAAAATCCGTCCTTTGGCGGCGAATCGGTATTGTCGCACCAAGACGAGTTTACCTTCGGGAGTGACGGGAACTGCAAGTGCTCCGCCTGGGTGGCGAATACATTCCCAGTCGCCTTCGGAACCGTTGGGAAGGCGCAGCCTAGCTACGTCAAAGTTGAATTTGCGCCCTTGGTAAAACAGGCGCTGTTTGAGGAGTTGGGGCAGTTCTTTTCCTAATGGCATAAGCGAGAAGCGAATAATGTTTGATTGCACTAATTTATGACATCATATGCGATTGAAGCCATTAAATTTTGCTCAATTTTTACATTTTCATTTTTTCCACTCCCGAACAGTTTACCTTTTCCACGAGTTGATAGATCGCACTTTTCGTCACCGGATGCACCCAATCCGGGGCAATTTCTGCTAAAGGTACTAATACAAAAGCTCTTTCGGTCATCCGGGGATGAGGTAGAGTCAGTGTCGGAGTTTCTAGGATTAAATTGTCGTACAGCAGTAAATCTAGGTCGAGGGTTCTTGGCCCCCATTTTTCGCGGCGAATCCGATTAAATTTTATTTCAATTTCTAATAAAGCTGCTAGCAATTGTTTCGGTTCTAGGGCAACTTCTAGGATGGCACAGGCGTTGATGTAATCGGGTTGCGGCGGCCCCACGGGGGCGGTTTGATACCAGCTTGAATGAGATTTTACTGCTATTCCTGGGGTGTTGTTGAGGGTTACGATCGCGCTAGAGAGTGTGGCGAGGGAGTCGCCTAAGTTGCTACCGAGGGCGATCGCACTTTTTGTGAGTTTCATAAAGAAGAAGGTTCGGCAACGGATTGTGTAACGGATGTCACGGATGTCAGGAAGAAGGAAGAGGGAAGTCGGAAGAAGGAAGAGGGAAGTCGGAAAAAGCAAGAATAAAGAAAGATTTAGTTATCTAGCCTACAAGCCCTATTGTCCGCAAAATCTGATTATACAAAATATTATTTTAATCATAACTTAATAAGATGTTAATTTTTATTGATTATGATTGACAAGTGTTAGTATTTAGTTTCAAACATAATGAATTTGTACATACGTTTATTGTCCCCCGTCATTCTAGCAATTATCAGTTTAACAGCAAGTATATCGATAGCTTTGGCTGAAACAAAAGAGCGCTACCTTACCCTAGATTCGGACGGCAGTCAATCTTTTGCAAGTTTAGTGCAGCAGGCGGAAGATTTAGCGAAAGAGTCGATCGCCCGCGAGTTTCAAGAAAATCCGGCATTAACAGAAGTTACAGTCATCATTACAGCCGATCGCAGCCGACAAAGAGTTCCAGTTTTGCGATCGAGAGTATCCCGCCGCGACTGGCAAAAAGATGCGAGAATCGAACAGTGGACTAGATATTTTGGCGATGCTCAATTGCTGCTGGGATTCAGAGACGGCAATACTTCGCCCGCAAATTCTGGGTCTTCGCAAGCGATCGATGTACCTGCGCCCAGTCGATCGGCATCCAGACAAAACGATCCGGGTTTTCGAGATGATTAAAATAGTGGTAATGGGGCATTGGGCATTGGGCGAGCGCGAAGCGGAGGGATTGGGCATTGGTAGCCAACAACAAATAACAAACAACAAACAACTAATAACCAATTATTAACCCAAATATAATTCCACTTTAATTAACCTTCAGGTTAACTCCCCTTAATTTAACAGTGATAGAGTTTCATACGGAATCATCTGATTAGGGAAGTTGGGTTGAAAAGGAATTTATGTCTAAAATAACTCGCCGACAACTGTTAATTTTCTTTGGCAGCAGTGCAGCTACCACTGTGCTTGCCCCTCAACTAACTCAAACACTCTTCGGCATCAATTCCACCTCGGCGGAATCTATTGTAGGGCCGCTATCTTTCACTCCGTTAAGACTTCCTCACCCGCTGCCAGTTTATCAAGAATTGTCCAGCTTTATGCCGATCGCCCCAAACGGACAGGGAACAGTGATGGCGGCCTCGCAGAATACTCGATTAACCAGCTACAGCGTGGTTGACGATGTAGTTGTGCCGCCGGAATACGAACGCTATGTGATTCTCCGCTGGGGCGATCGAGTTTTCCCCGATCCGGCAGACTATTTCGGCTACAACAACGACTACACCGGCTTTGTAGGCCTTCGTGGCAGCAGTGACGACGGCTATCTCTGGGTTAACCACGAATACGTATCCTTCCCGATGTCGAAAGTGGCACCGGAAGCGCCGTCAGATGTGGCATCATTTCCAGCAACCGATCGCGCCGTCCTCGGTATAGACTTATCCGTAAAGAATCGCGATACCCTCGGCGAATTCCTCTACAATCTTGGTGGTTCGATCGTCCGCATTACCAAACAAGCTGATGGACGCTTTGGGGCGATCGCCCGCGACTCCCTCAACCGACGCATTCACGGACTTTCCGGCCTCGGCATCAACAGCCAGCGTACCGACAAATACAAAGATGTCACCTCCTGGGGAACCAGACAAGGCGATAACGAGTACCTCACGGGCACGGGCCCTGCCGCTACCCAAGTCTTCGCCCAAGTCAACAGCGACGGGCTGGGAAACCGCATCATCGGTACAGCCTACAACTGTTCCGGCGGCACAACCCCTTGGGGCACAATCCTCTCCGCCGAAGAAAACTTCCAAGGTAGCGAACTATTCTTCGTCGGAGTTCAAGAAAACATCAAACCCAACGGCGGCCAAACCGGCTACGCCAAGGGTACTACGGGCGAAGAATTCGGCTTAGTCGGCGAAAAATACGGCTGGATGGTAGAAGTCGATCCTCAAGATCCGAGTTTCCGCCCCCGCAAACACACGGCTTTAGGCCGTTTCCGCCACGAAAACGTCGCGATTCGCGCCGCAGCAGGACGCAAGTTAGTAGTGTACATGGGGGACGATCGGCGCGGCGGACACACCTGGAAATTTGTCAGCAGCGGTACTGTCACCAATCCCGCAGATAAAACCAACAGCCGCTTGTTTGAAGACGGCACTTTGTACGTTGCCCAATACAACCGCAACGGTGCGGGAAGATGGCTGCCGTTGGCATTAAATAGCCCGACGAATCCAGTCAGTCCTTCTAAAGTTGGTGAAGCGGAATTAGCAACTTTTGGCAAAGCTCAAAGAGATGCAAATACTCGCTTCCCCAAACGCAGCGGAATTGCAGGTCAAACAGAAGATGGCGGTTCTTTTGTGATGGATACAACTAATGAAGCAACAGCACTTCCCGGCTACAGAAATAAAACTCTGGCTAATTTCTACAGCAGCCAAGGTGCAGTTTTAGTTGATGCTTTTCATGCTGCTAATTTGATTGGTGGCACTCCGACGGCGCGCCCTGAAGATTTGGAAATTAATCCTACTACTAAGGAAGTTTTCATTTCTTATACTGACGGCGCACCTGGTAGCGATGGTTATCCAGATTCTCGCATTTTTACTGTTGCTAAATACGGTAGCGGAGTCAATAGCACCCAGCAGTCGGGAGGAATTTACAAAATAATTGAAGATAGTTCCGACGGCGCGGGTTCGACATTCCGCTGGCAGCGTTTTGTTCAAGGTGGAGAAGCGGGTTCAGTCTCTGGGGCGGGCTTTGCTAGTGTAGATAATTTAGTTTTTGACACTCAAGGTAATATTTGGGGTGTCACTGATATGTCTACTCCCACGCACAATGGTTTTGACGTAGGGAGTGTGGGAAAGGCAACGGCGATCGACCACAAAAAGACAGGAAATGTCTCGGATTTTACTGGTGTTTTCGGCAATAATTGGCTGTTTTATATTCCGACTTCCGGCCCGAATGCGGGAACAGTAATTCCGTTTGCTCAAGGGCCGAATCGGTGCGAAATGACGGGGCCGACTTTTGTGGGAGATACGCTGTTGCTTTCGGTGCAGCATCCTGGGGAAGATTGCCCGATCGATGATGGTACTGTACTGAGTCGGCAAATTGAAATGTTGGATTTGAACGGTACGGTTTTTAATCAGACTCGTAGTGTTTCTCGCGGCAGTTTGTGGCCGAGTAATATCTCGAATGATTCGCGCAGATCGCCGATGCCGTCGGTGATTGGAATTCGCCGGGTGCGATCGACTGCAACGGGTCAGTTTGTTTAAAGCGCTTAGTTATTAGTCATTAGTCATTAGTCATCGCTAGGGTGTGCACTGCGAGCCTTACGCCTTGATTGATGACTGATGGTTTTTGAGTTTTATATTAAGTATTTTTACTGATAAATATGACTATTATGACAGAAAATAATAAAAAATAAGAGCTTAAGTTTTATGTAAAAAGTTTTGAGGAAGGCTAAGCTGGAGATCCTAGGATAAATTAGTCCTGCTCAAAAAAATGCTTTATTCATTTTTGTCCGAGTCTCAAGTCAAAGTTCGCGTTTTAAAACAGTTAGCAGCCGCTGTTTCGGCGTCTTTAGCCATCAGTGCAATAGCCAGTTTGAAACCCTCACCGGTATTAGCTGCTGGCGATATCCCCCCCGCAGTTCAAACAACTCAGCAAGCCGTAAAACCTGATTCTAGCTGGCAGCTAGGGCAGTTGCGTACCACTATTCCCGTGCAGACAATGCAGCTAGGGCCGGGCGGATTTATCCCGATCGCGATCGGCGGTATGATCATTATTCTAGTCCTGCCATTATTTTTTGGCGGATTGGTAGTAATTGGCGATCGCGAAGTGGGAATTGTCAGTAAAAAGTTTAGCCTCGGCAAAAAGTCTTTACCCGCAGCAGATTTAATTGCCTTAAACGGAGAAGCTGGATATCAAGCTGATACTTTACCCCCCGGTTGGCACTGGGGTTATTGGCCCATACAATACAGCGTCCGCAAAGAGTCTCTAACCGTAGTTCCTCAAGGCGAAATTGGTTTAGTAATCGCAGCCGGAGGCGCGCCGATTCCGCCACAGCGCATCCTCGGTAAATACACAGAATGCGATAATTTTCAAGATGCTCGCAAATTCTTCATAACTGGTGGGGAAAAAGGCAGACAACTAGGCATTCTTACAGGTGGTAGCTATCGAATTAATACGGCATTATTTACTGTAATTACAGCAGTAAATGCTCCTAAACACGGGATGACATCGGAACTGTTAAAACTGTACAAAGTTGCTTCCGACAAAGTAGGAATTGTCACAACTTATGACGGCGTTCCGATTCAAGATGGCGAAATTGCAGGTTCGATTATTCCGAACCACGACAACTTCCAAAACGCGCAAAAATTTATCATCGGTGGCGGTAGGCGCGGTTTGCAAGAACAAGTTTTGCTTTCCGGTTCCTGGAACTTAAATCCTTGGTTTGTCGGCGTGGAACAAGTGCCGATGACCGAAATCCCGATCGGCTATGTCGGCGCAGTTATTTCCTATGTTGGTAAAACCTCGGAAGATGTCAGCGGTGCTGCTTTCACCCACGGCAATTTAGTAAATGTCGGCAATAAAGGGGTGTGGGTGACTCCTCTTTATCCAGGAAAACATCCGCTAAATACTCGCATTTTAAAAGTAGAATTAGTCCCAACTACTAATATAGTATTGAACTGGTCTGGGAAGACGGAACGGCACAGTTATGATTCTAAACTTTCATCTTTAACCGTGCGTTCTCAAGATGGTTTTGCCTTCGACTTAGAAGTAGCTCAGATTATTCATGTTGGCGCTTTAGATGCTCCGAAAGTAATCTCGCGCGTGGGTTCGATGCAGAATTTAGTAGACCACGTTTTGCAGCCGACAATCGGCAATTATTTCCGCAATTCGGCTCAATCTTATTCTGTGTTAGATTTTCTATCGGCAAGAAGCGGCAGACAAGCGGAAGCAGCGGAGTATATCAAAGCAGCTTTGCGTACCTACGACGTACAAGCAATTGATACTTTGATCGGCGATATTTTGCCGCCAGCAGAGTTGATGCAAACTCAAACAGACCGCAAAATTGCTGAGGAACAGCGCAAGACTTATGAGGTGCAGCAATTAGCACAAACTCAGCGGCAACAATTGGTCAGGGAAACTGCTTTGGCTGAGATTCAACAAGAGATGGTGAAATCGGAACAAGGCGTGAAGATTGCTGAGTTGAAAGCGAATTCTCAGGTGAAACAAGCTCAAGGCGAGGCTGAGTCGATTCGGATGAAGGGAAATGCTCAAGCTGAAGCTTATCAGGCGGGTGTTGTGGCTTTGGGCGGTTCCGGTTATACGGCTTTGCAATTAATGCAAATTATCGGCGATAGTCAGGTGCGAGTTGTCCCAGATGTTGCGGTTAGCGGTAATGGTAGCGGCGGCGGTTTGGTTGATGGTTTGCTGGGAATGATGATGTGGAATCAAACTAGCAAAAATGGAGGCAATGGCGGGGAATTGCCAGTAGTTAAGTTGGAAAAATCGCCGCCTGTTGCTGTAGAAAATTTTCCTGATTTACCAGTAGCTAAACTGCATTCAAGCAACCAAGCAACAAGTAGCGAATCCTGAGACTTTCCATGAGAGTGAGATTGATTTGCTGTTTTATGAATTGCCATTTGACTATCGATCTTTTAGTTAAGCTTTCTCAGGATTTACGCATCTATGCCAAAGAAACCGGGTTTTTTACCAAATCTGTGGGTGACAACCAAAGATTTTCGTAAAAAAACCGGTTTCTGACTGCCCGTGCGTCTGGGACTATTTGTGATCGTAGTGATGACTTCAGTCCTATTTTCACGCTTTTAGCTAATCGGGACTAAAGTCCTTACTACAAACACAAATATTGTTTTAAATTCAACTAACTGTCAACTGTCAACTGTCAACTGTTAACTGCTATATATTCTGGCGTTGCGAGAAATCGCAGTACAATCGATCAATATTGCATCTGAGGAATCTCCCCATGTCAGACCAGTTTTCCACTGAAATTAGCGATCGCATCTGCACTCACATGAACGAAGACCACGCTAGCGCCGTAGTCCTGTACGCTCAAGCCTACGGCGACAAGCCAGAGGCCACATCCGCTCAAATGCTCGCGATTGATGCCGACGGCATGGATTTAACCGCTGAAGTAAATGGCGAAACAGTGCCTGTCAGAGTCAAGTTCGATCGCACTTTAATCGACGCCGAAGATGCCCACCACACTCTGATCGATCTGGTGAAACAAGCCCGAAAAGTTGCTAAGTAGCCAAATTATCGCTATTCTGTTATAATTTCAAGGTTCGTAGTACGGACTTTAGTCAGTTTAAATTCTTTTGAAGGACTAAAGTCCTCACTACAAACCTTTAGTCCGATATAATTTGAAGGTTCGTTGGTAGTACGGACTTTAGTTAGTTTTAATCATTTTGAATAACTAAAGTTTTCACTAAAAAAATATTTAGTCGAGTTAAATTTACATCTAAAATATCAAATAAGATGACAGTAGATCGCGAACAAATTCGAGAATTAGATGCCGTCAATCCCATCAAAAATAATCCTTTCGATTCACTGGTAAAGCGACTGGATTTGATGATTCGCGCCCGCTACTCGCTGCTGTACATTGTCGGCGCTGAGGAGGAACCCGTCGAAGCTGTAATTGCCCAAGTGGCGCTGCAAGTAACTCCCGCGCGCCGAGTATTGTTCTGGGATATCGTGCGCGGCTGGGAAGACAACGGTTCTGCAAAAGGTTCAGTAATGGCGGCGCTCGATCGCATCGGCAAGACTGCTGTAGAAGAATATACCATATTTGTACTGCGGGATTTGCACCCAATTTTGAGAGCGCCCTACACAGAAAGAAATGCTCCCGTAGTGCGGGAATTGCGTAATTTAACCAGGGAATTGAAGCGCAGCAAAAAAACAATCGTCCTCACTTCTGTCGCCCTCGAATTGCCAGAAGAATTGAAAGAAGAAGCCACAGTAATTGATTTCCCTTTGCCCAACGTCCAAGAAATCGATAGTTTGATTTCCCGCATTGTAGAAAAACCGGAACAGTTGCAAGTTAGCGGTTTAGCAAAGGAACAATTAGTTAAAGCTTGTCAAGGTTTGAGCCGCGCTCGGATCGGGCGGGTTTTGGCTAAAGCTTTGGCGGCAAAACAACAAATTAATGAGTCAGATATTGATGGAGTTTTGGAAGAAAAACAGCAAGCAATTCGCAAAACAGGAATTTTGGAGTTTTTCAATTCGCGAGAATCTCTCAAAAGTGTCGGCGGATTGGAGAATTTGAAGCAGTGGGTAAAGATGCGGCAAGATGCTTTTACTGACGAGGCGCGCCGCTACGGCATACCCAATCCAAAAGGGGTTTTGTTAGTAGGAATTCAAGGAACGGGCAAATCTTTATCGGCGAAAACTATTGCTGCTGAATGGCGTTTGCCGCTGCTGCGTTTGGATACTGGCAGATTGTTCGGCGGCGTGGTCGGGGAAAGCGAAAGCCGCGTTCGACAAATGATACAATTGGCAGAGGCGATCGCCCCTTGCGTCTTGTGGATCGATGAAATAGATAAAGCCTTCGGCAACATTATCAGCGGCGGCGACGGCGATTCGGGAACTTCGCGCCGGGTATTCGGCAGTTGGATTACTTGGATGCAGGAAAAAACCAGCCCGGTGTTTATTGTCGCAACTGCAAATAACGTCCGAATTCTTCCGGCGGAGTTGCTCAGAAAGGGCAGGTTTGATGAGATTTTCTTTTTGAATTTGCCCTCAGAGTCGGAACGGCAAGATATTTTTAAAGTGCATTTGCAGCGTTTGCGCCCGACTAGATTGCGCGACTTTGATTTGGAGATTTTGGCGAAGTCTGCTAAGAATTTTAGCGGTGCGGAAATTGAGCAAGTTGTAATTGATGGATTGTACCGGGCTTTTGGGACTTTTGTGAACGGGCAGCGCCGAGATTTGACGACGGAGGATGTTTTGAGGTCGATCGAGGATACGGTACCATTAGCTGCGATCGCCCGATCGCAAATTGAAGATTTGAAGCGGTGGGCGGCCGAAGCGGGTGCGAGAACAGCTTCTAACGATACTCGATTGATTGATGAATTGAAGCGCTACAGCAGGCCGCTGGGTGAAGATGCGATCGACAATTAACCAAATTTCTGTTTGTAGTAAGGACTAAATTCCTAAATTTTGCGGAGTGTCGTCCTCACTACGAACCCAATCTAAAAATATCCGCAAAAATCGCATTTTCCCCAACCATTCTACTCACAGCAGGCGAATCGTAAACCACTAACAGCGCATTCTCCTCCCCCAAATAGGGAAACAAACTCAACCCCTCAGCATTGTCCGTACCAACCTGAAAAGGCAAGTCAAATAAAACCTCCAAATCTCCCCCACCTTGCCCAGTAATACTGTCGCCCGAGCGCCCTAAAATCCCCTTTAACCGAAAAACCCTCATCTCTCCAGATAAAGTCATCGTCGGCCCGCCTAAAACAATCAAATCTTCCCCATTAAAACACAATTCTCGCACACCCAAACCGTTCAAATCGACAAAATGTTTTTTGTATAATTTCCCTGCTTCCCCAATTTCCTTAAGCCTTAAAACTCCCGGTTCTGCTTCTTCAACCTCCAGTTCTAAAATTATCGCCCAACCCCGCAGCACCGGGCCCCGCAAACCGAGAAAAATGCTCTCCCCCCGCACCGCCAACCCTTCAATATCGAAGCCATTTTCTTTGCTCGGAATTGGCACAGAAAAATACAATCCGAGATGTTTGTCATCTTGCAGCGCATCTGTCAGCAGATTGCCCGTTTCTGTCCGCTGAAGGCATCCCGCCGTTAATTGAATTTGGGGATTTTCAGGATGGGAAATTGACTTGTACAAAATCCCGTCTTTTACAGGAACTTTGGCTAGCAAATAGCGGTTGACATCTGTCTCAATTGTGGCTAATCTTTCGATATCGTCTTCGCAATCTTTACCTTTAGGTTTTTTGCGTTTTGTGCTGTGAGAACCGACCAGCCAAAGGCAATTGCTGCTGAAATCAATTCCTTCAATATCGATTTCGTCGTCTCCCGATAAATCGATAAAATCCGCGACCGCAAATTTTTGATGTTCTCCAAAAACATGAGGCGCGACAGGCGACAAACATTCCAGCGAAGTCGTTTCATCGGAACCCAGCCACAAATGGCCGTCGGGAGTCAAAGCAACAGCGGATAAATCTGTAATAATCTCGCTCGCTTCGCTGTTGAATTGCAGCAGCAGGCGGCCGAGCAAAAAGGATTCTGACATAATTATTAGCACCAAAACTATTCTTATAGTAAGTGATTATAGCTAAAATTGCTTGAAACTGATATCGAGTCAGAGCTGCAATAGTCCGCCAGGGAATTAATTCCCCGTATCAAAGGTAAAATCGGTTTTAACCGACTGAAAACTTATATTTAAAACTTAAATAAATATAATGTTATGTCCTCAGAGAGATGACTTCCGTTCTTTCGGCGATTGTCAATCCCTGGCAGCCCTGCAGCCCTAACTGCAGTCGGCGGTTATTATTCAGCAAACCGAACCTCTACAGACGGATAACACCCTAATTGAAACATTAACATTTGAGTTACATTTCGTTACTATAAGGAAACAGAGAAAAAACTTTTCGCCCATAATATCAGAGGTAGCCAATTATGAACGGTACATTTCGCGTCGGCAACCTGTTTGGAATTCCCTTTTATGTCAACGTATCTTGGTTTCTAGTTCTGGGTTTAGTAACTTGGCAATACGGCGGCGCACTAGCTAACCTGTTTCCTGCATTAGGCCCCGTAGCGCCCTGGATGCTGGGATTGTTCACAGCGCTACTGTTATTTGCTTCCGTCTTAGCCCACGAATTAGGACACAGTTGGGTGGCCATCAAACAGGGAATTGGCGTGAAATCGATTTCGCTATTTCTGTTTGGCGGGCTGGCTAATTTGGAAAGAGAATCAAAAACCCCAGCCGAAGCATTTTGGGTCGCCATTGCAGGCCCGTTAGTTAGCTTATTGTTGTCGGGTTTGTTAACTGCGATCGGCATCGGTGCTGGTCTCACAGGCCCCGCAGCCGCCATCGTCGGACTTTTAGCTTCGATCAACTTAGTTTTAGCCTTATTTAACTTAATTCCGGGTTTGCCCCTCGACGGCGGCAACATCCTCAAAGCGATCGTCTGGAAGATTACCGGCAACCCTTACAAAGGCATAATTTTTGCTAGTCGCGTCGGTCAAATCATTGGTTGGATTGCCATTGCTACAGGCATATTTGGTAATATTTGGAATCTAGTAATTGGTTGGTTCTTGTTGCAAAATGCTGGTCAATCCGCACAATATGGCACAGTCCAAAATCAACTCGCAGGGCTGACAGCCGCAGATGCTGTTACCGCGCAAAGCCCGATCGTCCCAGAAAACTTATCGCTCAGAGAATTTGCCAACAACTACGTGATCGGTAACACTCAAAACTGGCGTCGATTCCTAGTTACCGACGATGCGGGACAATTGGTAGGGGCGATCGACCTTGACGACCTCAAAACCATCCCCACCGGTACCTGGCCCCAAGTTTTGGTCAAAGAACTCGTCAAGCCGATCGAATTTTCCACCACCGTCAAACCAGAATTATCCCTCCTCGAAGTCGTCACTCTCCTAGAACAACTTAAAGTACAAGAACTCCCCGTGATTCGCGAAAACGGAGTTCTCGTGGGACTTGTAGAAAAAGCAGAGATTGCCCGCCTACTACAAAAACGAGCTCAAGCAGATCCTGCTTGATACCCTCAGATACTTGACAAATAATAGTTAACCCCCTCGATTGCTTTTACCAAAAGGGCGATCGGGGGGGTTAACTGTAGCTTCACAAAATTCAACTCAAACCTTAAATTATTAGCGACAAATCAACAATGATAATTATCAGAGTTTTTTAATCAAGCGAGGACGTTAGGCCATTTCAGGACTTTTCCTCTCAATCGGAAACACTACGGTTTACTCAGAATCGAAAACTTAATAACTTAAACACCTCCTACAGTCTTCTCTCCTGTAAGTTGCCTTCCTCAAAGGAGACTCTTCCTCGCCTATCTGCATTACCAGTCAACAGTCAAAACTCAGTAGAGGCGGTGGATGGTGCGTGCGGGCCCTCTTAACTTAACAGTCAACAGTCAACAGTCAACAGTCATGTATGAGTGCAACCGGAATTGATATTACATGATAGTTGAGAAAATCAGCATCAAAAATGTTTTTCATAATACTCTTTGAGAATAATATAAGGTTTATATTGCACACCCTAGAGTTAAATTGATGCAATTAAATCGAGAATTTCTTGATAATCAAAATTATCTAAATGATTCATCAAAATTTCGGCAAAAAGCTCGTTTTTGCTGCGGATTTCCTCAATTGTTGTAGCAATAAAATCGAAGTCAGCCTCACGGACTGCTTGTTGAAGTTTGCTCGTCCATTCTGGAGAAACTTGCGGTTTAGAGTTAAGCGTAAATATTTTATGAGTATCCAATATTTCTTGTTTTAGGATAGTTGAAGTCTCTGAAATATTATTTATATCAACAGGGAAAATAGCCGTAACGACTGGAATATCAAACTTAAAAACTGTACCGCGTCCCACTTCGCTTTCGGCGGTAATTTTGCCACCCATTAATTTTATGAACTCACGGCTGATGCTTAATCCTAAACCCATACCTTTTTGAAGTGTCTTCCCCGATGAACTTTGCATGAATAATTCAAATATACTATCTAATTCTTCCGGGTCGATGCCAACTCCTGTATCGGTAATTTCAAAGCAAATAAAAACTTTTGATAAGCTTTCAAATGATTTAACAAAATCTTCTTTTACAGACCTTGTTCTTCCTTCTTGCTTCGCTCGGACGGTGACTGATACTGAGCCGTTTTGAGTAAATTTCACTGCATTGTCTAAGATATTAATCAGCACTTCCCGCAACTTAATGTCATCTGTTTCTATGTATTGAGGGAGATCCGAGGAGCAGTCAATAATTAATTTTATTTTTTTATTTAGTGCCGGAATTTGGAACATATTCTGCACGTCGCTCAGCAAGCGGTACAAGTCAAAGCATTTGGGGTAGATTGTCATGCGCCCCGCTTCAATTTTAGATAAGGCTAAGACTCTATCTATCAGTTGAAGCAGGTGTTCTCCGCTGCGGCGAATAATTTTGATATTTTCTTTTTCCGTGAAAGTTAAATTAGGGCTGGGTTCTATTAATTGAGCGAAGCCGAGAATGGCATTGAGGGGGGTTCGCAATTCGTGGCTCATGTTGGCGAGAAAGATGCTTTTAGTTTTGTTTCCAGCTTCTGCTGCTAATGCGGCTTCTTTGAGTTGTTGTTCTGCTTGTTTGCGATCGCTAATATCGAGTATTATGCCGTGCCAGACGATATCTCCATTTTCGCGCAATTCCGGCCGAGAATGAGCTTGCAGCCATTTGAGTTTTCCAGAGGCTGTGACAATCCGCCACTCGCGGGCAAATGGTTCGAGATTTACAGCACTTCTGACAATGGCCTCGAAGTAGCTGGGGCGATCGTCCGGGTGCATTTGTTCGTAGAGTAAAGCAAAGTTGTTCTGGATTTCCTCCGGCTCTAATTCTTGAATTTCTCGGCACATAGGACTGATATATTCCATCTTGACAGAGCCGTCGGGATGCTGTACGAATATGTAAAGTTCTCCGGGCACCGTGATTGCTAATTTGTGAAATAGAGCTTCACTTTTTTGCAAGGCTATTTGTGCTTGTTTGCGATCGCCAATATCAATCCCAAACCCAAACAAAAAGTCAAAATTGCCATTTTCATCCAAAACGGGCGTACCGTACCACTCGACTAACAAAGTATCACCGCACTTAGTGAGAATCCGGTGCTCGTTAACCGTTTGCTCCCTCGCTGTGACGCGCTCAAAAATCGAGTGCAATCCGGCTCGATCGCCCTCCGGTACAAATTTAGCTAAATAATCTTGGCCGATAACTTCAGCAGCAGTATAGCCCACAGATTCCAGCATACATTCATTGGCCAGCAGGATTTTACCCTCCGAATCGATCGCCACAAAAAAGATCGGAGAATTTTTGATAATCTTTAAATTAAAGTCCCGCTCTTGGTGGATAATTTTTTCAGCTTGCTGGCGCTCCTCAATTTCGAGCTGCAAGCGGGCATTAATTTGAGCTAGTTCCAGAGTGCGCGAGGTTACTTCCGTTTCCAGGGTACGGTTGTAGTCTGCCAATATTTGCTCTGCTTGTTTGCGCGCCGTGATATCTTCAAAAACAATCAGTACGTAAATCACATTCCCCTCAGCATCAAACATTGGCTGCGATCGCACTTGCAAGGGAATAACTTTCCCATTCCGGCGAAGATCCATATCTTCAAGGAACGTTTCTTTGCCCATCACGGCGCGTTCAAAGGGCGAATCTTCGATCGGGTACAGCCTGTCTGTTCCCGATATATAAAGTTGATAAGTTTCGGAAAGTTCTTCAGGGGTGGTATTTGCCACCGCCCCTTTGCCCGTAATTTCTCCTCCCATCGAATTCATAAAAATACTGCTACCAGCCGGAGTCAGAGCTATCACCCCAACCGGCAAGCTTTCTAACAACTTGGCAAATTTTTCCTCGCTTTGGGCCAAAGCTTGAAAAGACTTTTTCAATTGAGCCGCCATTTCGTTAAAAGACTGTGCTAAGGAGCCGATTTCATCAAGCCTGCTGATAGCAACAGTGCGATCGAATTCTCCTTGGGCGATATCTTTAGCTGCTTGGTTGAGGCGCAGCAGGGGCAGCGTCATCCACCGGGCATTGAGCGCTCCGACAATTGTCGATAGCAGCAGCGCCGCGGCACAAAGTAAAATTGTACTGCGGGTATTTTTGTTAATTTGTCCCATGAAATCCGATGCGGGAACGGCGATCGCGATCAGCCAGTTCAAACCGTTACTATCCGAAAACGGCAGCACTTCCACAAAATATTCTGCCCCATCTCGGCTAAATTTCAGTTGTTGTCGCTGCTGAATGTTACTAAAGCCGCCAAACTGTTCGTACAAATACTTAGCTGCGGTGCGAATGACAAAAGTTTCACTGTCTAAAACATTTAGACGCTCAGGTTCCTGCTTTCCCGACATCTTTCTAAAGGATGATTCTTGACTCGAACTTGCCACCAGCAAGCCCGATCGTTCGATCGCAAAAATTTCTCCAGTTTTGCTAACCTTGAGGCGATGGAGATATTGCTGAAGCTCCCAGAGGGACAAATCTACCGCACAAACTCCCAGCAATTCACCATTGCGATCCCGAATCGGTTGGCTCGCAGCAATAAACACAGTCCCCGGAGTAAAACCCCGATAAATGCTCGTCCAAATTGGTTTGTTAGCTGCGACAGCTTCTTTGTACCAGGGGCGCGATCGGGCATCATAGGTTCCCGGTTCTGCTTTTAATTTGGCGGTGCGAGTACCTTGTTTGTCTGTTGTGTAGTAGATATTCTGATAGTTAGTAGACTTGTTAGCTGCGACAATTTGCAAGCTGTTGTCCTTCGGGTTGCGTTTAATGCCGAGATATTCTCCTGTTTTTTGAGAACCGAGGGAAATCCATTGAATGCTTTTAAACGATCGCATTTGCTGCCAGAGGAACTTCTCTCCTCCCGGCTGGGCTTGTCCTAACTGTAAGTTTAATTCGGCGCGATCGATCGCTGAGGCATTAAGTTGATTTACCCAGTGGGTATTTTCCACAACAGCAGTCAGTTGTTCTTCAACTCTATTCCCCGTCTGGGCGATCGATTTCAGAGCGACTTCTTCGACTGCTCTTTCTCCATTGCGAAAGGAAAGATACCCGACAATCCCTACGGCTGCGACGATTTGCACCACAAAAGAGCCTACTAGAACGCAACGCAGGGGTATTTTTGTTGGCTGTGACAAAGTTTTGCTCGCGACTCGGGGCAACGGCATAGGCTGGTGTCTAATTGCTCTCTAACACTTTAACTGTTCCAGCCCGTAATTTCAGTGTGTTTTGGAGACACCACCCAAAAACCAAGTTTCTACATCAATATATCAACGGAGCAGCAACAATTTTCCCAGAAACAAGGTTTTTTGATTTTTATTTCTATCACTTGCGGGTGATGGATTGTCTCAAGTTACATTCTTTTTTTAGTTCGATCGCGCCTTGCGGTTCAAAAACCCGGTTTCTCGATCGCTTGTTGACTGTTGTGCAACATATCAACCTTAGCTACTTCTTCTTTCTCGCAGGATTTCCGGCTTGGCATTTGTAGTGCGATTACCTGAACCGACTTGAGCTGCATCAATATTCTATCTGTTAACCGCAGATTTCCAGCAGATGCAACACTGATGAACGCAGATACATTCAACAATTGAAAGCGATTGAGTCGAACTCAAGTTTCAGCAAAAAAATGTTTTTTACAGAGCCGGAGATGCTTTCTCTACCTCTTTCCCTGTTTTTTCTTACTTTTCTCTGCTTCACGCTTGACCTCTCTTTAACGCGCGGAAAATCCCTCGCTTGTCCGAACGGATATAGCGAGGGGTGAGAATAGGTATTCTCAGAAAATATCAAGTAGTGGCAGTGGCTTTTGTCGAGCCATTGCCATCTATAGAAGCCATACTGTTGTGAGCGCACAGAAAGATTTCAGAGCTAACTCTCTGCTTGCACTCAATGCTTGAAATCAAACCAATCAGTTCAAGCAAGAAGTTAAAGCAAGTCCTAAAGACTTAGGCTACTTCTTCGCGATCGATTTGGCGCAGGTGAATGTGCTTGCGTCCCAAAGAGATTTCAAATTCATCTCCTGCCTTCAGTTCCATTTGTTTGGTGTAGGCGGCTCCAATCAGTAAATTGCCGTTAGATTGAACGCTAATCCGATAGCTGGCAGAGCGTCCGCCGCGTCCGTTACCGTTTTGCTTCCCGTCTAACTGAATGCCTTCTGCATCAATCAGTGCATTCAGGAATTTCATCATGTTGACCCGTTCTACGCCATTCTTGGTAACGGTGTAGTAGCCACAGGCTCTAGCTTTTTCTTCCTTGGTGAGGTTCTCTAGCTCTTTGACCTTTTGGATCAGGTCTTCTCCTTCAAGGGGTTCGATATTTTTCTTTTTAGCCATCTACTGAGTCCTGAAATATTCAACTGGTGTACGGAATTTTTCTCGGTTGATTTTTGGTTTGACCAAGAAACTTTAGCTTTATAGCCGATCGTAAAACCATCTTACACCGATCGGCTCAATTGTTAACCACTATTGTCTAAATATTTTTAACAAGGTGCAGTCTTTCTTGAGAAGTAGCAGCCGGTGCAAGCAATCTCTAAACTCGGTAGCATAAGCTATCAGCTATCAGCTAGCTAAATATTTGCCCCCAATTTTAAAATCCCATGAAGTTAACCACACGCGGACACTACAGTGTCAAAGCATTACTGGATCTAAGTTTGCAACCTCGGTTCGGCCCGACATCGGTAAAATCGATCGCGAACCGACAGGAGTTACCGGCTCCGTATCTCGAAAAATTATTGATTGAAATGCGACGAGCCGGTTTAGTCCAATCAGTTCGGGGTTCCCAGGGAGGATATCAATTAGCCCGCGAGCCGGCTCAAATTTCTTTAGGACAAATCTTAGAGGCGGTAGGCGAAACTATTGAACCTTTACCTCGACATTCTCCCGACGCGACGCAAGCAGAGGATTGGGTAACATTCAGTTTGTGGAACCGATTGCACAAAAAACTTGCCGAAGCGCTATACACTATTTCCCTCGAAGACTTATACTATGATGTCCGCAGTTGGCAAGCTGCTCTGGGAGAAGAAACTAGCTTTATCATTTAGATGGTAAGTTGATTTATTTGATCGCCCGAAAACATGGACACAACACTTGTTACCTACTCCGGCGGCTGTCATTGCGGTGCTGTCCGCTTCACAGTCGCGGTTGACAAACACGAAGCATCTGACTGCAACTGCTCTATCTGTAAAAAGAAAGGATTTTTGCACCTAATTGTGCCGCCGGAACGTTTTACGTTGCTGTGCGGCGAAGATGTTTTGACAACTTATACGTTTAATACAGGAACTGCCAAACATACTTTCTGCCGGATTTGTGGGATTCACTCGTTCTATCGTCCCCGATCGCATCCCGATCAATTCGATGTCAACGTCCGCTGTCTTGACTCCGATGCCGTTTCCCAATTTCAGATTCTACCCTTTGATGGTGTTAATTGGGAGCAGAACGTACACAAGCTTGGCGACGAAAGTAATCTCAGCACTGAAAATCTGGGATAAAAAATCCAATTCGGCTGTTGGTAACAGCAGCTAAAACCAGCCCGATCGAACGATCGCTCGCTGGCAGGACAGACTATCAAGTTTGACACAATATATAATGATGCCGGATCAATTTGCTGTTTTGATTTTAGCTGCGGTATTGGATTATTCGATCGGCGATCCTTGGGGTTGGCCGCATCCCGTACAGGCGATGGGTTGGGCGATCGACCGCTATACTCGAATTGTCTTTAGTATCTGGAATAATCCCGCAGACAAAATGGCTCCTGCGGGCGATCGTCCGGCCGGTGAGCTGCACAAACTGCTGCTGCGATGTGCTGGTACAATACTAGCGATCGGGCTGATTCTAGGCAGTTATACTGTCAGTTGGTCGATCGTCCTTGCTGCTAGTTGGGTGCACCCTCTTTTAAGTATTGCCCTGCAGACCATTTTGCTCGCAAGCTGTTTTGCCGGTCGCAGTTTGAGGGCGGCGGCTCAAGATGTGCTAGCACCTTTAACTGTTGCAGATTTAGTCAAGGCGCGGGAACGGTTGAGTCTTTATGTCGGCCGGGATACTGAAAACTTATCCGAGCCAGAAATTCTGCGAGCATTGTTAGAAACTGTAACAGAGAATGCAGTCGATGGCGTGACAGCGCCGCTATTTTATGCCCTAGTTGGGTTCGCTCTGCCAGATTTATTATTAACTGTTACCAATTTGCCGATCGATCCTAACTCGATGCT
The DNA here is from genome assembly GCF_036700745.1 of Microcoleus sp. S36a_B3. Taxonomy (NCBI): domain Bacteria; kingdom Bacillati; phylum Cyanobacteriota; class Cyanophyceae; order Oscillatoriales; family Microcoleaceae; genus Microcoleus; species Microcoleus sp. S36a_B3. The sequence goes on along the minus strand of NZ_JAUBPN010000015.1, from coordinate 138,029 downwards.
CGCCAGCGCGATCGTTCCCTGTGCGATGGCTTACAAAGCAGCCAGCACATTAGATTCAACCGTCGGCTACAAAGAACAGCCATACACTAATTTAGGATGGTTTAGTGCCAAACTAGAAGACGTCCTCACCTGGTTTCCTTGCCGACTAACAGTGATTACTTTAGCCCTGATCTCTGGTAAACCGATCTACGTATGGCAGATTTGTCAGAGAGATGCTGTTAAAGATGTCAGTCCCAATTCCGGTTGGAGCGAGTGCGCCTACGCAGCCATCTTGGGAGTACAACTAGGAGGTATAAATTCCTATCGGGGAGTTATCAAACACAAACCGCTGTTAGGCGAGCCTATTCGCGCGATCGCCCCCGAACAAATTTATCAAGCTTTGCAATTAACTCGCTATTGCTTTTTGACTTGGTTGGGACTATCATGGCTGGTTTATACTTTATGGTTTTTTGTCCCCTAACTGCTGACTTTACTGGGCGACAGATACCAGCCACCAGATTCATCAGTGAAGTCAATCTCAAACTTTTAGGGCCAAGTCGAAATATCTAAAATTATTCAATTATTCAATTGTTCGATGGGCCAACAGCCAACAATTAAATCCCAGTAAAATAATGACTAAAATTATCAAAATTTTATCGCCGGATGAAGTGAGGCGCACTCTCACCCGCGTCGCTTCCGAGATTGTCGAAAAATCTGGGGCTCCGTCGGAGTTAGTGCTGTTGGGGATTTATACTAGAGGAGTGCCACTAGCTCAAATGTTAGCCGATCAAATTGAAGTCCTCGAACAAGTAAAAGTACCGGTGGGCGCTTTGGATATTACCTTTTACCGAGATGATTTGGATCGAGTGGCGATGCGGACACCGGCTAAAACAGAAATTCCTTTCGATTTGACGGGAAAAATCGTTGTGTTGGTAGATGATGTCATATACAAAGGTAGAACAATTCGAGCGGCTTTGAATGCGGTAAACGATTACGGAAGGCCGGAAAAAATTTGGTTGGCGGTATTAGTCGATAGAGGCCACAGAGAAGTGCCGATTCAGCCAGATTTTACGGGTAAAAAGTTGCCGACTGCAAAGGAAGAACAAGTTAAGGTTTACGCTCAAGAGTACGATGGGCGCTACGGGGTGGAATTGATTAAGGGTTGATCTATAGCCTTTCTTTGCTCTCATAGGAGGTACTATCCGGCATCGGCCAAACAGGCCAAACAGGCCAGGCCAAACAGGCCAAACAGGGCATCGGGCATAGGGCATACCTCACGACGCTTGACAACCGCTATAAGTTGAACTTGCGAGTCGATCGACTTGGGTGTCTGGTTCGCGATCGATTTCAGAAGAGTGAAACTGGGTTTCTCCCTCCCTCACCCTCAAAAACTGGGTTGGTACGTATATTTATTGTTACTTAACGCCAAAATTCCCAGAAACCGGGTTTCTCGCCCCATGCGTCGCAGAAATAAGCTTGGTTGCGACGGGCGCTGAGCGTCCTAATTTATTTAAAATCGGCAGTGCAGGAGTTGAACCTGCCTGGGGCGAATTATGAGTTCGCTGCCTAAACCGCTCGGCCAACTGCCGTTAAATTGATTTGTTCAATCTATCTAACTTAAGAAGTAACTATAACATAATTTCTCAGTTCGTGCTAGAACTAGAGAACAAAAATCAAAATCTTTAGATCTGTTGAGTCCCCGATCGCCCGAAACGCACCTGCGCTATCCGGCTCGACCGGACAAAGCAGTTTCTACGACTAGGCATAAAATTACAGGCAATGGCAGTGAATTCAACAGTAGTGCTGACTCTAATTCTGCTAACTCTTATGTTTGGAGCAGGTGTGACGAGTTCTGTTTTGGGATTTACTACAGGTCGCGAAGCCTTGAAAGGAACGACTCAACCTGATGTTCGCCCCAGCAACTATGCAGGCACCGGCAAGCAGGGAACTGTGGCTAGCAAAGAGCAAGTGAGCATTTTGAAAGAAACAGACATTCTTAAAACCGTCAAAGCGCGGATAGAAGGTCGCGATCCTGACAAAACGACCGGAGCAAATACTAAAACAGACAAGACAAGCTCTAAACCAGCCACAGCCAAAAAGCCCGCCGAACCAAAGGCCAGCGCCAAATTTCCCCTGAACAGTCGCGACGGGGGAATAACCCTAGAAGTGAGCGCGGCCAGTCAGCGCGGCAACTCCATGCTGCTAGACGTGAGCATGAAAAACGAAGGTTCCCAATCTGTGAGGTTTCTCTACAGTTTCTTGAACGTCACGGACGATCGCGGCCGGGCCCTTTCGGCGACTGCTGAGGATTTGCCGTCGGAACTGCCCCCCAACGGGCAGGTGTATTACGGTACGGTGAGTATTCCCACCGCTTTGCTGGAAAATGCTAAACAAGTTTCGCTGACGCTGACAGATTATCCAGGTCAAAAACTTCAGTTGCAAATAGCTGGGATTCCAGTAGCGAAGTAAGACAAAAGGAGCAAACACTCCAGGGATTTTGAGGTTCGATCGAGAAAGTTGTTCTAGGGAGCATTGTGTCACTTTTAGGGGCGAGAGTGCAGGAGATAGCTGATTTACCCGCGATGACTCCGACAGAAGTGCTGTCGCGGTTGCTTGCAGTGCTGCTGCTGATTGCGATCAACGCTTTTTTTGTGGCGGCTGAGTTTTCGATGGTGACGGTACGCCGATCGCGCATCAATCAGTTAGCCGAGGCTGGCGACATTGCAGCTTTAACTGTTCAATCTTTGCAGAAAAGTATCGAGCGATTGCTCTCAACAATGCAGTTGGGAATCACTCTTTCTAGTTTAGCTCTCGGCTGGATTGGGGAAGATACGATCGCCGTGCTAGTCCGAATGTCGATCGCCAGTTTGCCGCTGCCACTTTATATCAAATCGGCGCTGGCCCATTCTTTCGGAATATCAATAGTAACTTTTTTCCTGCTAGCTTACCTGCAAATCGTACTCGGCGAACTTTTCCCCAAATCTGTAGCCCTACTTTATTCCGAACAGCTAGCCAGAAGTTTCGGGCCTCCGACTTTATTGATATCCCGGCTGTTCAATCCCTTTGTGTCGTTTCTCAATCAATCCACCCGATCGCTCTTGCGGTTTGCAGGAATCGAATACAACCTAAGACATCGGCCCGTTACTCCCGAAGAATTGCAATTAATTATAGCTACTTCCAGCGAATCAAGCGGCTTACTAGCAGAAGAGCGAGAATTGCTCAATAACGTGTTTGAATTTGGCGAAGTTTGGGTACAAGAAGTGATGGTGCCGAGGCCGAGCATTATCGCACTTCCCAAGACGGCTACATTTCAAACTTTGCTCGACGAAATGGCAATTTCCAACCATTCCTTTTATCCCGTGACGGGAGATTCTTTAGACGATATTATCGGCATTATTGGCTTCAAACAACTTGCAAAACCTCTAGCTGAAGGTTTGCTATCTCCCGACACAGAAATTGTAACTTGGATGAGTGCAGTGAGGTTTGTGCCGGAGATGATGCTGCTGGGAGAATTGCTGCCTTTGATGCAGCGTTCGTCGGAAGAAATTGCGATCGTAGTCGATGAATTTGGGGGCATTTCCGGGTTAGTGACGCTGAGGGATTTGATCGCCGAAATTATTGGCCGCACTTACCACTCGCCCGACAGCAAAGAAATTGCTTTGCAAGTATTGGACGATCGCACTTTTTTAGTACAAGCGCAGCTAAATGTAGATGATGTCAATCAAATATTGAATTTGGATTTGCCGATAGCTGAGGAATATCAAACAATCGGAGGTTTTTTGAGCTATCAGTTGCAAAGAATGCCGGCTGTTGGGGAAGTTTGGCGCGGCGACAATGTGGAACTTACGGTTGTTTCTGTGTCCGGGCCGCGGTTGGAACAACTTCAAATTCATTTGCTGTCAGGGGCGGCGGGCGATCGAACTTTAAGTGAAATTGGACAGATAGAAGGGGAAATTGTGGGAAAAAGTCGCAAGAATAGCGGGTTGAGAGATGTGGCGAGATTTTCTAGTTGAGAATCTTTTAGTTAATGCCTATATAATCTATTCGCTCGAAGTCGCTGCGTACTAAATCATCTAACGTCGGGCCTTTGGGCCGGAAATTAAGGCGATCGCCAGCCCTCACATTTTCGTAATATACGTAGGGAATATAGATATCTTGCTCCTCCATAAAAGCGTAAGTAAAGCGAAAGGCACTGTCAATGTCCTCAGCTTTAACCTCGCGAAAGTCAGAGAGGAATAAGAGATCCATTTCTTCCTCAAAGTACAGCATCTCTGCAAATGCACCTCTGTCGTAGCAGTTATAACCAATATAACCGCAAGTGTCGCTGCATTTGTAGTAGATGGCGCGAGTGGATAGGAACCAGGAAAGGGTGATGGCATCTCCTTCTCCAAATACAAGGGAACCGGGATGATGATTCAGTTGCTCAACGATTGTCCAAGGGTGTCCCCGGAATTGAAATACAATATAGCTTTCGGCCGTAATTTCGATTTCGCGATCGTAGATATCCCGTTCCCAAACATCCGCACGTCTCGCCCTACTAAATTTTTCCGCCACTGACTCAATAGGAGCGCGAACGAGAAGTAGATTTTGGTTTCTGTCAATTGTTTCAATACCTCGGCGCTCTTCAATAGACATAATTTTCACCATTAAGTAAACTATGAATGAGTAGATAATTAACCTTTAATTAATGAAAATCCTGCCGGGGATTCCAGGGCCAATTCGTTCTGGAAGCGTTAGCTGGAGAAAGTAGACTACGGGATTTCTCAACGAAGCTTCACCTAGTTGAAGCTGATTAAAGCTGCCCGGTATTTCACAACCTATAGCGTGCCAGACAGCTACACTTCTCAATGAAGCTTCTGCTACTGTAGCATTACTAATCTGCTTGATATCGGCGCTAGTGAGAAAAATGATTGCTGGTATTCTGCCTGCTGTCTTGGCAGAACTGTCACCGAGTGCATCAATGAAACCGAGAATTTGATAATCTGAGTAACTAGGGGGCAGGAGACCTCCACTAAGTGCCTTTACCTCATAGAAAACGCTATTAGCATATGTTTCAGTTGGGCCTGCTGGAAAATTCACGAACACAAGTGGAAGAACTCCATCAGGTACTACGTTTTGGTACTTATCCTTTGTTTGCCTTTTCCTTGCGTCTGAAAAAAATCGCCTGGTATTTTCTGGAATTGGAGTACCTGGTCTAATGGTAGCTAGTGCAAAGTTTTCATAAGCTTTTCCAACATCACCCATTTCTATCCCTTGACTATCGGCAATTTGATCGAGTCTAGCTTTAGTTGCTGCTCTGTGAGAAGGGTCTGCACAAAACTGAGCCTGAGCTGCAAAAGTAAGCCCATTAATAGCAGTTGCTACCCCATAAATAATGCGGTCTTTTGAAAGTAGTTCATAGCTGAAGCTCCAATGATACTTACAAAATGATGCTTGCGAAATTTATTGCAGAGCATGATTCATAGGATTTTACGAGCCGAGCCATTTCACAGTCAGTGATATAAATTACCAATTGCCACGATCGATGTCACATCTGGAGCCAGACAGGCATGATATCTGTCTACATAAGTAAATATTTAAACAGTACCAGTAATGCTGAAATACTCCTACTTAATTTCTGTTTTTTCTTCTGTCCTTATTGCGTTTCTACCTCTTTTTCAGAATGTAGCGAATGCCCAGGAAGAACCAGGGTGCTTTATACTTGATTCATCAGGTAAAGTCAACAGACTCGATCCTTTATGCAAGCGCGATGAACAGCAGAAATTAAGAAATGCTATGAAAGCTCAAGAACTTTATCAACAAGGATTCGACCTCGGTCGCAAAGAACTGTATAAGGAAGCTGCTGAAGCTTTTACTCAAGCAATTAATCTTAATCCGGATTTTGTAGAAGCTTATATTATCCGTGCTCGTATGCGAGCTGTAATTGGAGAACAACAGGGGGGAGTAGAAGATTTTCAGAAAGCGATAGATATCTACAGGGCTAGAGGACAATCGCAAATAGCTGATATGCTTTTAGTGTCATTGAATTCGCTGCAAAATGAAATTAGGTTTGAACAGGAAGACCAGGCTCAACCGGAAGTTGAGGATGAGCCGGAAGGTAAATAAGCCGCCTAAATTTTAGTTTTGTTTGTAAGGTGCGTCAGGCTTGAAGCGAGTACGAAATAATTAGGTTTTACCTCTGACGCCCCCTAGGAAATGCGTAAGTCATCTTTAAGCGTAAGGCACCGGATCTTTCAAGCCCAATTCCTCAAAAGCCGCCAGCCGCAACCGACAAGAATCGCAAACGCCGCACGCATTTTCGCCGCCTGCGTAACAAGACCAAGTTTGCTCCCAAGGAACTCCCAACTTATTGCCTAATTCAATAATTTCGGTTTTTTTAAGTTCAATCAAAGGTGTTACAATATTAATAGCTTCTCCTTCTCTTCCCTGCTTCGTTCCCAACCGAAATACTTCCTGCATTGCTTGGATGTAATCGAGGCGACAGTCGGGATAGCCAGAATAATCTAAAGCGTTGACACCGATGTAAATACGATCGGCTTCTAGAGTTTCTGCGTAGGCGAGGGCAAAGCTGAGAAAGATTGTATTTCTAGCAGGAACGTAGGTAGTCGGGATGTTTTGAGACATTTCTGCAAGATTGCGATCGATCGGCAATTCCATCTGATTGTCCGTCAAAGCCGAACCGCCCCAAAGCGTCAAGTCAAAGTTTACTATCTGATGCGCCTTAACATCCGCTGAAAGCGCGATCGCCCTTGCTGAATCCAACTCCCGCCGGTGTCTTTGCTGGTAGTCAAAGGAAATCGTGTAACATTCGCAGCCGTCGGCTTTGGCTTGATACAAAACTGTTGAGGAATCCAGCCCTCCCGACAATAAAATAACTGCTTTCACTTAAAATAACCTCCATTAAATTAGCCTTTACATTTATATCAAATTAGTTGTGAATTGACAAGTTTACAGCGATGGATTTTAACGAACCGCGAAGACGCGAAGGAAGAGAAGAGAAGAGAAATATTTGACAGTTTATGCGAGAATTGCTATAAGTTTAACTTGCTAACACATCGTCTAGTTCCCGGTAATCTGGCAAAGTTGTATCAATTTCTTTACCTTGCCGCAAAACTGTGCGATCGCGCTGCGACCGAGATAACAATTCGCTGAAAGTTCGCGCCTTAAATAAAATCAAGTCTGCGGGTAAACCAACTCCTATTCGTCCTACATTCGGCAATCCCATTAAATCTGCTGGTGTTGTTGTGACTGTGCGCGGCCAATCTTCCCAAGGCCTGTCTAAATGGGCTATGCGGACTGACATATTAAAGACTTCTAAAACATCGTGATCTCCAAATCCGTAAAACGGATCGCGACAGTTGTCGCTAGCAACTGTGACGGGAATTCCTGCTGCTTTGAGTTCGTGCACCAGCGTCACTCCCCGCCAGTACGGTGTACGCCCCGATTCTCTGTCTTGCAAATAAAGGTTGCACATCGGTAAGCTGACAATGCCAATATTTGCTTGCTTGACTAATGTCAAAGTTTCTGTTACTAAATCCGGCGGTTGTACGGCTAAACTGCAGCAGTGCCCGCAGATTATTTGACCGCTAAATTCATAGCGAATAGCCGTTTTTGCTACTTCCCGCAGTGTTACTGATTCTGGATCGTCGGTTTCGTCGGTGTGGAAGTCGAGGTTTAAACCGCGTTCTTGGGCTAAGCTAAATACGCGATCGAGTTGTTTGTCTAAATCCGGGTTCATGTAGGCAACTCCGCCGAGGATGCCGCCGATTTGGGCAATTTTGTCTGCTAATTTTTCGCCTGCGGGTGTCAGGTAATAGTCGAGGGAAACTAGGGAAACTGCTTGCAAAATTAGCCGATCGCTCCATTCGGCTTGCAAGGCTTCAAATACTGCTAAACTAACGGTTCCCCCATCGCCTGCGCTGTCGATGTGAGTGCGGATGGCTTTGGTGCCGTGGGCGTAGCTGCACTTGAGGCCGAACTGCATCCGCCGGTAAACATCCTCTGCATTCCAGTGTTTTTCGGCGTCAGCGCGCACAGTCTCCAGCGCACTTGCAAAAGTTCCGTCGGGATTGGGCGATCGTTCCCAAATGTGGCCTTTGTCTAAATGCGCGTGCATATCCACAAAGCAAGGGAAAACTAAGCCGTTTTGCAAGTCTACAATTGGAATATCTCGAAGTTGCGATAAAGGTTCTGTATTGGTGGGGATGATTTGGGCGATCGCACCCGCTGCAATTTCCAGATCCACCGCACAAAAATTGTTCTCTGTCCCCGTTGTTGCAATTGCAGAAACTGAGGGTGCGATCGACTGTATTTCTAGCAGAGACGCGGGGACGCGAGCATTTTTGAGCAAATAATTAGATGTACTTGGCAACATTAACTTTGTGAGTTAGAATTTTATTAATAATTTAGCGATACCAGTTTTAAATATAGCAATTATTTCCAAATTTGGGAACTTTTTTATTTCTCTATTTCCATTTTACTCTCTTTTTTTCTCCTTTGCGCCCTCTGCGCCTCTGCGGTTCGTTAAGCTGTTGTGCATCTAGATTCTGTATGGTGATTGAGGGGGAGAGGGGGAGAGAGGGAGAGGGGGAGAGAGGGAGAAGATTTTTGATCGATCGTCGAAATATACAATGTTTATTTGCACAACAGCTTAAAAAAATATGATTCACACATTAAATCTAATTGCTCTAAAAGATTTCGCTAAAATTGGATAGCTCGAATCCTTCCGCAGACACAATTCTGTTGTTACAATCGATAATCGTTTAAAATTGCCATAGCCAGAGCCAAAAACAACTGTGTCACAACCCAAGCATATAGTTTTAACATCCCATCCCGACAGATCCGGTACAGAACCAATTCCCATTTGTTGGGGAGAAATCGATCCTCTCAAACGGGGGCCGGTGATTGGCAGCCTCAGCAAATCTTCTCACCGGAATGCGATCGGCACTCATTCGGGTTCCTATTCTGTTTATCGAGCGCTAGCAGTTGCTTCCGGCGCACTTCAAGCCGATCACCTGCCCGATTTTACTAACACGTCTCCGGCGGCACGCATCGGGCCTCACCCGAGTTGGGGCGATCGCAATTTGATTGTTTCTCTCGATCCCTTTGGGGGTTTGGTCAGCCAAATTTATACTTCATTTTTTCAGCAGGGATACGATATTCGCCCGACAATTGCTGTTACTAAAGCTCATATTAATATGCCGGAATTGCAAGATGCCATCGCTAAGGGGCGCGTGCAAATTGATGGCAAAATAGTCAAAGCAGGCGGCAATTTAGCGGTAACTAAAATTGCGATCGACCCCGTGTGGTATTTGCCGGGAATTGCCCGCAGGATAGGCGTGCAAGAAAGTGTTCTCCGCCGCGTTTTATTCGAGCAAACAGGCGGTATGTTCTCGGATTTGGTGACGCGGCCGGATTTACAGGTTTTCTTGCCCCCGATTGGCGGAACTACAGTTTATATTATTGGCGATGTTGCAAATATTTCTGACCCTCAGAAGCAGTTGGCGGTAAGGGTACACGATGAATGTAACGGTTCTGATGTGTTCAGTTCAGATATCTGCACTTGCCGCCCTTATTTGGTACATGGGATTGAAATTTGCATCCAAACTGCACAATCCGGCGGTTCTGGAGTAATTGTTTATTTCCGCAAGGAAGGCAGAGCTTTGGGGGAAGTTACGAAGTTTTTGGTGTACAATGCCAGAAAACGGCAGGAAGGGGGCGATCGCGCTGATGCCTATTTTACTCGTACTGAATGTGTCGCCGGAGTTCAAGATATGCGGTTTCAAGAACTCATGCCAGATGTTTTGCACTGGTTGGGGATCTCTCGAATTGACAGTTTAGTTTCTATGAGCGATCTCAAATACAATGCAATTATCAATTCTGGCATTCAAGTAGTCGATCGCATCCCCATTCCCGAAAATTGGATTCCCGCAGACGCCCAAGTCGAAATCGCCGCCAAAAAAGCAGCCGGCTACTACACGCCAGACCCCGTGCCAGATGCTACAATTCTTGCAGAAGCCATGATTGACGCGATTTAGGAGATTGACAGGCCAAAGACGCGAACAATCGGGCGCGAACAATCGCGTCTTTGCCAAATAAAATTTATTGCTGGTCTTTGATCGGTCAGGGTAGGTTATGGCTAATTTGCGTTCTACTGTTATCGTAAAAACAGATATTTGCGGATATACCGTCCGAGTCAAAAAGTTATCTCAGTCCGAATTAAGTAGTTTGTTAAACGAGCATAAAAATTTTATTTCAGATATTACTATCAGAAATGAAGGCAGCATGATTAAAGGGGAAGGTGATTCATTTTGGATGATTTTTCCCAGCGTTACCGCAGCGGCGATGGCAGCCATAGAAATGCAGCAAGAATTGAGAGCTGAACAATCTAGTAAATCGAACGATGAACGATTGGCTATTCGCGTGTCGATTACCCTAGGAGATGTCTTGCACCAAGATAAAGATATCTTTGGCGATACAGTAAATTTAACAGCGCGGATAGAATCAGTAACTCCGCCGGATGAAATATATTTGTCCCAAGCAGCATGGCTGGCCCTCAACAAAGCAGAAGTGCAAACATCTTTTGTGAATGAGTTTTCTTTGAAAGGGATGAGCGAACCTGAAAAAGTTTACAAAGTTGACCAAAGTCACAAAACGCGAATAGTAGAAAATCAAGCAATAATCAAAGCTGATTTGAGAGGTTTTATTGCTTATCAAGAATCTAATTCTATTAAAGATGTTGAATATTTACTGACTAAATTCGATAACTTTGAAAAAACAATTTGTGAAGAATACGGCGGCACAATTCGGAGTATTGTTGGTGATTCGCACTTGTTAACTTTCCAGGAAGCTCACTCAGCCTTAGCGGCAATGGAAAGTTTGTGCGAGAATTGGAAACTGTTTATTCGTGGCAATCAAATACCTTGCGGCTTGTCGGTAGGAATTACTAAAGGAAATTTGTATATATTTCGGTCTTGCACTTACGGAAAAGATATTAACATCGCCGACAGGCTGGAAGATTTAAGTAAAATAATATCTCCGGCTACTGACAAAAATTCGGTGATAGTTTCCGACCGAATAAAACGCGAAGTCAGCGGCTCAAAGTGGGAGTACAAGCTGATCAAAATCGATAAAAATGCGATTTTAGATAATCTTTTAGATTACAGTCAGTTTGACTTTTTTCAAGAAAACGATGTTTATCGGTGTTTGATTGTATGAAGTTGAGCAAACTTGAACTAGAAACTGTACAATATCTGAAAACGCCGGCTGCGATTCGCCAAAAGTGCGATCGGCTTTTTAATTTAGCCTCCGAAAATAAACTACCCTACTTCCGCGTCGATTTATCCCAACTCGACAAAGCAGCAAATTATGTAATCGACACCACCCACCAACAGTATCCCGATTTTAACATTCCCTTTCACAGTCGCTGGCGGCATTTTGAAGCCGGCAACCTGCCGCGACTAGCCGAATTAGATGCAGCTTTAACAGAATTTTCACCCGTAGAACAAGCTAAGATCAAGTTTGATTTAGCAATTATCAGCGTTTTGCTTGATGCCGGTGCCGGTGCAGATTGGCAGTATTGCGAACCAGAAACAGGACAAATTTACCGCCGCTCAGAAGGGTTAGCAATAGCCAGTTTTCGGATGTTTTGTCAAGGTGTTTTTTCCAGCAATCCCGATTTTCCTTTTTCTGCTGATTCGCGGGGGCTTTCTCAATTAAAACTAGAAACTTTAGCTGCGGGATTTCAGGTAAGCCGAGACAATCCGCTAGTGGGTTTAAGCGGCAGATTAGAATTGTTGCAGCGTTTGGGGAAGGCGATTTGCCAGCATCGATTATTATTTGGTAGCGAAAACCCGCGTCCCGGCAATTTGGTACAATACTTGCTCGACAGTCGGGTTTCTGGAGTCAAAACTGTGAATGCTTCTGAAGTATTGAATGCTGTTTTGACAGGTTTTGAGGAGATTTGGCCGGGAAGATATGCCATTGGTGGGGTTAATTTAGGGGATGTTTGGCGGCATTCAGCTTTGGCGGGAGAAAATTTTGGAGATAACTTTGTGCCGTTTCACAAACTCTCGCAGTGGTTGACTTATTCGCTGTTGGAACCGCTGCAACAACTGGGTTTAGAAGTCGCAGGATTGGATGATTTAACGGGTTTGGCGGAGTATCGCAACGGTGGTTTGTGTTTGGATGTCGGGCTGCTGCGGGTAAAAGATGCGGCTGTTGGCGATCGTAGTTATTTGCCTGGTTCGGAAGTTATAGTGGAATGGCGATCGCTAACTGTGATTCTTTTAGATAAGATTGCCGCAACTATGCGAAAAAAGCTGCATTTGAGTGCGACAGAATTGCCGCTGGTGAAGATTTTGCAAGGGGGAACTTGGGCGGCGGGGCGAAAAATTGCCGGGGAATTGAGAGTCGGTGGAGTGCCGCCAATTCGGATTGAAAGTGACGGTACTGTGTTTTAAATAAGCCGAAATTAGGACACGGCAGTATCATAAGAAATTAGGACACGGCAGTGCCGTTTCCCTACGTCAGATTAATTGTAGGGAAATGGCACTGCCGTTTCCTCTATATCATTTCGGTACAACCGGAATTGATACAATTAGAGCATTGAAAAACCCGGTTTCGTAAAGAATCCGGGTCATCAGTGTTATCTGTTTTTTAGTGTTTCTGCTTAGTTGCAAGTGCGATATTTGACGTGATACACTAAACCGCGATGAGCTAAATCGAAGGAGTCAACGGTTGCCATGCCGGCACCGCGGGCTGTCATCGCAGCATTTACTCGCATATTTACACTGTCGCCGCAGCGAGACCAAACATTAGCTACAGTGGCTAAACTATCTCGAACGTTGTAGTTAGTTTCTCCGCTTAAATTCCGATTAAAAACTGGGCCGCGGCTTCCTGCAAAAAAGTATTCTGCTCGCAGGTTTCCTGTGGTTTTAGGAGCAATGTAGCCGCGGTAATCGGCATCGTAGATAGAAATTTGGAAGCCTTGGGGTACTTTGATGGGAATGCTCAGATTGCAGCTTTTCCGGGTTTCTGTTGAGACATTTCCTTGGGCTGCAAACTTATCAAATAGGATGGTGAGTTCTTGACCGTCGGGGCTGACACTGACGCTGGCGGAGCGGTCTGGGCAGCCGCTACCGCCGTAGCTGGCTCCTAATATTTGAACTGCAGGATTTGCCAAGGCGGGGCTGATAGAAGCGGCCATTAATGCTGTCGCCAGCAAGAGTTTTGCAAATTTCATGGATGTTCTCCTTAATGTTTTTTTGTTAGGACAACTCTGAAAAATTCAAGGAATATTGAGGCGATGCCTTTCTATTTAGGAGATGGCAAGCCTTTACTGAAAAGGCAGTCAGTTTCTGACTGAGAGCTAGATATCTGTATTTAGCTCGGGGCTTTTTCGAGTAGCATTAATTTATGTATTAATGCTTGTTGTGTCCTGATACTTTCTAATATTCATTTCATTCAAAGAGTGTTCCGGAAGATTTGAGCGAATAATATTCATCGTTTTTATGAGGCTTTGTGGGGAACAAAGTTCTGATTTTTGGGTCGGCGCTGCGCTAGGAGGTATTTGTTGGACGACGAATTATATGCCTTCGCTATTGGCTGAGAAAAGATGCTTTAATTCGGGAATTAGAACTGCTGGATTTGTAGTAAAAGGCTCTGTCTGCTAGTGGCGAAGGAGGAAAAGGTGACGATATTCGTATTTTCCGGCAGATTCAGAAGATGATAATTATCTTCAGAGAAACCGCAGATATCGGGCTGATGCAACACCGATTGACGCAGATAATTTCAAGGTGTTTTGCAATTTTTGCTATTTAAGTTTATTGGTTTGTACCGCGATCGCACTACTCAGGTGGTGGGCTCGTCTTTCTGTCACAGTTCCCCTGGATATCGAACCGCGAGATGTTTTAATTGTCGATCGGATGCTGGCTGCTGGTAACTCAGCAGTGGCTGCTGTGGATCGGCTTAAAGAAGTTAATCCGAAGTCTATTAAATTTTTGTGCTCGCTGGCTGCGCCGGAGGGAGTTGAATACCTTCATCAACAGCACTCTGACGTGCAGATTTATACGGCTGCTGTTGATGAGCGTTTGGACGATCGCAATTATATTGTACCGGGACTCGTCCATGCGGGCGATCGGCTTTACGGCACTATTTGAATTGAATCAAATTATTTTCTGCTGTATATACCAATACATTCATTGTAAAATAAGTTTACTCACACAACTATTACTTTGATTCTGTTATACAATGTAATTTATAAAGTTTTAATGTCAGGGAAAATCTATATGTATAGCCTTTATCAAAAAGATGATGTACTATCCGGTATAGGGCATAGGGCATAGGGCATAGGGCATACCTCACTTTTTAGATAACCGCTATAGCAATATTTGTATGGTTTTTGATGTGGAATTCATAAATTGCATTATCTATATGTATTTACTGCATTTGAACGTAAAAATTTATGCTTTTAGTGTAACTAATGACAGGATTTAGTAGATAAAATAGATGTATGATGCTAATCGCTGGCGATCGACTAATAACATTTTTTGTAAGAGGAAAAAAGAATGGAGACTACAGTACATAAGGAAGCCCCACATCAGCCTGCTGAGGAAGTGAAAGTTAACAGCATCAACAGTGTGGAGTTTGAGCTTTGGGCGAAAGCTGTGAAGCAACAGATGATTGCAGCACTTTCTAAAAAGGGCGGAATGTAATATCTCTGGCTGTTGTTGGCGCGAGTTGTGTAAATTGAATTAAGAAAATTGCTCTCTGTATTTTTTTCCGAAATTGATCGGGGGATTGGGACAAAAGAGCGAACATTAGTCCGCACTACGAAGCACATCTTTACAGTTCGTAGTGCGGACTAATGTTCGCAGTTTAAGAGCGGACTAAAGTCCGCACTACGAACCAGATATTTACGAACCACATTTTTACTAACTACATCTTATTGTTGTCAATCGATGGGACATGATATCAAGAGTGTGTCTTAGATTGTTTCCCAGCAGAATGCTTTTTGCCTGATTACGATCGCTTGTCAACGGCCGCCAGCAAGCGCAGACTTCCGTCTTGAATCTGCACCGCTTTCACCGTTCCGACAGCGACTCTTTGTTGACCGTTAGCCATCGCTACCTCAATTTTAATCTTGGGGTCAGCCTGCAAGCCCAGCCGCCCCCAGAGCCATTTAATTTGAGTATCGGGAAAAGAGCGCACTTCTACATCTGGAAAGGGCGAATTAACCCAGCGGATGCCGTCGTAAAAACTCGCTACTTGCACCTGATACCAAACTTGTTCTGGGGTCAATTTTAACTCGCTTTTGGCTGCGGGTTCCAGCCAGTCAGCAGGGTTGATATTGTTAATTAATGTAGCAGAACCCATAATTTGACTTTTGTGGTCTCCTAAAGTTTGGGCCAGAGAAACTGCTTCATCAAGTTTATTGACCAAATTCCGAATTCGACTTCTAGTTTCGCTGTCGGTATCTGATTGCTGGTCGAGCCAATTCATCGCTTCGCGAGTTCCGTCTTGAGAGGCTAAAATCAGAGCGCCCCAAGCCTTGACATCGCCGTCCGCGGCATTGACTCGCAAGGCGGCATCTACGCGGTTCATAATCCGCCCGCCGTCATTTTTGAGGGTTGTGGCAATTTCGTGACTGTTGCTGGGATCGGCTTCAAATACTTGCAAAGCTTCACTCCAGCGGCCGTCGATCAATTCTGCGAGCACTTGTTGGCCGGGACTGGCCCAAGATGCGATCGCCTGAGCACGAGTAATTTTAGCGTGAAATTCGATCGTTTCTAGTTGAGCTTGCGCGAGTGCGGGCCAATTTTTGCCGGCTTTACCCTTAGCAATACGCATGACATTTAATCCTGGAGACCACAGCCCACTTTTTGCCAATCGCAGCCCGTTTTTATAAGTCTCGTCATTCAAGGCAAATTCTTCTAAAGAAATCGGAGTTAACTGAACTGGGTTCGGCACAAATTTGCGCGGGCCAATTTGATAAAGGGTAAATTGCGGCTCTAAACCAACTGTTTGGTCGATCGCCAATTGCGGATTTGAACCCTTCACAATTTGCTGCCAATTCGGCGGTTGTCCGGCCACACTCACCCAATCCAACAGCGAGATTAAATGATTTTGGCTGGGGTTGTAGCGAATGACTTGTCCGTAGGGAATTTTCTTGTCGCCGCGCACCAGTTTACCGCTGACATTAAACCAAATACCTTCGGCGGGGGGCTTGCCGTCAAAGCGGCGCAGTTCTGTTAGGGGTAGCGACTGATTGGAGGCTTGATTGTCGGACTGGGAGTCAGCTAAAGAAGCAATCACAAAAGATTCGGCAGGGCCTTCTACACTCACAGAACTTGCTAACTGAAAATACTGCTCTTTATCGGAATCGCGATCGGGAAGCTGCACCCGCTTGTACACCCGAAGTTCAACAATTTGACGGCAAGGATTTTTGCAAACAGTAGAAGCATTAACTGTCCTTTCTACCATCACCGGCAACAGTAAATCGGCAATAGAATTATCTGCAGATTTCTCGACGGGAAGCGGTAGGGGTTCGCCGGTTATGAAGCCCAATTTGCGGATGCTGGCTTTGATTTGAGCCAGAGTTTGGATGGAATCTCTGCTACCGGTAGGCAGGCGCGACCATCCAGGGACAAACTGAGAGACCAACCTGTTACCGTTGGGATCGACAATTAGCTGGTAACTCAGCCAAGCGCCGCCTCCCATCAAAGCGGAACAGCCGCACAAGATGCCGAGGGCTGTCAAATTAGCTACGAGTCTTTTCCAGGGATATCTGGCGCGAGTTGGGGAAGGAAGTAGGGGAAGCTGGGAGTCTTGAAGTTTTTTGGGGCGACGATTGCGGCGGCGTCTTGTCGGAGGAGGAGGAGCAACTTTTGAATTTTCTGGGGGTTTGACTCGGCGTTTCGAGGGGTTAATTTTGTGTTCCATCGTCCGTCCAATTTTAGAATTTAGATTTTAGAATTTCGAGTTTAAAGTTGCAATAGTCGATCGTACTGCCGACCTATGATATCCCAGGTGTATTGACTTTCAACGAGGGCGCGCGCGCTTTCGGACAACTCTTGTCGCTGTTGCTGACTTTCAAACAAACTGGTAATCGCCTCAACATACTCCTGAACTTTGTTCGCCCGCAAGGCCCTTGTCGGTTGTGCGCCGCCACCGAGGGCTAAACCCTCCAAACCTCGATCGCTCGCCACCACGGGAGTTCCCGCAGCCATCGCCTCCAAAGTTTTATTTTTAATCCCGAAACCAATCCTCATCGGCACCACACAAACTGCAGCCTGATGCAAATATTCTGCCACCCTTTGCACCCGACCTACTACTTGAATTCCTTGGAGTTTCCCCAAGGCGAGCACTTCCGGGACTGGCGAAGCCCCGACTAGAGTGAGGGTAGCATCGGGATATCGATGCTGCAAGGAAGGCAATATTTGCAAACTGAGAAATCTGGCGGCGTCAATATTGGGCAAATTGTTCATTGCGCCTGCAAAGATTAAGGTGTGTCCTCCCGGATCGATCGACCGGTACGGAAATTCTGTCAAATCCACGCCGTTAGGAATGACATCAATCGGAGGCACAAAAAAATCTGGTTTTTCTCCGAGTCTTCCCGCTGGCGACAGCAATTCTAGGAGTTGCTGCTTGTCTGTGGATGTGGTGGCGACAATGCGGGAAAATTTGGCACAGTAGCGTCTTTCGTAGCGGGCGAGTAGCGGCAAATTTAGTCGATCGCGCAGAGGTTTTTGGGAAGTGCCGGTGATTAACATTTCCCTACAAGTTCCCCAAACCGAACTGTGAATATTGACCACTGTCAGCAGTTTTTGTCGCCATTCTGGACGCACGTAAATCTCGTTAACGCTGTGTTCGCAGGTAACAGCATCGCATTTCCCTGCAGCTACCAAATCGTCAGCCCAATTCTGCATTGCTTGAGAGTAGCTTGAGAGCACGTTTGGAGGTGTCCCGGATAACACAAATTGACTGAATCTGTGGAATTTTCCGAGTATTTCAGAGAACCCCCCCTCAGTCCACCCCTTAACAAGGGGGGGAGGCAAGAAGCCCTCCTCAAGCCCCTGATTGAGTCTTAGCCCTCCCTTTGCAAGGGGAAATTGGGGGGGTGCAATGGGAGGCAAGAATCCTTCCTTAGTCTCCTGATTGAGTCTTAGCCCCCCCTTAGCAAGGGGGGGTTGGGGGGGTATCTGCGGGTGGGGAAAAACTGCCAATTCTGTCACTTGCCCTCGCAATGCGTCGATTTGTGCGTCGGTGACATCGGGCGATCGCACAGTGCCGAGAATTACATCATGCCGCCGGCTCAAGTATTGTAATAAATTAAAAGTCCTTACCTGAGTTCCTCCCCGGCTTGGCGGGTAGGGAAAAGTCGAGGAAAGTATCAAAATTTGCATGGGATATTGGATAAATCAAATTGCCGCTGTCGCGATAAGATTGACGGATAAAACTTTTTTAACAATCTTCTCACTATGGACGAATTATCTATCAAAGCGCTGCTCCAAGACTTAAAAAATTCCGAAGAAAGCGTGCGCGATCGGGCAACTACAGAACTCTGGCGGACTTGGTTTAACCAGAAGGGTGATTATGGGATGCAAATTCTCAGGCGATCGCAAGTTTCGCTAAGTGCCGGCGATGTTCGCCACGCTTTGGATTTGCTGACGAAACTGATTGCTCAATCGCCTGATTTTGCTGAAGCTTGGAATCGGCGCGCCGTACTTCACTATACCCAAGGAAATTATAAAAAGTCGATTCACGATTGCGAAATTGTCCTCAAATTGAACCCGGTACATTTTGGGGCGCTGCACGGTCTTGGTTTGTGCTACGCTGCCTTGGGAGAATACACGAGTGCTATTCAAGCTTTTCGCCGCGCTTTGGAAATTCAACCCTTTGCTTTGGTGAATCAAAAGTTAATTCTTGAATGTACGGCTCGTTTGAGTTAAAATCAACTGTCCCGGGAGCGAAATCTGTTAATACCAATAGGTAAAAAACTCTGCGATTGCGGGCAAATTTTTAATCGGTATTGTTGTCACTTTTTAGAAGCTCAAATCTCAAATCTCAAATCTAAAATTGTCTAAAGTACCCAAAATTAGCGTTTGCATTCCTACTTGCAATCGAGTGCATTTGCTGGCTAGTGCGATCGCCAGCGTGTTAGATCAAACTTATACAGATTTTGAATTAATTGTCTGCGATGACGGCTCGACTGACAGCACTCCGCTGTTAATGTCAGAATTTGTAGGGCCAGGAATTCGCTACATTCGTCACCTGCAGAATATCGGTAAAAGTAATAATATGCGATCGGGCTTTGCGGTGGCAAGGGGCGAATATTTTATCAAATTTGACGATGACGATCGCCTGAGAGCGCAATTTCTGGAGCGGACATCTGCTATTTTAGATAAAGACCCCAGCATTGATTTTGTCAGTACCGATCACTGGGCGATCGACATTCACAACAATATTGACGAAGCCGAGACTAAACTGAATTCGCAGCGGTGGGGCCGCACCGATTTATCCGCTGGAATTATTGAAGATTTGCTCTCGACAGTTTTTCTGAGACAGAGTTTGCAAATAGGGGCGACTTTGTTTCGCCGCCCCGCGCTGCAAGAAGTAGGATTTCTGCGGCCGAATTTGCAAAACTGTGAAGATAACGATTTGTTTGTGAGACTTGCAATTGCGAACAAAAAATGCTATTACTTGCCAGAGTTATTGATGGAGTATCGATTTCATGCAGAACAACAAGGAGTCGATCGGGCAATTCCGTATTTGAGCGATAAATTGCGCTATTTGACCGGCTACGAATTTGAGTCAGAGCAGCTCGAAACAGTCAGGCTCAAAAGGCTCGCGGAAACTCAATTAGCGCTTGGTTTGCGGCTGATTGAGGTGGGTGAAACTGCAAAAGGGCGACAAATGGTGCAGGCTGGAAAGTCTTTTTCTGAGGCGAAGATGTGGGCGGGTTTGGGATTGTCGCTGCTACCCGTGGAGTTGCGTCCCAGGGCGTTTAAGTTTGTGCGGCAGTTGATAAAATAACCATCAATCAGAGTTATAAGACTCCTGACTCTAATAGCTCTAAATATACAAACTCAGGAGCTTTAACTCCCGCTTCTTCTCTAATTTTCACCAGTCTCGGAGACTCAAAAAATGCCCTGGCATCTGCTATTGATGTCCACGCGGAAAAATGAACAATTTTGTTGGGTTCATTTTCATAATTCAAGATTTGATACGATCGCTCGCCAGCTTCTTTTCGGATGCTTTCAGCCCGATCGAATACCTGTTTCCAAGCTTCATAGTTTTCTACTTCATGAATGATTAATACATATTGCATAGCAATCAGATTCTCTGAGCCTCTCAAAACTTCAAACGACTAATTTGATTAGACTAACTCACTTTATCTCCAAAGCCGAGCACAGGAGAGCGACTAAATTATACCGTAGTGACGGTAGAAAATCCTGCCAACACCGAACAGAGCGATCGCGCTTTCCACTAAAGTAGTAAACAGTGCCTGATGTAAATAAGTGTTTCCTAAATTATCGTGTCTATATTTTCTGAAATTCCCACTGTGTGGTTGCAAATTTCCCTCGTGGGAGCCTGGTTGGGTGTGATTTTATTGGTAGCTGAGGGGTTAAACCGCTTGACTTCTGTGGGTGCAGAGGTATCCCGGAAGGTGGTTCACATCGGTACTGGGAACGTGATTTTGCTGGCTTGGTGGCTGCAAATACCGGGCTGGGTGGGAATTTCGGCGGGGGTTTTAGCAGGTGCGATCGCCCTAATTTCCTACCAACTGCCGATTTTGCCCAGTCTTAACAGTATCAACCGCAAAAGTTTCGGGACTTTTTTCTATGCTGTGAGTATTAGCGTTCTCGTCGCTTGGTTTTGGCCGCTGCAACATCAGGAATACGCAGCTTTGGGCATTTTAGTGATGGCTTGGGGGGACGGATTGGCTGCTGTCATCGGTCAAAAATACGGCAAACATATTTATCGAGTTTGGGGAATCCAGAAGAGTTGGGAAGGTTCTGCAACTATGTATTTGGTGAGTTTTGCAGTTAGCAGTTTGATTTTGCTAACTGCTGGCGGCAATATTTGGCAAACTTTGGTTGTGTCGGCTATTGTGGCTTTGGTTGCTGCTACTTTGGAGTCGGTTTCTAAGTTGGGAATTGATAATTTGACTGTACCGATTGGCAGTGCGGCGATCGCCTTTTTCCTCAATCAATTTTGGGTAATTGGTTCCTAGTCAGGACTTGGGTTCCGATCGAACTCAAAACACCAACGCCACCAATAAGCTGTTGCTCATATAGATTGTGTATAGCGATTGAGGGGAGAGGGGGAGAAGGGGAGAGGGAGAGGGGGAGAGGGGGAGAAGCGCCCTTCGGCTTCGCTCAGGGTAAAGAGGGGGAGAGGATTTGACTATTTTTGATTGTCATCAAAATATACAATGTTTATTTGCACAACAGCTTATCTATTTTTCACAGCAAAATCCCAGCCAAACACAGTTTAGCTGGGAAAAATTGAACATATTTAAAAGTAGTCGAAAAACTTGGCGCTGTTGATTGAGGCAAATGTCTTTGCTTACCTCGCTAGAAACTACCCGATCGCCCGATCACGGGTCTTTTTTATGGCCTTTGGGTGGGGTACCTTCAAAAGGCTGAACTCCTGTATTGGGATAATCGTCATCGTTCCGTTTAAAAATTCTCATCGCGGCTTCGGAAACGTAACGCATCGCATCTGCCAAAGATTTAGAAAGATTCATTACATCCGCCTCTCTTGTCATTGCTTCTGATACTTTTTATATTACTATTAATTTCGGTCTTGGGGTTTCTTTAGCAATATTTGTTTGAATTACTTATTAGTCCGCAACATCGAAGCAACCTGAAGCTTTTAAGATAGTCCAAGACGCAAAAAACGCGGTTTCTCTGAAAAATCTTCGCTCGATCCGAGAAATGCTTGATTCAGAAACCGGGTTTTTGACCCCGCATGCGTCCAGGAATGTAAAAATTGCGGAGCTTGGACGATCGCCCTCAAACCCCAAAAATACTTTCCCAAAAACTCCCGATGCACCCGCGCCTTTCTAAATCAACACGATCGCGCGCTGCACACCCTACAAACTCAAATTGGCTGTTTTTATTAAAAATACCATAATCTTAATCCGCAAATTAACCTGAAACCCTCTATGCAAGAGCGCAATCAAGAAAAAAGCAATATAGTATCAGCAATCTTTATCAAAGATTTACAAAAAGATATGGTGTTTATCACTATAATTAAATAAATAAGTTTGTCCGGGGTTTTTCGCTATGAAAACTGCGACAGAAAGCCTGCACCTCACAGGTTTTGAGAAAATCTTAGAAGACCAGGAACTGACCGTTTCCCCAGCAGATTACAGCCTGTTGACCGATCTCTACCAGCTAACGATGACGGCTTGTTATGTCGGGGAAGCGATCGACGATCGCCCTGCGAGTTTTGAATTATTCGCCCGCCGGCTACCAGAGGGTTTTGGCTATGCGATCGCGATGGGCTTGGCTCAAGTTCTCGACTATCTGGAGAAATTTCGGTTTTCCCAGTCGCAAATTCAAGCTTTGCAGTCCACTGGGATTTTTGCAGGTGCGCCGGAGCGATTTTGGACTTTACTCGCCACAGCTCGCTTTACTGGCGATGTTTGGGCGGTTGCGGAGGGGACGGCGGTATTTGCCAATGAGCCGCTGCTGCGAATTGAGGCTCCTCTGTGGCAGGCTCAGTTGGTGGAAACTTATTTGTTGAATGCGATAAATTATCAAACTTTGATTGCGACGCGGGCTGCACGGCTCCGGGATGTGGCGGGCCCTGACGCTAAGTTGCTGGAATTCGGGACGCGCAGGGCTTTTGGGCCGCAAGCTGCTGTGTGGGCGGCGAGGGCTGCTCTGGCTGCTGGGTTCGACGGAACTTCTAATGTTTTGGCTGCTTTGAAGTTGGGCCGCAAACCTGTAGGTACTATGGCTCATGCTTTGGTAATGGCTGTGGCAGCCCTCGAAGGTAGCGAGAATCAGGCGTTTGCAGCTTTTCACCGCTGTTTTCCGGGGGCACCACTCCTGATCGATACTTATAATACTGTGGCAGCGGCGCGGATCTTGGCCGATCGAGTAAACAGCGGTGAAATGCAGTTGGAAGGCGTGCGGCTGGATTCGGGTGATTTGGCGGTGCTGTCTCGGGAAGTTCGATCGATCCTGCCTGGGGTTCCAATTTTTGCTAGCGGCGATTTGGACGATCGAGAAATTGCTAAATTAAAAAGTGCGGGTGCTTGCATTGACGGTTACGGTTTGGGAACCAAGTTGGTGAGCGGTTCCCCTGTGAACGGTGTTTATAAGTTGGTGGAAATTGACGGGATTCCGGTGATGAAAGAGGCAAGCGACAAGGTAACATATCCCGGAAAAAAGCAAATTTTTAGACATATTGAAAATGGGCAAATTCTCGGAGATTGTTTGGGATTGTCGGGAGAAAATATTAATAATTGCGATTCTCATATACCATTAATGAAATTGGTTGTCAAGGACGGCAAACGAGTGCAAAAGCCTGAAAGTTTGGACGATATCGCGAAACGAACTGCTGCTTCTGTCGCCAGTCTTCGCCCCGAAACTCGCCAACTTGACAACCCGATTTCGCTGCAGGTGGAAATTTCTACAGATTTGCATAGTCTCACCCAAAAAACGAAAAAGAGTCATTAGTCATTAGTCAGTAGTCAGTAGTCATTAGTCAGTAGTCATTAGTCAACAGTCATCAATCAACAGTCAACAGTCAACAGTCAACAGTCAACAGTCAACAATTACCGATTCCCTATGCAGAAGATTGCTCTTTTTGGAACCAGTGCCGA
This sequence comes from Microcoleus sp. S36a_B3, assembly GCF_036700745.1. Lineage (NCBI taxonomy): Bacteria > Bacillati > Cyanobacteriota > Cyanophyceae > Oscillatoriales > Microcoleaceae > Microcoleus > Microcoleus sp. S36a_B3. The sequence goes on along the minus strand of NZ_JAUBPN010000015.1, from coordinate 114,208 downwards.
TCCACCCACAGCAGGACACAAAACAATTCTGAGTTGGCTTTCTCAACATTTTGATTGGGTAGCAGTTTGGGCATCGGACAATCCTTTTAAGTCGCACCAAACTTCTCTAGAACACCGATCGGCAATGCTGCTGTTAATGATTCAAGAAATTAATTCGCCGAGACACAATCTTTGCTTGCATCCAGAACTCAGCAGTCCGAGGACGGTGGAAACCGTGGAACAAGCAAGATTGCTGTGGCCTAATGCAGATTTGACACTGGTAATCGGTTCTGATTTAGTGGGGCAACTGTCTCGCTGGTACAAATTTGAAGAATTGTTAAAACAAGTTGATCTGCTGATAGTACCGCGACCCGGTTATCCATCAGAGCAAATAGATTTGTGGCAGTTGAGGCGCATGGGTGCAGAGGTGGCGATCGCATCTTTGAGTGGTCCCAATGTTTCTTCTACCTTCTATCGCGAAACAGGAGACACCCAAGCCCTGACTCCGACCATCGAAGATTACATAAATAGGGAGCATTTGTACGCATGGCACGAGGCACAAAAAAGAGCGAAGGTTGCTCATTAGCTGACTTTAAAGTAGGAGTAGATAATGTGATTTTCTCCGTCGATACCGTGCAGAACCGCTTGTTGGTGCTGTTGGTAATGCGGCAAGACGAACCGTTTATCGACTGTTGGAGTCTTCCCGGTACTTTGGTGCGACACGGAGAGTCTCTCGAACAAGCAGCTTACCGAATTTTGTCTGAAAAAATCCGGGTTAAAAATTTGTATTTGGAGCAACTGTATACTTTTGGAGAAGCGGGGCGCGATCCTCGGGAATTTACCAGGGGCGATCGCTATCTTTCGGTGAGTTATTTTGCTTTGGTTCGGTTTGAAGAAGCTGAATTAATTGCTGGGAGTGTAGTTGCCGGTGTCAGCCACCGCGTCGGCGGCATTGCTTGGTATCCCGTCCAACAAGTTCCTAAGCTAGCTTTCGATCACAATCAAATTCTCGAATACGGATACCGGCGACTGCGTAACAAACTTGAATACAGTCCCGTAGCTTTTGAAGTTTTGCCGGAGCTTTTTACCTTGAGCGATTTGTATCAACTCTATACTACTATTTTAGGAGAAAATTTTTCGGATTATTCTAATTTTAGAGCTAGATTGTTGAAATTGGGTTTTTTATGCGACACCAAAGTTAAAGTTTCGCGGGGGGCCGGCCGCCCTGCTAGTTTGTACCGCTTTGATGCGGCAGCTTTTGCTCCTTTCAAAAATAAGCCACTGGTGTTTATCTAAATGTTTCTTGGATGACAAAGCCCAAAAACGACAGCCCCCGACTTATAGCCTTTTTCAAAAAGGTGAGAAGTATTTGTATGGTGTGTGGCTATCCAAAATTATGCCGTTCGTAATGCGGGCGACCGTCCGCACTGCGAACCTTTAGGAACCTTGCTGATTGCGGTCAATCGAACGGACAGGATATTACTTATCGGGAAGAATAAACGAGCCTAACAATTGTTTTGTTCCGCGAGTTTTGAAAAATGATATTAAGTAGTGGAAAGCCTAATTTTCAATTCTTGTTCAATGTCCCAGATTCATCTATGGAATCAATCTAAAATTCTTCAATCTAAAATCTAAAATAGACTGACATTCGGGGATCGATTTAGTAAGATAAGAATAGAAGCTATGAAGGAGTGACGGTTATGAAAGACCCTGATGAATGCGCCAATATTCACGAAGTGCGGGAGGAAATCGATATTATCGATCGAGAAGTGATCGACGCTTTGAGCAAGAGATTTAAATACGTCATCGCAGCAGCAAGGTTCAAAACGAGTGAAGCTAACGTTAGAGCAGCCGATCGCTTTCATGATATGTTACAGCAGCGGCGCGAGTGGGCTAAAGAATCGGGTTTGAACCCTGATGTGGTAGAAAATATTTACCGCGATTTGGTAAATTATTATATTGAAGAAGAGTTGAAACATTACAAGTCTGACTAATGCTTCCCTAAATTCACATCTAGAACTATTAGGAAATTGAGTCCGCGCCGGCGGACTGTTAGCAATATTTATGAGGTGAATTGGTAATATGAAAATTGCGATCGCACAACTCAACCCTACTATTGGTGATATCTTGGGCAACTCCAATCTAATTCTGGAGTGTGCGAAAAAAGCCAGGGTGGAAGGTGCAAATTTATTGCTAACACCGGAACTTTCTCTGATTGGTTATCCGCCGCGCGATTTATTGATCGAACCGAGTTTTATTGCAGCCGCCGCCGCACAGTTGCAGCACCTGGCGCAGAATTTGCCGCCGGATTTGACGGTTGTAGTCGGTACTGTCGTACCTAATGCTCATGCTGTTCAATTAGGCGGAAAAGCATTGTTTAACAGCGCTGTTTTGTTGCAAGATGGTGCTATTAAACAAGTTTTTCATAAACGCTTGTTGCCTACTTATGATGTATTTGATGAAGATAGATATTTTGAACCGGGAGAAAGTAGCAATTACTTTACTATTGGCGAGTTGAAAATTGGCGTGACAATTTGTGAAGATTTGTGGAACGATCGGGAGTTTTGGGGTAAACGCAGTTACTCGGGCGATCCGATTGCTGATTTGGCAAAAATGGAGGTGGATTTGGTGGTAAATTTGTCGGCATCGCCATATTCTGTTGGGAAGCGGAAAGTGCGATCGGCGATGTTGCAGCATAGTGTCATTCGCTGGGGAATACCGATTGTTTACGCTAATCAGGTAGGGGGAAATGATGATATTATTTTTGATGGCAGCAGTTTGGCGGTGAATCGAAAGGGTGATTTGATTCAGGTGTTGAATTCTTTTGAAACGGATTTTGCCGTGCTGGAATATCACGAAAAAAAACAAGATTTAATTAGCAGCGGGAAGGGGCAAAATTCCAGTTTTGCAACTGATTTAAGTTTCGATCCGCCCTTGGAAGATCCAGAAATTTGGGCTGCTTTGGTTTTGGGAGTGCGAGATTATGTTCGCAAGTGCGGTTTTTCTAAGGTTGTACTCGGTTTGAGTGGCGGGATAGATTCGGCTTTGGTTGCGGCGATCGCCAGTTGCGCGATCGGGCCCGAAAATGTTTTAGGGGTATTAATGCCTTCTCCTTACAGTTCGGATCATTCGGTTAATGATGCTTTGGAATTAGCCCGAAATCTGGGTATGGCGATCGAACTGTTGCCGATCGGCGACTTGATGAAATCCTACGATCGCACTCTCGCCGATTTGTTTGTCAATACAACTTTCGGGATTGCTGAGGAAAATATTCAATCCCGGATTCGAGGTAATCTGTTGATGGCAATTTCTAATAAGTTCGGACATTTGCTGCTTTCCACTGGTAATAAATCAGAAATGTCGGTGGGTTACTGCACTCTCTACGGCGATATGAATGGCGGATTGGCGGTAATTTCTGACGTGCAGAAAAGTCAAGTTTATTCGCTTTGTCGGTGGCTGAATGCTGGCGGATATGCAGGGAAAGTGCCTCCATCTCCTTCCCCTAATAAAAAAATAATTCCGGTTAATATTATTAGTAAAGCCCCTAGTGCTGAACTGAAACCTGGACAAGTTGACCGAGATTCTTTGCCGGATTATGATATTTTGGATGATATCTTGCAGCGATCGATCGAATATCACCAATCTGTCTCAGAAATTGTGGCGGCGGGACACGATGCAGCGGTGGTTAAATTTGTAGTAAAATTAGTCAGGCAATCGGAGTTTAAACGGCGACAAGCAGCCCCTGGCTTGAAAATTAGCGATCGAGCTTTTGGTACCGGTTGGCGAATGCCGATCGCCAAAGCTTCCTTTTATTAAAGCCATCATTAAAAACTAAATGGTTAACATCGGCGGTACTTTCGGCTTCGATTTTCTCCTAGGAAGCCCCAGCAGCGATACGATTAGAGGATTTGCAGGTAATGATACGATTCAAGGTTTGGCGGGAAATGACCTGATTTTTGGCGATCGCGACAATGACTTGCTCGCGGGAAATGAAGGTGCTGATACCCTGTTCGGAGGTCTTTCAAACGATACAATCTATGGAGGACAAGATTCGGATTGGATTAATGGCGATCGGGGTAGCGATTTACTAATCGGCGGTGAAGGTAAGGATATCTTGACAGGAGGCGCGGGCGATGATTTATTTGTGATTGACACAACTTCCGCCGCACCTACTATTAATGAAGCTGATGTAATTACAGATTTTGGCAGCGGCAATGATAAAATTGTCTTGACTGATAACATAAAGTTTAGCGATTTGAACATTTTTGTTTCAGACAACCAAACTGTTATGCAAAATAAAAATTCTGGCAACTATTTAGGAGTTGTTTCGGGAAACCCTAATCTGACTGAATCCAACTTTATTGCGCTGTTTGGCGGACTAGATATGGGTCAGCTTTTGCCAATTTCGGTTAACACGATTATAGCCGATCGCGCGATCGGACTGGAAGTGGCGAAAACTCCCCAAGAACAAGCGACAGGTTTAATGTTTCGCACAGAATTGCCAGACGACAGGGGAATGCTTTTCCCCATCGAACCCGCGCGAAACGTGCGTTTTTGGATGAAAAACGTGTTTATTGAGCTCGATATGGTTTTTCTGCGGGAAGGCGTAGTGCAGGCGATAATTCCTAACGTACCGCCGTGTTTGAGCGAAACCTGCCCCAACTACGGCCCGGATGTTCCCGTTGACGGAGTTATTGAACTCAGAGGCGGAAGGGCGGCCCAATTGGGACTCAAAGTTGGCGATCGGATTCCCAATTTACCCTAAAAAGCATATTATTTTACACAGCATTCAACATTATGTGCGTCCCATGAATCCTATTGAATTAAAAATCATCCCCAATCAAACTCAAGACGGTTTAGCTTACCAACATTTGCGTTTGCGAATTGCCACTCAAGATGGTATTATCACACCCGATGATTTACAAGGTTTGAAAATTCCCGAAGGCGTTCAATTCAGCCAAGGAATTGTCATTGAAGGTAGAGGAGCTATTTGGCTGTACGGGTATTTAGTGCACGAATGCCATCCTGCAGCTTGGGTTGGATGTTACGATCCGCGATTGGAAGGTGCGGTGGTGGTAGCAACTCACAAGCACGAAGTATTAGTCGGACAGGTATTGAAATTGAGTTTGCCAAATTAATAAATTAGATAATGTTGGGTAAATTACCCTTAGTATTTATAGGGGCGGGTTTTACCAACAATCTTTCAATCACATCCACAATGTTTATTAACCCGCCCCCTCTCCCCACCTCATGTTAATTATTTGTAATAGCCTACTTACTAAACTGCTGTAATTAAAATTTATCCTTTCACCGGCAAAACGATCGCAAATTCAGTCCCAATTCCGTGTTCCGCACTCACCTCAATGCTGCCGCCATGTTTTTCTACCGCAATCTGATGGGCAATGGTCAACCCTAATCCAGTGCCTTTTCCGACGCATTTCGTCGTAAACAAATGGTCGAATATATACTTTTTAATTTCCTCTTGCATCCCAGTGCCGTTATCAGCAATTTTAATTTGAATCTGTCCTTCCCCTAGTACCTCAGTGCAAATAGTGATGCGGTTGGGATTGGTGGCAATTTCGCTAAAACTGCGTCCTAAGTTTGACTCTTCTAAGGCATCAATCGCATTGGCCAGCAGGTTCATAAAAACTTGATTTAATTGACCTGGGAAACATTGAATTTTAGGGAGATTGCCGTATTTAGTTATTACTTCGATCTGCGGGCGGCATTCGTTGGCTTTGAGGCGGTGTTTCAAAATTAAAATAGCGCTATTAATGCCATCATGAATATTAAAAGGAACTTTGTAGTCTTTGTCTCCTCGGGAAAAGGTGCGGAGGCTGGTACTGATGCTAGAAATGCGATCGCACCCGACTTGCATTGAATCAATCATCTTCGGTAAATCTTCCAAAAGATAATCGATGTCTACCTCTTCGGCATGATTAGCCTTCTCCGATTTTGGTGCATCGGAGCGATACAATTCTAAATGTTCTATAACATCTGCCAAGCTTCTTTTAGCTTCGCTTAAATTGCCAGAAATAAATCCAATTGGATTGTTGATTTCGTGGGCGACTCCGGCGACTAAATTGCCCAAAGCCGACATTTTCTCGCTTTGTACTATTTGCAGTTGCGCTTGCTGCAAATCTTTTAAAGTTTGTTCTAGTTGTTGATTTTGCTTTTGCAAAAGTTCATCTGCTTGCTTGCGACCCGTGGCATCAACACCCAAGCCAATAATCCCAACCGTCTCGCCTTGGGAATTTTTTAACTGCACTTTCGTGACTTCTATATAGTGTTGTTTGCCGTCAACTAATGTGAGAGTTTCACTGGAGTAATGCGGTGAATCTTGGACAAGACAGGCGGCATCTGAAACCAAACAGTTTGCTGCATTTTCCCCCAATATATCTTTGTAATGCTCGGCAGCTAAAAAAGCGCTTAGAGGCGCGCCGACATCTTGACAAAAAGTATTGTTAAAAAAATGTACTTTACCCTTCGGATTCACCATCCAAATCCAAATCGGAGCGACATCCAGTATCGCTTGCAACATTTGTTTCTGCTCGGCAAGCTGATTTTCAGTGCGGCTAAATTTTGTTAGCAATCGCTCTAATTGTTGACCGTAATCTTGAGATTTTTGATGAAGTATAGCGTTTGATAAACTGATTGCTGCTTGGGAACACAGGAGATTGAGAAATTGCAAGCGATCGCGCGTAAAAACTCCTGCTGTTAACCGATTTTCTAGATACAAGATGCCGACTAAGTTGTCTCGATCGAGAATCGGCCAACATAACAGGCTCTGCGGTTGGTATTTCTGGATGTAGGAGTCGGAATCGCGATCGCAATTTTCAGCAATGTTCCGCACAATCACAGGTTTCAACAAGTTTTTAACGCAGTCAACAATTTTTAGGGGCAGGATATCGCTGTTTTTATCGAGTGCTGCTGATGGTAAGCCGATCGCCCTTTCGACGCCCAAATTGTCGATCGCGCTTGCTGCAGCCACTTCCCATTTACTGCCGTTTGGTAACAGCAGCGCTACTTTGTCAGCTTCTATATTTGCGATCGCCAGTTGCATCAGTTTGGCAATCAGCCGATCGAGTTCAATTTCACTAGAAAGCGCTTGACAAGCTTTTAGCAGAGTTGAAAAAACTCCGAAATCCGACAGGTGACGCGACACAGATGAATGAATAAATGGATGCACCGAGTGATGTTGATTAGGAGATATGACGACAGTTGCTAATGGATTTACAGCGACTGTTGCTGGCGGCAAAATCGGCGATAACAATTGAGGATAGCGTTTTTTTAAGTCTTCAATTTTGACTGCATCTCCGCAGCGAGCATAGCAATCGCAGGCATCTATCATGTAGACTAGGGCAATTTTTTCTCTACCGTGGGAGAGGTAAAACTTAGCAGCGAGTTCGCAGGCGAGAGCTTCTTCATTAACATATTCATTAGCTTTAGCTCCAGCAATAGCTCGATCGTACAATTCCATTGCTTCTGCTTTCTGCCCCAAAAGGCCCCGCAATTCTGCCTCAACCAGATCGAACTTGTGCTGGTAATCTATCGGGGTAAGGTGCGCGGATTCTTTGAGTTTTTTCTGACTCGTCTCAACGCGCTTCAGGATTTGTTGGCGCTCCGTCGGTGCGGCCTCTGTATAGGTTGCCAAATGTGCCAGCGCATCGTAAAAGTCGTGCATCATTGTTACTAGCATCACAACAAAATTTTCCAAATAAAGTTTGTCTGCATCCCCCCTATCGATCTGCTTCGGATTACGGCGACAATATATCGCGCATCTTTCGCATTTTTTAAACCGATTTTATACCGCTCTATCTGGCTGACAAGAGTCAAGATAAATTGAAATATTTGGAGGTTTCATATATTAGTAAATGACTCTGATTTTTTCTAGTTAATCTAGAATTTCTGTTTGCTTAAGGACTATTTTGAGCAATGCAATTAACAACTGCGATGCAACTCAGTTTTGCATTTATAGTCCGAACACCTCAAGAATTCGCGTATTTTACAGATTGCGAGATCCCGAGGGCACTGTAAAAAAATGCTTCTTGCAAAACACAGATGCTCCCGTTTGCTGCTAGCCGGTTGCGAGTGTTTTTCGGGTGCCGCCGAGACAGCAGCCGATCGACAATCGGCGTATAATTGCGCGATCGGGCAATCTCCGGGCATTACTGTCAAATTTACTACCTCTACTGTTGCAGCCATTTTGACCGCTCCCAGTCGAGAGTTTAACTTTACCATAGTTAATGTATCTATCTTAGGGTATAAACAGCATAATTTTCTAGTTGCCGATCGCAAATTATAGTTATCTACCAAACAACATTTTATACTTAGGCGATCTAAATTGGAGCCTTTTACTTACGTATAAATTGCTGCTATCAATCTCAAATACAGTTAAATTAGCGCAAAAACAGTAGGAATACGGAAATATAGCGTCTTGAAAAATACAGTGTATAATTAAGTAAGTTTAATATAGTTCGATCGTGAAATCAGTAAAATGGCTCCTGCAAAAAAATACAGCGTATCCCAGGTTTATATGAGGTGTACATCATAAACCTGGAACACGCTGTATATTGCTGGTTCTTTGCGAACAACGAAGCAATCTCCAAAAGATAAATATTGCTTCGTTTCTCAACGTTATTTGAAATTAGTCTATCGCGTCTGCCGCTCGTTGAGTTCTGTCAATATCTCGATTCACTTTCGAGCGAAAATTGTCCGAGGCATCTTCAGTGTTCTATTTTGCATTTCGCGCTGCATCTGTGACATTCTCTTGGCCGCCGCTGGTATTATATCTCAGAGACTCAGTACCCTCTGCTGCTCTTTCTTTTGCTCCCTGGGTGGCTTCTTTAACAATCTCTTTTGCTCCCTTCAAGCCGTCGCGAGTGTTTTCTTTCAGGTTAGCAAAGCCTTCCTTGGTTTTGTCGCCAAAGTTATCAGCTTTGCGCTGAACCGTGCGAGAATTCTTATTCACCTTGTCGCCAATTTCGTCAAGTTTGTCAGACGCGTCTTCTTTTACCCGCCGCACATTTTCGCCCACATCGCTGCTAGATTTGGTGTCGATGCGACGCTGGGCTTCATCTTTGAGAAGCTGAGCTTTTGCTTCTGCTCCTGTAACAGTTGTGTTTCTTGGATCGTCATCGCTGTATTGATTCTGGCCGCCTTTATATACCGAAGTTACAGCCTCAGAAGGCACTTCTTCTCTAATTTGGTCGGAGGTTTTTGCTGCCATCACATCAGTTTTTGTTGCGCTCCCATCAGTTTTTGTTGCGCTCATATCAGGGCTACTGCAGGCCGTACTCACTAATACTAAAATGCCAGCCAGAAACACTGTTAAAATTTGTACAGCTCGAATTTTTTTCAGAAATGCAGTTAGTCTGTTCATAAAAATGATCCTTTCTATTTCTATTGTGATATGCTCTAATTCCTGGTAGTTGTGTAGATGGCTAGCATTACAAACTAGAGGAACTTAAACACTTTTTAAAATATATAAATAATAACAGGATCTTTTCATCTACCTCAAGTTAGATTCCTCAAGTTGTAGCAGGTATAGATGGAAGATGGAAGATCGAAGATGGAAGATCGAAGATGGAAGAAGAAAGATGGAAGATGGAAGATGGAATATTTGACAGCAGACAGCAAACAGTTGACAACTTGGCCGAAAAGCCCGTCGTTAGGTTGACAGTAGATTGATACAAGAAGCAAGATGGAACAAAAAACGGACAATCCTCCATCTCATACCAATTATTAAAAATCGTAGTTGTGTGCGCCGGATACGGCAATGCCTTTTCCCTGCTTGGCTGAGCGTTTGGCGGGAAGTGCGCGCTGGGTTGAAAGGTTTTGCGTTTTATGAGTAAAAAAAACCTTCTGGTCAAGAACCAGAAGGAAGGAGGTGTATGATCTCAAGTACAACAAGGTCTTTAATCCCAATTGTGGCGACACGGGGCGATCGCCCGCATCTGTCTAATGGCTGAAAGTATTTGCACAGTTGCTATCATTCAATCGCTGTTTTTAAGCTCTTGCAGAATTCGCCTATTGCTGCTAAACCCTCTTCTGGAGTGCCTTGGGCCAAGCGTTTAACAAAAGCACTGCCAACAATCACAGCGTCTGCACCCCATTCTTTGACTTGTCGAGCGTGTTCCGGTGTCGAGATACCAAAACCGACACCGATGGGTTTGTCGGTGATGCTGCGAATTTCTTGCAGCAACTCTTTTGCTCGCGTTTCTAAACCTTCGCGCACTCCCGTAACCCCGGTTACGCTGACTAAGTAAATAAATCCTTGAGACTGGCGGGCGATCGCTTCTATGCGATTTTTGGGACTTGTCGGAGCAACTAATAATGTTAGTTCAATCCCTAATTTGTTGGCAGGTTGGATGAGACTGTCAGCTTCTTCTAAGGGCAAATCGGGTACAACCAATCCCTGAACTCCAGCACTTTTGATTTGCTGCAAGAACGTTTCTATACCTCGGTACAAAATCGGGTTGTAGTAGGTGAATAGAATAATGGGCGATCGCAAATTCGGACTAACTTTAGCTACCATTTCCAGCACCGGATCTAACCGCGTTCCCCGCTGCAGGGCCCTAGTAGCGGCGGCTTGAATCACCGGCCCGTCAGCTAGCGGGTCAGAATAGGGAACGCCAAGCTCGATCGCATCTGCACCGTTATCATCCAAAACTTGCAGCGCTTTAGCCGTTGTCTCCAAATCTGGGTCGCCAGCAGTAATAAAAGGAATTAATGCACATTTGTTGCTCTTTCGCAACGTTTCAAAACAATTAGAAATAGTCATTAGGCAGTTGGCAGTTGGTTGTTGGCAGTTGGTTGTTGGCAGTTGGTTGTTGGCAGTTAGTTGTTGGCAGTTGGTTGTTGGCACTTGGTTGTTGGCAGTTGGTATTAGCTAATAACAACTAATATCATGTCCGAGCGATTAACCATAATATCCCGGTCGGGGCGGGTTTTTGAGATTGTCAATTATTAGCAGGTATTGTTGGTGAACCCGCCCTTACAAAAATCGCGGTTGCTCGACCGGACATGATACAACCACTGACAACTGACAACTCACCACTAACCACTGACAACTGACAACTAACCACTGACTAATTATCTTTTTCCTGCTCAATTTCGGCTTGAAGTTTGGCTAACTCTTCAGGAGTGAGTGCATCTAGCTGCTTCTGCAAGACAGCATCTTTGTACTCTTTCAGTTGCTCGCTGTAGGTCATACTTTGAGTCAGGGCTCGAAATAAATAAGTCACCAGCCAGCCAATCAAGCCGGCAACCAAAAATAACTGACTCCAAATGCCTGCATTCATGCTGTCGAGTCCGGCGAATTGCAGTAGCAAGTAGACCAAGCCACCTGCTACAAAAAAGCCGAGACTGATTCCAATTACGTCAATACGTCGCATTTAGGCTTCAATCTGCCGCCGCTTGGGGCGAAAGTTCAAAAAGGGAGCTAGGAGAAACATACCGGGGAAGAAGAAGAACATCAAGAAGTACATGAAGCCGCGCTCAAAAGACGTGGCCACGTACCAGCGGCTGTTCAGGTAAGCGTAGGTGGCGGCCGGTACTACCAGGAGGTAGGCTCCTGCTAACACGGCGTAAAGCAGCAAGGTAATATACATAGATTTGCTTTAGGGGAATAATAACAGCGGTAAGGGGGCACAGACGCTCCGCTAGCTGGTTAACTATTGTACCGCTTGGGGAGATGCAGCGCGAGTTTTGAGAATTTTTAGATTAGGGGTTGCGTAAATTGGGGTTTTGGTTGTAGAATAAAAGGCTGTTGCTGTCAGTGAATCAAATCCACAGCAATTTGACTAAAGGGGGGTGTGGCGGAATGGTAGACGCTACGGACTTAAAATCCGTTGACCCGAAACGGTCGTGTGGGTTCAAGTCCCTCCACCCCCATCAAATTTAGGTTGAAAGTGCGATACACGCCGATTCTCGACTTCTGAAAAAAATCGTGAATTTGTGTGTATCGTATTTTAGGCAGCCACAAGCAAAGCAATCACAAATTCCGCACCCTGTCGGATTTGGGGATGGATCTCAATTTTGTCTTGATGCTGGGCAAGAATTGCAGAGGAAATCGATAAAAAATTTTACCTGGCAATTAGTATTTTCGCTTAATTAGGGGCTGTGGGCTCAACTATGGGCTGACCTTGTTTTTCGGTTTCTGCCAGTTCTAGGTTCAATTCCAGCAGTTTTGCTAAAATATCGTCGCTGTCAGTAAATCCGTAAGCTGCATTACATTCGCGATCGAGCTTAGCATGGAGTTTAAAGAGCTGACTTGTTGGCTCTTCAAAAAATTTATTGTAAAGTTGAGTAATTCCCCACTGTTTTGCTGACATTTGTTGAGTGCGGTAAAGTGAAGTAGTAAAATGAAGCGCCATAGCCTTACTCATTCCTAAACATTTTCCGTTTTAATACTGTAACAACAGGTTTTAATCATGGTAAAGTCTCAGTATGAGGGATATTCCGCAGGCAAAAAAAGTATCCTACTCCGGGAAAATTTTGGAACTGCCAAAGTGTATGCACAAAATGCACAGTCATTGCTCAACAAAGCGACTGGATTTATCAGCGCTTACGATTTTACGCTAAATCCTTATCGCGGCTGTCAGTACGGATGCAGTTATTGTTATGCTGCTGCTTTTAGCCCTAATTCACAGATGCGGCAGGATTGGGGAAATTGGGTAATTATTAAGAAAAATGCTGCGGAAATTTTAAATAAAGAACTGCAAAGTTGGTCTAAAAAAAATCCCGGACGATCACCTACAATTTACATGAGTAGTGTCACAGATCCGTATCAGCCGATTGAATCTAAAGAACACTTAACTAGGCACTTGTTAGAAGTGATGGTTCCCTATCAACCAACGCTAGTTATCCAAACTCGCAGTCCTATGATAACTAGAGATGTCGATATTTTACAGCAATTTCAGCGGTTGCGAGTTAACATGAGCATTCCCACTGGTAGCGAAAAAGTCAGGAAAGATTTTGAACCAAAATCGCCTAGTATTCCTGCTAGACTCAAAGCTATTGAAAAACTGAGATACAGCTTTCCTTACCGAGAAAATTGCGAAGTCAGATTTTCTATAACTGTGACGCCACTCCTCCCTACCTTACCGGAAGATGAAGCTAATTTTATTAACAAGCTGGAAGTTGTAGATCGGGTGGTGATTCAGGATTTTCATGCCAGCAACGGGCGATCGCTAATTGCGTCAACTCGCGAGGAAGCATTAGCTCTTAAACAAAAGTACGATTGGTGGTACAATAGCGAACAACAGAGTTATCGCAAGTTTAAAAATAAATTAACTGCGATGCTCCCGGATGTTGAGATTATGGAAGGTAAAGAGGGATTTGGCTATGAGTAATCCGCTAGTAAATTGGTGGCGTTCCCATCAGTTTAACGAAGCCGTTAAGAGTCAAAATAATCGACTTGCCAAACAACTGTTAAAACAAATAGAAAATTCCGGGGCAAAACTCTCATGGCAGGAGAAGCTATTTAAAGAGCGTCTACAGCTTGAAAAGTTATTGCAAAAAAAAAATGACCGCATCAAAGAAGGCGATCGGCATTTAGCAGAATTAAAACTGCAACTAAGCTTCGGGCAACTTGACGATTCTCTGGCGCGGATTGATGAATCAACCTTGTTTCCGGACAAAAAGCTTATTGAATATATTTCCAAAGCTTTCAAGTTGATAGAATGCGATGCAAGTATGATTCAATGCACTGGCATTGATGAGAAAGTTTTTAATAATTTTGAACAACATTTGGCTGGCTTTATCAAAAATGAGCTTAATAAGTCTTACCGCGAAAAAAGCAATGTTGATTATTTACTTAAACAAGCTATTGACGACATACAAAAACTGAAAGAAGGACAAGATCCTCAATACAGTTTTGAGCTAAGTCCTCATATTTATTTAATGAGATATTTCCTAGATAACGTCTATTGTACATATCTAGCTTGGTTCCTGGTTTACAAAGCAGGGTTGTTACCAACTAAACTCAATATCCTCGATATTGCGGCGGGGCCGGGTACTGTTGCTTACGGACTTGGTTTGTTGCTACAAAGCAGTAGCGACTTTTTTTCAATGCCACCAATGCACATATCCTACTACTCTTTGGAACAACAAAAAGCTTTTCAATATCGCGGACTCCAGTTTTGGCGGCAGTACATGGAACCCCAAGCGATGAATGCTTACTTTCGTTTTGATACTTCTAGTATCTTTGATGGGGAAAATCAATCTAAAAGACTGCCCAAAAAATTCTTTGATTTTATAGTGATTTCTCACTGTTTTTTTAACGATGAGGAGAGAAGAGAAAAATCCCTTCAAATTTACAAGGATATATTTACAAGCAGTCTGAATGATTTTGGTTACGTTTTGCTAATTATTCAAGAAAAAAAGTTGCTGAAATCGTACAATATTCGTCGAGTTGATGATTGCCAACAAGAGCTAAGTGTAGTACAAAATTTTCTTGATGAGCTGGGATTAAACTTAGTTTGGTATAAATATTTAAGTTCTACTGGCAGCAGGAAATTCCATCCTAGTTTTGCAAAATTTGCTAGAAAAAATCTACATTGCCAGCAATTTATTAGTCCTCTTTTTCGCCAGCACTTTAAGTTACCTTATGATTTAAGTTATGTAGTGGATGACTATGTAATATTGGCTAATAAATAAATTTAGAGAAAAAGTAAAAAACATAAAGTTAGCGACAAACAAGTATCAAATTAAACAATAATTCTAAAAATCTGTGATTCAAAACTCGACTGAACAACCTACAAATAACATTCAAACTGGATGGCACGGCTGCCTCAATTTAGTCTACGCCAACCGCAGCGGCTCAACTCAAATCATCCACAATCAAATGCAAGCGCCCCTCAAGGTGCAGCGCCCGTTTTATCCTGAAGGGAAAGAGGTTTGTCACAGCGTCATTTTGCACACGGCTGGGGGAGTTGTCGGGGGCGATCGCCTTTCCAGCAATTTTCATCTCCAACCCAACACCAAAGCCTTGATTACCAGCGCCGCTGCTAGTAAAATCTATCGCAGCAGCGGACTAAAATCACAACAAAATATCGACATCAAACTAGAACAAGGTGCTAATTTAGAATGGCTACCGCAGGAAACAATTGTTTTCGACGGTGCAATTTACCAGCAAAATCTGCGGGTAGAATTAGCACCGACAGCGAGGATTTTACTCTGGGAAATTACCCGGTTCGGACGCAGTGCTAGGGGTGAAAAGTTCTTGTCGGGAGAATGGCGATCGCACACCGAAGTCTGGCAACAAAACAGCCCTCTGTGGATTGACAGACAAATGCTCAAAGGTGGCTCAGAAATGCTCGAAAGTCCTCACGGTTTAGCAGGAAAATCCGTAGTCGCCACCCTCGCTTGGATCGGCGAACCAGTCACTACAGAAATAGTAAAAAAAGTGCGAAATTTGCCCTCTGAAGCAACAATTTATCCGGGTAATTCCACCGCCGGCGTGACTCGTATTCCTAACGGTTTGCTGTGCAGATATCGCGGTTCATCCACCACCGCAGCGAGAGACTGGTTTGTCAGCATTTGGCACTTGTTGCGCTTATCTTTTTCAGAACGCCCTTGCTGTTTGCCCAGAGTTTGGATAAAATAGGGTTTTCTGAATTCAAAAATTGTATCATTGACAGCTACTTCGATATCAAATTTGATGTATAATTGATAGCCGAACTGGAGCAAATAATGCGATCGCCCTTACCAGAATAAAAATGCAACTCACCCCCCAAGAAAAAGACAAACTGCTGATTTTCACCGCCGCCCTCGTAGCAGAGCGCCGGAAACAAAGAGGCTTAAAATTAAACTATCCAGAAGCACTAGCCTACATTTCCGCCGCAATTTTAGAAGGAGCTAGAGACGGCCTCACCGTCGCAGATTTAATGAGCTACGG
This sequence comes from Microcoleus sp. S36a_B3, assembly GCF_036700745.1. Taxonomy (NCBI): domain Bacteria; kingdom Bacillati; phylum Cyanobacteriota; class Cyanophyceae; order Oscillatoriales; family Microcoleaceae; genus Microcoleus; species Microcoleus sp. S36a_B3. The sequence continues at coordinate 98,328 of NZ_JAUBPN010000015.1, read as the reverse complement.
GACAACTCTCCTGACGCGGGAAGATGTCATGGAAGGGATACCGGAAATGGTACACGAAGTGCAGGTTGAGGCCACTTTTCCCGACGGCACTAAATTAGTGACAGTGCACGATCCGATTCGTTAAATATTCCACCGCAACAACTCGTAGGAGATAGATATGATTCCGGGAGAAATGATTGTTTTAGCAGGCGAAATTGAATTAAATGCAGGGCGTAAAACAGTGCACTTGCTAGTAGCAAATACGGGAGACAGACCGATTCAAATCGGCTCCCACTATCACTTTTATGAAGCGAACGAAGCCTTGGCATTTAATCGAGAACAAGCAAAAGGAATGCGGCTGGATATCCCCGCAGGTACAGCAGTCCGATTTGAACCCGGAGATGAAAGAGAAGTGCAATTAGTACCGTTTGTCGGCAGTCGTGAAGTCTACGGCTTTAACGGGAAAGTGAACGGTAAGTTAGATGGATGAGACTTGTTTGCCGAGCTTAAAAAGAATAATTAGTAGGATTATAATTCGATATGTCAGATCAAATTAGATTGTGGCAAATATCACAGGATAAATTGAATGAAATTACCGAATCTAAGTTAGACTTAGAATCGCGTTTAGAAACCTGGCTAGAGAATGATATTTCAATCCTAGCAGATGATCTCTTGGTCATTGGTCGGCAAGTGATTACTGATTATGGTGGACAACTTGACCTTTTATGTATAGATAGGAACGGAGATTTAGTCATTGTTGAGTTAAAGAAGGACAAAACATCAAGAGAAGTAACAGCACAAGCCTTGGATTACGCCTCATGGGTTAAGGATTTGTCAAAGGAGAGAGTTACAGAAATTGCCAATGCTTATTTACTGACTAAAAATGGCAGTAACTTAGAAGATGCTTTTTGTGATAAATTTAGCTCAGAATTCCCTGATATCTTGAATTATCAGCACAACATTATAGTTGTAGCTGCACAGATAGATAGTAATTCTGAAAGGATTATTAAATACTTGTCAGAAACTTATGGTGTGAGAATCAATGTCGCAACATTCCAGTATTTCCGTGACTCAAGCGGTAGAGAGTTACTAGCAAGAAAATTGTTGATTGAGGCTGAAATAAAACCTGTAAATACATCCAAAAAAAATCCCAACTTGACCCTAGAACAATTATCTGAAATGGCAGATAGCAATGAAGTTGGAAAAGTGTATAGACTACTTTATGACGAAGTTGTACCAGATATATTTTGGATAAATACAACAACAAAAGGTCTGGCATTGAGAGAAAGATGTCGAAATGGCAAACTTATCTTAAATCTTTTGTTAACTGAAAGCACGCCTAGGGATGGTCTAAAAGTTAAGGTATACATAGAGAGAGTTTCAAACTATTTAAACATTGATGCAGAAGAGTTGGCTAATTTGTTACCTAACTATCAAAAAATATAACCAAATGATTCCTTTGGTTTAATTGCTGAAGGATTCTTTAAAACAGAAGAACAGGTTAACCAGTTTGTGGCAAAATTCAATCAAGTAAGGAGTGCATTAATATGAGTTACAGAATGGATCGTCGCGCCTACGCGGAAACTTTTGGGCCGACAACGGGCGATCGCGTCCGGTTAGCCGATACAGAATTATTCATAGAAGTTGAAAAAGATTTCACAACCTACGGGGATGAAGTTAAATTTGGTGGCGGTAAAGTTATTCGCGATGGTATGGGACAGTCGCCTATTTCTAATGCTGACGGTGCTGTTGACACGGTAATTACTAATGCTTTAATATTGGATTGGTGGGGAATTGTTAAAGCAGATATCGGGCTTCAAGACGGCAAAATTTACAAAATTGGTAAAGCCGGAAATCCTTACATTCAAGATAGAGTAGATATTATTATCGGGCCTGGTACAGAAGTGATTGCCGGTGAAGGAATGATTCTCACGGCTGGGGGAATTGACTCTCACATTCACTTTATTTGCCCGCAACAAATAGAAGTGGCGATCGCCTCTGGAATCACTACAATGATCGGCGGCGGCACTGGCCCCGCAACGGGTACAAACGCCACCACTTGCACTCCCGGCCCTTGGCATATGTACAGAATGCTGCAAGCAGCCGACGCTTTCCCGGTGAATTTGGGATTTTTAGGTAAAGGAAATAGCAGCCAACCTCAAGGATTAGTCGAACAAATATTCGCCGGTGCAATGGGTTTGAAACTCCACGAAGATTGGGGAACTACGCCATCGACGATCGACAATTGTTTGAGTGTAGCTGACGAGTACGACGTGCAAGTTGCAATTCACACCGATACTCTCAATGAAGCTGGATTTGTGGAAGCGACAATTGCTGCTTTTAAAAATCGGGCAATCCACACTTACCACACCGAAGGTGCAGGCGGCGGACACGCACCGGATATTATTAAAGTCTGCGGCCAAGCTAATGTTTTGCCTTCGTCTACTAACCCGACTCGCCCTTATACTGTCAATACTTTGGAAGAACATTTAGATATGTTGATGGTTTGTCACCATTTGGATCGGGGGATTCCTGAAGATGTGGCTTTTGCTGAGTCGAGAATTAGAAGGGAAACGATTGCTGCTGAGGATATTTTGCACGATTTAGGTGCGTTTAGTATGATTTCTTCTGACTCGCAGGCGATGGGAAGGGTTGGGGAAGTGATTATTCGGACTTGGCAAACGGCGCATAAAATGAAGGTGCAAAGGGGGATTTTGAACGGGCAAGATGCCCGTTCCACAGGGAATTTGGACGGGCAAGATGCCCGTTCCACAAGGGGAGAAAATGACAATTTTCGGGCGAAGCGGTACATTGCAAAATATACAATTAATCCGGCGATTACTCACGGAATTAGTCAGTATGTGGGTTCGGTGGAAGAGGGGAAATTGGCGGATTTGTGTTTGTGGCGGCCGGCGTTTTTTGGGGTGAAACCGGAACTGGTAATTAAGGGAGGGGCGATCGCCTACGGGCAGATGGGAGATGCTAACGCCAGCATTCCCACGCCGCAGCCGGTGCATATGCGGCCGATGTTTGGCAGCTTTGGGGGGGCGATTGGGGCGACTTGTTTGACGTTTGTTTCTCAGGCGGCGCGCGATCGAGATATTGCCGCACAGCTCGGTTTGCAAAAGCCAACTGTAGCAGTTTCGGGGACGCGACAAATTAGTAAAAGAGATATGAAACTGAACGATTATTTGCCGCAGATGGAAGTCGATCCAGAAACCTATGAAGTGAGGGCGGATGGGGAATTGTTGACTTGCGAACCGGCAACTGTTTTGCCAATGGCGCAGAGATATTTTCTGTTTTGATTGGGATACCAAATCCGGCTTTGTTATTCCCTCTTCGCAGACTAAAATATCGAGTAGGAACAGGCTTTTCGGCCTGTTCCACAAGCAGTAAATTTAATTGTGGAGTGTCCCGCCCGCCCCGAAAGCCCCATTGAGCGATCGCACGATCGAACCCTGACACACAAACCAAAAATAAAGTGCAATATTAATCCCGCTCAACAACTTCGGAATTCCCTCCAACAAGCTCGAAACAATCTCGTTTTTTAAAGGCAGCGCTTCTGCACAAAAGGCAACAAATAACAACCCAACGCCGCTCAACAGTAAAGGATAGGGAGTTAATTTAATTTGCCTCCTAAAAACCAATCCGTATACAATTGCCAGCACCGCATAAAATATGACAATTGTCACTTTAGGAAAACCCGCACGCCCCAGATGAACGTGGGTGCGAAAAACTTCATTGAACAGAAAGCAACCTGTAAACAGTGCCGAATATAAAATAAATCTATTTTCTGGGCGATTTGGTTGAATAATTCTCAGCAATCCAAAGGTAAAAACGCATACCATTACTGATAAATAAAATAACATTTGAAACGCCAAGAAAAAGAAACCAGCACCCGGATACGTGGTAGAGCAAGGCGGCAAAAATAACCCTTTTACCGAAGAACCGAATAAACTCAAGCATCCAGTCACCAACCCAACTAATAGTAAGGTTAGGCTGTTGAACAAAAAAACTGTTTTATAATTTCCCATGACTCATGAGTAAAAACTACTGTCACGCTCAGCTACTGTGGATTTAAATTGCACCTTGCAGTATGCGTCAGCTAGCTGTTTGACAGCATTGATAAACTAATCGCTGAGCCACCCTAAAAATTACCAATTCCCCTTACCAATTCCCAATTACTATCCGTGCAATTCTCCACTTGGCATAATTGTACCGCGCCACTGAGCTCCCGCTAAATTAGCAGTGCTCAAATCGGCTCTCATCAAATTTGTGCGGTGCAAAATTGCCTCCCGCAAATCTGTTCTAGCCAGGTAAGCATCAGTCATATCGGTTTCAGTCAAATTTGCTTGATTAAAATTAGCTCGACTTAAATCAGCCCTCACCAAATTAGCTCGACTCAAATCAGCCATAACTAAATTAGCATTGCTCAATTTAACATCAGGAAGAAATGCACCGCGCAAATTAGCACCAGCCAATTCAGCATCAATTAAAATAGCTCTTTCTAACTTAGCATTTGTCATAACAGCCCAAGAAAAATTTGTTTCTACCAAAGTTGCTTCAGTCAAAAATGTGCCATTTAAAATAGCTTCGCTCAAATTCGCCTGAGTCAAATTTGCTTCCCGTAGAGATGCTTCAGTCAAATTCGCTTGACTGAGATTAGCTTTAGTCAAATCTGCACCTAGCAAATTGACGCCCCGCAAATCTGCACCTTGCAAATTTGCACTCCGCAAATTTGCACCCTCAAAAATTCGCGGCTCCTTACGCAAATTTGCACCGCGCAAGCAAGCGCCTCGCAAGTCTGTAGCTTGCAAATTGACTCCTCGCATATCTGCATCGCTCAAATTTGCATCGATAAAAATTGCTAAAGAGATGTTGGCTTTGCGAAAGTCTGCACCTTGCAAAGTCGCTCCGTGGAAGTCTGCATCGGACAAATTTGCTCCGCTCAAGTTGGCCTGATTTAAGTTAGCACCGCACAACTTGGCATTAGTTAAATTTGCGCTCTGAAGGTTAATTCTGCTCAGGTATGACATCGTTAAGTTTGCACCCCAGAGGTCAGCACTGCTTAAATTTACGCCAATTAAATCCGCGCCGCTGAGGTATACGCCTCTGAGGTTCATACCTTGAAAATCTAGTTCTCCTGATGTATATCGCCTTAAAATTTCGCTGGCATTCATATTTGTTTTGAATCTGGGTAAAATATGCTATTACTTGAATTTTTGAATTTCAGTCTTTGTCTTGCAAACTTAGTTTTTGTGGCCGCAAACTTCTGTCGGGAGCATCTCAGTTTAGCCTTTTATAGTGCGAGCATCCCGATCTGGGACGCTCGCAGGCTCAACAAAAAAAAGCTTTTTGCCAAACTGAGATGCTTCCATTCTGTCGAGGGAATGTAATGAGTTTAATTCACAAATTCTTGAGTCCAAGCGACTGTTTTGTTGCCTACCTGTCGCCCGTGAATTTTCACGCGAGTCAGATATTTTGATTTTAAAGTACACAGTTTTTTGTGAATGTATGTAGCTGTAGTCTCTTGGTTTGGTGATTCGGCAGACTCTAAAATAACGTGGAGCCAACCATCTTTAAATCCGGCTATAGCGGTAATTCCTTTAGGCTGTAGCAATTGATTGATCAATAGGGCGATCGCCTTTGGCTTGCCTTGTTGTGCCATTTCCACAAGCTGATACTGATTTGGTTTATCTGGGGAATTTGGCGGCTCTGTTGCTGAACTATTTTCGGCAATATTTTCGGAGGTTTCAGAAGGAGAGTACCCGCTTTCTTTTGACTCTACTTCCTTCAGAATTTCAATTAATTTGTCGGTAAATCCCTGAACTTGTTCTACATAATCTCTGAGATTTTTATATTTCAAATACAAACGTTCCTCTGGACTTTCCGTAGAAAATTTGCCGTTCAAAGCAGCTTCTAACTCGCTGAATATCTTTTCTATTTGATCCGTTGCTGAGTTAGCGCTTTGACTGACCAATCCTGTCATTTCTTCTTCCAATCCCAACTTACGCTTGATGGAATCGCTAATATTGATAGTAACTGGAACGATCGGCTCGTAAATTTCGATAACTGTCGGGGTTTCTGAAACTGGTAAGGTTTCTACCAAGTCCTTTCCGAAATTAGCCGTAGAATTATTGCTGCTGGTTTCGGGTTGTTTAAACTTGGTATGTTCTGCCGCATCTGGCACTAAGCAAGTCTGCTCTGGGTCATAATAATAGTGAGTGGGAGCAGCTTGAATGATTTGAGTAATATCGCCAGACTCAAAATAATCGTTGTCCCTGTCAACCGGCTCGTTTTCTTGATAAAAGCTGTTGTTTAAATGGGTTCGATCGTAATCTTCGGTAACGGAATCTTCGGCTCGATCGTGTTCTTTCTGTGGAAATTTTGCGTAACAATAATTCATCGCTTTGATAATCACGCTAGCCACTTGGTCGGATTCGTCTGTGTTGTCGAGACTGCCGGCAGTTCTGTACAACTGAGATTCGAGTTCGGGCAGACTGCTGCAGACTTTAAACAGTTGTCGCAGCAGATTGTCAAGTTCTTGGCTTTTTAGCAGCATCCAGTCGCGCTCGCTAAAAGTGAACTGGTGATAAAGAGTAGAAAAAATAAGGATTTTCGCCCTCAGCGGATTTGTTTGCTGTAAAATTTTTTGTCGGACATCAAATAGATCTCCGGGGTCTCTTTCGTTCAACTCCTCTGGTGGCAGTTCCGAACTGAAGTGTTCGTCAAATGCAGGTGCTTCGTAACCGCCAAAATTAGATATGTTTGTTTCTAATTTTGTGAAGTCTTGGTATTCGTAAAGCCTGCTCAGTTGGCAGACGATTTGATCTGCCATTAAAGCGTACTCGGTTTTTTTATTTACCTTAGCAACTAGACTGCTTAAAACTGCTTCAATATCTTCTAACTTGTTGTATTTAGCGCAGAGTTCTTGGATTAAACTCTTTACATCGGCGCTAGCGAGTTTGGTCGAATCGTTTTCCCAACACTCTTTACAAGCAAAAAATATAATTTTTTTTATGCGCGAGAGATTGATGTCTTGTTCTAATTCGCGAACAACTTCATCTAAAATAGATAAAGCTTGCATAGTTTTCCTCTCCAAAAAATACCCTGTCAGTCGATTTGAGATTTGAGATTTGAGATTTACTTGCATCGCCAGTGATTCACCGGCGCCCCAACTTGAGTCTAAAATTTTAGGAGTTCCACGACTGTCCTGCGGGGGCTGCCGTTTTTGGGCGGGTCAAGATGCAGTGGATTTTCCATTTTAGATTTTTCGACTTTGCGAGCGAACAAGTTTGAGATTTTGGATTGACTTGCAGCTTTGCGAATCACCGGATTTCAGCAAGGGTCTAAAATTTTGCGATAATTCACTACTTATAGCAGTTCTCACTCTCGATGAGGTATCGATAGATCCCTCAATCTAAAATCTCAAATCTAAGCCTGTTGCTCACCTTTTTGAAATAGGCTATAAGTCGGGGCTTGTACTTGTTTCTGGCGGGTCAGCAATAAATAATACAATTATACCACATTTGATAAATGCAAGACTTTGATGCGATCGTAATTGGTAGCGGTATTGGCGGCTTAGTCGCAGGCTCGATGCTTTCTCGCTACGGGAAGCGGGTACTCGTCTGCGAGAGCCACACCATAGCGGGCGGGGCGGCTCACAGCTTTTGGCGCGGGGGATTTCACTTTGATTCTGGGCCTTCTTTTTATTGCGGTTTGAGCGATTCGCAGTCGCTCAATCCTTTGTCGCAAGTCTTGAATGTGTTGGAGGAATCGATCGCAGTAATTGCCTACGATCCGCTGGGCCATTACCATTTTCCTGAAGGAAGTTTGCCAGTTTATGCTAATGCGAGAAATTACTTAGATGCTGTAGCTAAATTCACACCGCAAGGCGCTATAGAATTGCAGCAATTTCAACAAAATCTATTAGTTGTGTATGACGCTTTGCGTGGAATTCCGGCTTTGGCGCTGAGATCGGACTGGCAATTGATACCTGTGTTGCTGTCTCGGTACTCGCCTGCTTTGCTGAAGCTGTTACCGTCATTGGGGGCGATCGCCAGTTCGGCTGGTACATTAATGGATAGAGACGTGCGCGATCCTTGGGTGCGGCGTTTGATCGATTTGGAATGCTTTTTGCTGTCGGGCTTGAAAGCCCACGAAACTGTCGCGCCAGAAATTGCTTTTATGATTGGCGAACGATCGCGAGTGGCGATCGAATATCCTGTAGGAGGCAGCGGTGCGATCGTCGAGGCCTTAGTTCGAGGCTTGCAGCGGTGGGGAGGAAAATTGCGATTGGGAACACCAGTCGAGCAAATATTAGTTGAATCCGGCAAAACCACGGGCATTCGCTTGCAAAACGGCGAAATTATCCGCGCCCCAATTGTCATTTCAAATGCCACCGTTTGGGATACTTATACAAAGTTACTGCGGCCTGAAGATTTGCCGGCCAACTACCGAAAAACGGCTTTGTCGGTGCCAGCAATAAACAGTTTCATGCACCTGCATTTAGGCATTAAAGCAGACAAACTCGAAGGATTGACCGGCCACCACGTCGTCGTTCACGACAGTACAATTGACATTACAGTACCCGGAAATACCTGCATGATTTCGATTCCGACAGTGTGGGATAAAACTCTAGCGCCGCCCGGACATCATGCCATTCACGCTTATACATTGGAACCTTACGCAGGTTGGGAATACGGCGGCGGTTATCAGGAAAAGAAACAAGGGCGATCGCAATCTCTGTTCAAAGCTTTAGAAAAAATTATACCGGATTTGCGATCGCGAATAGTCTTAGAGTCGATCGGCACACCGCTAACCCACGCCCGATATTTGCGCCGATATCAAGGAACCTACGGGCCTGCAATCGCCGCCGGAAAAGGCACATTTTCCGGGCCGCAAACCCCAGTCAAAGGCTTGTATCGGGTGGGAGACAGCACCATGCCGGGAATTGGCGTTCCCGCCGTCGCAGCATCGGGTATTTTGTGCGCCAACACCCTGGTAAATTCCGATGTGACTGCACAATTTTTGTAAACTAGCAGCAACAGGTTTGTAGTGAAGACTTTAGTCCTCTTTAAAATTATCAGAGGACTAAAATCTGCAGGATCGAACACTTTATCCACCAGCGGCAAAACTGCCCATAATTGCGATCGACAAAGCCAAACCTGGCAACAGCAGCACTACTAACATCAAAGCATCGTGCGAACTCATAACTTTCTCCTGATACCAACGTTCGACATCCTATCACAAGAGCCCAGATTTCGCCACGTCCTTAACAATTAAAACCGACATATAGATTCAGGATTGACAGGACAAATCTTATTCACAATCGGATTTCCGCGCAAGTCAAGCGCCGTCAACCTTTGCAAATATTGCAGCCAACCGATTTCAGAAATTTGATTATTGTACAAATCGAGCAAAAATAAATTATTCAAAGCTTGTAGCGCCCCAGCCTCCGAAATCCGATTGTTGAACAGATAAAGTTGAGTCAAATTAGTTAACGATTTCAGCGGACTGATGTCTGATATTTGATTGTTACCTAGGTTTAGTTCAACTAAAGCAGTTAAATCTGCCAAAGGACTAATATCAGATATTTGATTTTGGAATAAAACTAATTTTTTTAAATTAGTTAAAGCTTTTAGCGGAGTTAAATCAGATACTTTATTCTCGAACAAAAATAGCGTGTGTAGATTTTTCAAAGAAGCCAGCGGGCTGATGTCTGATATTTTATTTTGGTAAAGATAGAGAACTTTGAGCTCAGTTAAATTTGCTAAAGGAGCGAGATTGTGAATTTTATTTGTGTAGAAAATTAGCGATTTTAACTTGATTAAATTTTTCAAGGAACTGATGTCGGATATTTGATTGTCAAACAAGACAAGTTCCGTAAGATTAGTTAAAGCAGCTAGGGGAGTAATGTCTGATATTTGATTGGTATCTAGAACGAGTCTAGTCAGATTAGTAAGAGATGAAAGCGGGCTGATATCTGATATATGATTGACATCCATTACCAGAGTTTTCAGTTTAGTTAAAAATTGCAGGGGAGTGATGTCAGATATTTGATTGCTGTCGAGTATCAAACTCGTAAGTTGAGTGAAAGATGAAAGGGGACTGATATCGGTAATTTGAAGTTGTTTGAGGTTGAGTTCTGTTATACTAGAAAGCAGTTCATCGGCTCGATCGCATTCGGCAGTATCTGATATTTGCAACAGTATATCTACGGTATGTTTCGCACCGGGAGAGAGATTTTCTTTATGTTTGCACCAATCAGGAAAATTACTGTAAGTTGTTGTCATGGAATTTGATATAGCCTTTCTTAGAAAGATGAGGTACTATCCGGCATAGGGGATAGGGCATGGCGCATAGGGCATAGGGCATATCTCACCACGCTTGAGAACCGCTATATTTCGGATTTTAGATGTCATTCCTAAACGCATCAGCACCTTCCAAATATAGTTTTCTAAGGTTCGTAGTGCGATTAATCGATCGCACATGACACAAGTCTTAGATTTGGGATCAGTATAGCAACTCTTTTTAATTTGTGAATTAAATTTTTGGCATATTTTGATAATTTTTAGCAAAAATTGTGTAAAGTAATCTTAACAGTCTTGATTCTATCGCATTTTGCAGGAGCAAATACCAAACTATGACACCAGAACTAATTTTCAATGCGGGTAATCTGTTTGTTTTACCTTTTTGGGCAATTATGATTTTATTACCAAACTGGGGAATTACCAGAAAAGTAATGAATTCCTTTATTCCGTTTGTGGTGCTCGCCCTCTTGTACATATATTTATTTGGTAGCAGTCTGACGGCGGAAAATGCGGCGGCTTTGTCCAATCCAAAACTAGCAGATATTGCTAAATTTTTGGGAGAAGAAACGGCGGCGGCTACGGGATGGATTCATTTTTTAGTGATGGATTTGTTTGTCGGGCGATGGATTTATTTGGAAGGACAGCGGACAGGAGTTTGGACGGTTCATTCTTTGGCTTTGTGTTTGTTTGCAGGGCCGATGGGATTGCTTTCCCATATTGTAACTGCTTGGATTACTGCCAAGTTTTTTCCGAATTCTGAGGCGGCGGCAAGTGTTATATCAAATCCGTTAGCATCGGAATAGTAAATTCAGGCGTTGACTGTTGACTGTTGACTGTTAACAGTCAACATCATGAGGATTGCAACCGGAATTGATATCACTTCACAGGACATTATCTGCGTTTATCGGTGTTGCATCTACCTGACATCTGCGGTTGCTGTATCAATTCAGTGATTCATGCAATTGTTCGTTTATTCAACAGTAGACACAAGGCGCGCCCTAGGAAGTCAACAGAATTTTAAGAAGTGGCTAGGGGCAGGACTAAGCGGGCGACAATTGCATTATTTTCTAACCTTTCTAAGGAAAATTCTCCCCCCATTAAGCGTACCACTCGCTGACAAATTAAAAGATTTTGGACGATCGACCTATGTGACGAAACGGCCAGTATATCGTGGTGGGAACCGCCGTTGAAAGCAGCAATTAACTGTCGATCGCACTTTCGACCGCTATCGAGCACAGACACCTCTAACAAATCTTCCCCCAACAGTACAGAACGAATCTCAATCTTGTCACCAACTCCAGAGCGCCTGCAAGCCAACGCCAGCAATTCGCACAGGATCAAATCCAGCTTGATGCTGTCAGCGCGAACGCTCAAAGTCTTGCCCGCAGACACCGACACAGCAGCCTCCGTGTTGACTTCCAGCAAGACTTGCGACTGTTTGATACCGGCGGCCGCGCGATCGAGCGATCGCCTCAACCAAGCGCTCACAGACACCGCATCTTGTGCAAATTGCAGCCGCCACTGTTCGTGTTTCAACATCAAATGAGTTGACCCCAAAGCATTGCCCATTTGTCGCAAAACCTGTTGGTAGCGCAAAGTTTTCAGAGCATCCTTTTGTTCCTTCGCCGACTGCAAAATCGACTGGCTCAACTCCCCCAACTCCTTCATCCCCGCTCCCACAGTGCGGTAAAAATCCTCAAAACGTCGCAGCTTGTACCAGTTGAGCATTTCCAGATCCAATCGCTGCGACTCAGTGGCAGATTGCACCGCCAAATACCTGTGCCACCAAGCCAACTGAGACACCATCGAACTCAGTAAATTCACCGACAACTCAGACCACTGGCGGCCCTGAGCGTCGGCAACCACCACAATACCCGTCGGAGCGTGTTCTGGGGCTGTCTGCAGTGCCACCGCCATAATTTCGCCAATTCCAGGACTGCGGAGCCACCGCTTCGTCGCCAGCGGGACTTGGCTCAAGTTCAGTTGCAGCAAGCCTCCTCGCGCCAGGGTTTGCTGGATCAAAGCATCCGTTTGCACGGGAATCTCGGCATCGGGATTGAGGGCAAATACGGGATTGGCCGCTACCGCTGCAGAGATTGAACCCAACTCCTGGCCCGGATGCCAAGTAATGATGGCTACTAAAGGACAGGAAATTATCTGGGAAATTTGTTGAGCAAAGTTACCATCGAGCTTTTGCAGCGGCAACTCTGGGAAAATTACAGGCGAAGCAGATTTCTGTTGCCCGAATTGCACCTCGCCAGAATGCTGCAAAACCGCTAACCCTGATTTGAGCGATCGCGAGAATTGCTGATATTTATCGATTTGGGAACTTTGCTGCCAAGAGTGCAAGATTAATCCTAGCTGTTGGCTGACTATTTCAACTAACTCTCGCTCCGCGCGCTTCCAAGTACGAGTGGCGCTGTGCCCAACAACCAGCAAACCCTCGATCGATTTTTGATTTTCGACGGGCGATTTGGGATGGCTGTTTTCGGACTTTGCCGTTTTCCCCCTAGTGTTCGATGCCAAAAGCGATCGTACCCCCGACTCCGCCAGCACTTCCCGCCAAGCTCCCAACCGCCCGTCTTCCTCCCAATTTTCAATCCCCAGAGGTTCCCCGCACTCTTGCAGCAGCAGCCTGTCAGCCGCATCGAGAGCTTTGAGCGGCGAAGGCACTGGCCTGCGGTTGCGGGGCAGATTTTGGGAGACAATTTCAAAGCAATTTTGTTCTTCACCGTACAGCAACAGCAAAAAATATTCGCATTTGAGCCGAGAGCACAACTTTTCGGCAGTATTTTTCAAAGTCGCCTCCCAGTCAGCATCGCTGTAAATGGCGCGAGCAATGCCGGCAGTTAAATCTCGATCGAGCTGTGTTTGCTCAATCTTCTCCTCCATCTCCGACAGAGGAGCAGTCAAAGCCACCAACTCCGCCACTCCCCGCAAGTAATGTTTTTCATTGTCTTGCCAAATCCGCGCCTCCGTCGCTTCCACTGCCAGAAATCCCAACAATTCGCCTTCGGAAACAATCGGCGCAGCCAACAGAGAGCGAGCGCGGATTTGCTGCATCAACCGCCCAGTCAGCTCAGTTTTCAGAGAACTGTGAGATTCACCGATCCAAACCATTTGTTCTGCAGTCAAAGCCTGATAAAATTCGCCCAAGTCTTGCACCGTGATGCCCGAAGCCGGTCGCTGGGGGCCCAAACCCGGAGACACTTGGCGGTTGCTGACTCTGCGCCAAAAATAGCGCCGCTCTGCCTCGAACCAATAAACATTAGTCCGCGCCGGCTCGATAAATTCATGGGCCTGTTCTACTACCGCTTGCAAGTATTGATCGAGCGATCGCAATTCCCGCAACTGCGAAATCAGCGCTAATAGAGACTCATCTGGGTGTTTGACTTGTTCTCGCTGCCAATCTTTTTCTATTTGATAAAGAGCAGTTGCCAGCGCTCCAAATACGATCGCCAACTGCGTTTTTTCCTCCGACTTTGGCGACGCTCCCCACTGGTCTGTCCCCAGTAAAATCACGCCGTAGCAGCGGTCTTTGTAGCGCAACGGAAACAGAGTCGTGCCTTGAACGTTGAAAGTTTGAGCTGCCTTGCGCCATTCTCCCGCTCTATTTTCCGATCGCAAATCCGGGACTCCCACCGGGCGCAGTTGAATCACCACTTGTTCGAGCAAATCCCCCGGATTCAGGGCAAACCGCTGTTTTAGAAAAGACAAGTCGCCGTTAGGAGTCATGCCGCCTTTCCCGAACAATCGGTGAGCTTGTCGATCGTACAACCCGATCCAAATCAACCGCCAATCAAATTCCGCTTGCAAGTAACCCAGAGTGGTTTCCAGCAACACTTCCACATTCTCCTCTTCTCGCAGAGTTTGGAGAACGCGCTCCAGGCCCGCCATTTGTTCGTCTAAATCCTTCGATCTTTGCTCATGCCCCATTTTCCAACTTCCCCACACCTTTGTCCAATTTCAAATTACCAACTCAAAAAAATTAAAAATTAAAATTAAAAACAATCAACCTATAATATAATCGTCTCAATTATGATTCAATCTCAAACATTAAATAAAGTCGATCGCAAGTTGAAGTAAAAATCTTCGCTTCATTGTCGTCGGCTCCTGAATATTTTTATTTCCCTTCTAATTTCTCATTTGTCAAGTGCCCCAGGACAAGTCATTGGATATATATCAATCGAGCGTGCGCCCGTTGTTGTTTTCCGTATTGAAAACCGATGCCGAGTGGCTGCACAACCGCACTCTCCAAATTCTCGAACTCGCAGCCAGAACCCAGTCAAACCCAGCAACCAGCCAAATGCTCTGGCGATTGCAAAAATCTTTGGGAGTGCAAGATTCTCGCCTCGAACAATCGAAGTGGGGAATAAGCTTCAAAAACCCTGTCGGTTTGGCCGCCGGATTTGATAAAAACGGCCAAGCAGCAGACATTTGGGCAAATTTTGGCTTTGGCTTTGCCGAAATGGGTACAGTCACCAGCCAAGCGCAGCCGGGAAACCCCCAACCTCGCTTGTTTCGCTTAGAGGCTGACAGCGCAGCCCTCAACCGCATGGGCTTTAACAATCAAGGAGCCGCAGCAATGGCCGCCCGGTTTAAGGCTTCCCAGAAACACTCAAAATCCGAGGCCTCGCGTTCCATGCCTCAGTCACCTTACCCGATCGGCATCAATCTCGGTAAATCTAAGGTAACACCGTTAGAGCAGGCAGCCGCCGATTATTTGGAGAGTTTTAAGCTGCTCAAAGATTGGGGGGATTATTTTGTAGTCAACGTTTCATCTCCAAATACGCCTGGATTGCGATCGCTCCAAGATGCTGCGGGGCTTAGCACAATTTTGGAAATTTTGCAACAAGAAAACCGGGGAATCAAGCCAATTTTAGTCAAAATTGCGCCGGATTTGGAGATGGAGGATATCGCATCAATCCTCGACATCGCCAAAACCTACCAACTAGCAGGAATTATCGCCACAAACACCACCATCCGGCGCGACGGATTGACAACCCAAATATTGCCAGAAACCGGCAAACCCATCACCGAAGAAGCCGGCGGAATTAGTGGAATACCAGTGCGGGGGCGATCGACAGAAATCATCCGATTTATCTGGCAATATACAAAAGGCGAACTACCCATAATAGGAGTTGGCGGCATTTTCACCGCCCAAGATGCTTGGGAAAAAATCGCCGCCGGCGCGAGTTTAATTCAAGTCTACACAGGTTGGGTGTACGAAGGCCCTTGGATGGTGCGCCGAATTTTGGAAGGTTTGCTGCAAAAATTAGATGAAAAAGGATTTAATTCAATTTCCGAAGCCGTTGGTTGCGAAAATATTAAATAATTCCTCCTTACCAGGAAGAACCTGGTAATGCACCAGAGGCGAGGCTATGCCTCTATTTGCCGGATACAATATCAATTTTATCCATCTTATTAAAATCAGGAAAATAATTATGAGCGCACAAGAAATAGGAGTTCCCAGAAACACCATGTCAGGTAGCTTGTTGCTGGCTAAAAACTTAGGTTTTGAACCTAAAACAGTCATAGATGTCGGCGCGGCATTGGGAACTTTTAACCTCTACGAAACCTTTCCGAATTCGCGACATTTACTAATTGAACCCATCGCCGAAAATGAACCTTATCTCGCCAAAATTTGCCGGAAACTCCCAAGTGCAGAATATATTATTGCTGCAGCCACCAAAAAATCGGGAGTTTTCACCCTGAATGTCAGTCCATCTATGTTGCATTCTTCAATTTCAGAAAATCGCGTTACCGACAGCAGCAATCCTTATTTGAGAAACATACCTGCAATTACGCTAGACGGAATATGCAGAGAAAGAAATTTACCAGGCCCGTATTTAATTAAAGTCGATGTAGACGGACAGGAATTAGATGTTTTAGCGGGAGCAGCGGAAATTTTGCAGCAGACGGAATATGTAATTGTTGAAGTTACTTTATTTGGTCAAATGTATGATGTCATGAGTTTTATGAAGTCCCAAGGATTCGTAGCTTACGATATTGTTGATTTGGGATATCGTCCGATTGATGCAGCTTTGTGGCAAGTTGACATGGCTTTTGTCAAAGAATCTGGGCGCTTTAGAAGAGATAGTCATTATGCGACAGGAGAGCAGGATATCGAACAAGTTAACTCGTATCTCAAAGCTTATCGGGAAAGTTTCATCAAGCATATTGAAACTCATTACAGCGATGCTGTAGAGCCGAAACTGCAGGTGAGTCAAGCTGTTTTGAACGATGAATATGTAATCATTTAACTCAAGTTTCTCGGAATGGGGAATTAATATCATTTCCGGTTAAATCGGCATTGTTCAAACAGCCAACAGCCAACAGTCAACAGCTTGCTAACTTAAAAAAGGTATATTGACTACTTCTCCGGCAATTTCTCCTAATTGCACTTTTAGCCCTGGGCCGCCTGCTTTTGTGCGGATGTAAGCAAGACCAAAAAAACCAGATTCTGTTTGCACAAAACTGGTGAGTTTGCCGACTTTTTCTTCTGCGATTGTGATGATTGTTCCGGGTGCAACTGCGCCGCTCAATTCCACGCCCCAAAGTTCCTGTTTTACTCCTTTGTAGGTGTTCAATCTGGCAATGGTTTCTTGACCGATGTAGCAACCTTTGTCGTAGGAAATGGTGTTTGACAAACGGGCTTCTAGGGGGTTGTAATCGTCGGTGAGTTCAAAATCGGGGGCGGGGCGACCTTGTTCGATTCGCAGTTGTTCCCACACGCGATCGCCCATCGGTACAGCCCCAGCTTGGACTAATTCATGCCACAAGCTTGCTGCATCGCTTGCTGGCGCAATTAACGTGTATCCGGGAGTTGCTAAACCGCTACCAACCGCAACTCGGACTTCCATACCTGCAAAATTTATCAATTTGTGAGTAGCGTAAGGTTGATTTTCTAGTTCGGTAACTCCGATTTTTTCTAATAGTTGAGTGCTTTCCGGGCCGAGGACACTGAAAGCAACAGTTGTATCGGTTAAATCTGTTAACTCGACGCGATCCATTGGGAAAATATAGCGATCGAGCAATTCCAGCAATTGGCGGCGGCGGTTGGCTGAAACTAACAACAATACGGCATCTTCTGTCGCGTAAGCGGTGGCGAGGTCGATCGTCCGGGCGGTGGAAGTCACGAAAACGGTGTCGCAACCTTGACCGGGTTTGAGTATGTTAAAGTTATTGGTGCTTTGATTGTGCAGGAATCGCAGGCGATCGCTGTCTGAGATTTGAATGCGTCCCCAGTGAGTGCGATCGTACAAAGCCACACCTTGTTTCGTTGCTGCGATCGCTTCTGCGTCGTTACCAAAACTGACTGGCACAATTTCTTTGGTTGTTAACTCTGCAAAAGTAGCACCGGCCGCTGCTTGAATGTCGTGCAATTCTTGAATCATAAGATTTTGTTTACTGTTAACTGTTGACTGTTGACTGTTGACTGATGACTGTTCGCTGTTGGCTGGAAAGCTCATCACTGACAACAGATAACTGACAACTGTCAACTGACTATTTGCCCAAATTGGCGAATATTTCTTGTATTAATTGACTGGCTTTGGCATCAAGACGATTCCAATCTACATCGCCAGTGTCTTCTTCAATCAAGCTAGTGTCAATTACAACTTCTTGGCTTTGGATTTGACTGTGGGCTGGCGGGTAGTTGACAAAGCAGATTTGATAGCAAAGTTCCCAAATATCGACGGATTTTTGCTCGCCTTGATGCTCTAAAATTAGTTGATAGCCGGGAATTGGAACCTCCACGTTTTGATAAGTTCCCGTCCAAGGGGACTCCTCTAATTGTTTGCGGATGTTGTCGAGGACTCGGATCATGGCGGGCTGCATGAGCAGTTCAGCTTGCTGCCACGCGATCGGGCTAGTTATTTTAGGCTTCATATACAAGGTTCTAAAAAAGAAAATCATTGACATCCTCACCGCCCTAAAGGGAGGGTGATTCCCAAGAATCACTTCTTGAGTTTTCTGCTTCGTCCCGTGCCAGCTAGACTGACTTTACCACCAGTCCCCGCCGCATCCAGTCCACAGACAGTTTGTTTTACTTCCAGGCTATGCCCTAGCCCAGAAATTAGTTCCAACCCACGATTTCTAACCACCTGTGCCGCTGCCACATCACGCGATGCAGTAAAGAAACACACTGGACAAGAATGAATTCTTTCGTCTAGGTGCTTTTTGCCCGTATGCGTCCCACACTCAGGACATTGTTGTGATGTGTAGTCCTTGTCTACCTTGGCAAAGAAAACACCTCGTTTAAAGCACACCCATTGCAGTATGTTGACGAATTGACCGAATCCAGCATCGGCACTATGTTTACTCAACATTCCTCTGGCCCAAGAGCGAAAGTCGATGTCTTCAACAAATATCATCCCTACGCCGTCACTCATACGGTGGGCTAACTTAAAGTGCCAGTCTTTCCTGGTGTCAGTAATCTGTTGATGAATTCTGGCTATTTTTTGATTGAGCTTATGTCTGTTATTCGACCCTTTCTTCTTATGCTTTAATCTACGTTGCAGTAATTTCAACTCGCGTTGTAGAGTTTGCAGGAAGCGAGGTCTAGCAATTTGCTCGTTATCGCTAGTAGCTACAAACTTATCAAACCCTAAATCCAAACCTCGCGGATGACCGGATATGGGTGTATCTGGCACTGATACATTTAACTGTAATGACAACATGACAAAATATCCCGATGCCCGTCGTACAACCCTGGCTTGTTTAATTTCAAATCCCCCTGGGATTTGGCGTGACAAGCGCAAACGAATCCACCCTAGTTGAGGCAATTTCAGCAAACTTCCATTGATGGGATTTTTGCCCAATTGAGGAAACACAAACGATCGCATTCGGTATTTGTTCTTGAAGCGAGGGAAGCCTAGTTTCTTCGCTCTCATGTCCTCAAATGCCCTGTCCAGCGTTCTTAAGACTTGTTGTAATACTTGCGAATGTACGCTCGTGAGGAGGGGAAATTGCTCTTTGGCAAGAGTCAATCGTTTAGCCTGAGTGTGGTAACTAGGGTAGGGCTCGTCAGCCCTGAGTATGTACTCCTGTTCGATGGAACAAGCATTTACAGGCGACTTGCGGGAATTCAACCAGTCTTTGCGCTCCCGCAAAGCAAAGTTCCATACAGAACGACACACAGCGAATATCCGCTCGATAGTATCGACCTGTTCTGGAGTTGGTTCTAGTTTGAATTCCCACGTCATGTTTAGCATGAAATTATTTTACACACTTACTGAGTATGTGTAAAGCCGTCCTCCACTTCGTTAAAGGACGGGGTTTTAGACCCAAATTTTCGATAAATTAATTTTCTAGCATTGGGTGCCAACTTTTGAGACATCCGCCACAGAATGTTAAATTTAGTCGTCACCCAATTTAACAGTCAACTCTCAACAGCAACAGCCGTTCTCGGCTTGACGGCTAAAAACGGCTGAAACTGTTGATATTGAGTTATCGGATGGGTAATGTAGGATTTGAACCTACGGCATCCTGCGTGTAAAGCAGGCGCTCTACCACTGAGCTAATCACCCAATTGCACTCACCGGGATTTATCATATCACAGTAACTCAGAAAGATCAAGTAAAAAAAATCCTAAACTTTAAATGCCCTCTGGCCGCACCCACGATCAAATAACCCTGTGGAGTTTGCCCTTGGTGGCAGCCCTCACCTTTGGCCAGACTCAGAGCAGCAACCTGACTTTGCTCGTTTCCGGCAGTTTCTTATTCGGCGGGCTGATGTTTGGCCCCGACTTGGATATCTACTCCTGCCAGTATCAGCGCTGGGGATGGTTCAAACCGATTTGGCTCCCGTACCAAAAAAGCCTGCGCCACCGCTCTTTTTTGTCCCACGGCCCTCTGATTGGCACTGCTTTGCGAATCTTGTACCTCGCTATCTGGATCGTGGTTTTCGGATTGTTGGGATTGGCAATTGCCGAAAAAGTCGGAAACTTCGGCGGGAATTGGCAGGATGTGGTTTTGAGTTATGGGCGATCGATCTGGGAACACCACATCGAAATTTTAGCCGTTTACATCGGTCTAGAATTGGGCGCTATGAGCCACTATCTGAGCGATTGGGGCGGCTCTGCTTACAAAAGATTCAAAAAGAAAGGATTGAGCGGATTGCGCCCTCCTGGCACAATTAAGAGGCGCAAACGCCAACCAACCCGTCGCACTTCCAGCAAATCTATAGCAGAAGGAAGAAGGAAGAAGGAAGAAGGAAGAAGGAAGAAGTAATAAAATCAATAGTTGGAGCCATTAACAACGTTATAACCGTCTTGGCGGTGGATATAAAAGGTAAATTATTATGTCTAATTCCCACAGCCGATCGCTCACAGCACTCGAAGAACTTATAGAAGTTGTGGCTAAATTGCGATCGCCAGACGGCGGATGTCCTTGGGATTTAGCCCAAACTCCCCAAACTCTAATTCCTCACATCATCGAAGAAGCTTATGAAACCGCCGACGCGATTCGCAAAGGAGATAAAGATGCGATCGTCGAAGAATTGGGCGACTTACTGTTACAGGTAATTCTGCAAGCTCAAATTGCCAGCGAATCCAATCAGTTTACCTTCGCCGAAATCGCTGCGGGCATTACAGAAAAACTAATTCGGCGACATCCCCACGTCTTCGGCGATGTCGAACTCAACAGCGTGGATGAAGTCAACGAAAACTGGGAAAAAATCAAAGCCGCAGAAAAAGGCACAACTTCGGAAAAACCGCCAACTTTAGCCTCGAAAATGAGCCGTTATGCCAGCACTTTGCCGCCGATAACCGCCGGGATGAAAATCTCTCAGAAAGCTGCGGAAGTGAGTTTTGATTGGGACAATTTAGAGGGCGTTTGGGATAAATTTCACGAAGAAATGGCAGAATTTGAACACGCTCTCAAACACGAGGATAAGGCAGCGCAGCAGTCAGAATTGGGAGATATTATGTTTGTGTTGATTCAATTAGCTCGGTGGTACGATTTAGATCCGTCGGCTGCTTTGCAAGGAACAAACGATCGCTTTGTGCAGCGGTTTGCTATGGTGGAGGCTGCGTGCGATCGACCTTTGTCAGATTATCCCGCAGAAGAGTTAGAATCTCTGTGGCAGCAAGCTAAAGCTTTAATTGCTAAACAAAAGGGCGATCGGTAATCAATCACCGCAGATAAACACAGATAAAATGACATCAGCGTTCATCAGCGTTCACCCGCTAATATCTGCGGTTCAAAACTCCCCATCTCAAGAATTTGGTTGCATCAGTTCAGATGTCAGCAATCAACTACTCGTAAAGCTTCGCATCGTTGTACGGCGGATGTTCGCACGCAATGTAAAGCGCATTTGTCGGTTCGAGGGCTTCCCCTGTCACCGGGTCGATCGGCTTGAGGACAAAGCATAACAGAGAGAGCGATCGCCAATCC
Source organism: Microcoleus sp. S36a_B3 (assembly GCF_036700745.1). Classification (NCBI taxonomy): domain Bacteria; kingdom Bacillati; phylum Cyanobacteriota; class Cyanophyceae; order Oscillatoriales; family Microcoleaceae; genus Microcoleus; species Microcoleus sp. S36a_B3. Next base: position 76,640 of record NZ_JAUBPN010000015.1, on the reverse strand, counting down.
AAACTTTCTAACTTCCCGCGTTCGTAGCGACTAACAGTAGCATTACTAATACCGACATCTTTTGGTACAGGATCTCCGGCTGTCCGAAACAGAGCGGCCTCGTATTCTTTTGTGACCATTTCTGTTTCAATAATTGACCAGCCCCGAATCTCTCTAGCTGCTTTCAGAAGTTTGCCCAATCTACCGCGTCCCGTATCCGTAAATCGCACAGGGCGCAGTTTTTCCCGATCGACGACAGCCTTAAAGTCAAGAAATCCCGGCATTTTACAGATCCAATTTAACTCTTAAGCTAGCTGTACTTTTGCCTTGCTCAAGGCAGCACAGAGGGTTTGAGCATTACACATTTAGAAACATTACTGCAACTTCTCTGCATTCGTGTAGAATGATATGATATAGTAAGATCCAAAGACGAACACAAATTAACTCACCCAAGTTCAGGAGTGACTCAGCTATGACAGCACTGTTTCGCCGCATCCAACCCTCGAAAAAGCTCCGCATCACCGTAAAGTCGATCGCCCAACTGCTCAAAATCAGCCAAAACCTGATTAAGCGAGTCGAATCCTGGGCTTTCGTGGTTTTCGTGCATCGGCGGGACAGAGGCGGACAATTTATCTCGTACCGCAGGCTGGAAGAATGGCAAAATGCGATCGCCCATCAGATCCAAACCTGCCCTACCCTTGGAGAACTCTCGCAGCTCAAAACATCCATTCTGTACGACAGCCGGAAATTCAAAAAACAATCTCTCCCAAAAACCCTTGACTTTTTAAATCAAATGTGCATTGAAAGACAAGACGAACTCAACATCTGGGAAAGCTTAAACAGCATTGCTTCCTAGCAGAAATGAGGCAGATTTCCTTGCCAAAAAACAGAAGCGAAACATTTGCGAGCAATTGCGAGATCAAATCACCCCAAAAATCACCCGCGAATGCTCCGCCACATTCATGAAAGCAATCACCAAAGCAATTAAGACATTGCCTGAGCGATATAATCAAAATAAGGAGCTGCTTCCTTAGCATCATCCTGATTGAGCAAAGCCAAAGAAGCTTCCTTCAAACAGCGGATAGCTTCGACCATGCCAGGAACAGGAACGCCCAGAGAATTATACATTTCCCGAACGCCAATCAAACCGATGCTTTCGATCGGCTCCTTGTCACCCGCCAAGATACCGTAGGTAATCAGGCGCAAGTACCAACCGTAGTCGCGCAGACACAAAGCCCGTTCGCGCTGGCCGTAAGCATTGCCCCCAGGAGAGATAAAATCAGGTCGTTTTTTCCAGAGTTTTTTACTAGCTTCTTCAACAATTTTCTTCTCACTGTCAGACAGCGCAGTAGCAATACGCACCCGCTGTTCTCCGGTTTTAAAGAAATCATTGATACTTTGGAGTTCGCCGGTACTGGGATAACGAAGTTCGTCGTCGGCTTGGAGAATAAATTGGCTAACTACGCTCATTGTTATTCAAATTTGAGGATAACATTAATAAACATTCCCATCCGTTGGCGACGGGATTCTTGGTTCGCAGACTTGCCTTGCTCCTAACATTTATCAATCCTAGAAGTAGAGGGTAAATCTCCCCAAGCGTTATGCTTGATGTTCAAGCCAGTTTCCTTGTGTTCCAGGGTACTGCGGGAAAAACTCAAAAATTGCGAGTGAGAGTTTTGATGTCGGCAGACACTTTGACTGTTTAACGAGTTTTTGCTAAATCGCCCCAACAGCATATCGCACCGACGATATCGAGGCCACTCGCGACAAGCTCGACTCCCCGGTTGAAGTTTGGCTTTAGCAGCAAGACGTTCAACAGCAGGAAGACAGCCTGCAATTGAGTTTGAGTGCGATGGCTTACGCCCCGCTTCTTCGCTACGACTTATCTCAGGAAAGAGAGAGCGATATTGCATTACCATATTAAATCCTACCACGACTACTTGTGACCAAATCTAAATTCCCGACCCCAAACTCGACGAAATTGGCAAACCCTTGCCAGCAAGGTCAACTGATTGAGATAGAGATTACCGACTTGACAGACACCGGCGACGGAGTTGGTCGTTTTGGTGAGTTAGTGGTGTTTGTGCCCGATACCGTGACGGGCGATCGAGTCCTTGTGCGCCTCGTGCAAGTCAAATCCACCTATGCTACAGGCAAGCTGGACACACTTCTCGAAACATCCGAACACCGCATCCGAGCTAACTGCATTGTCGCCGACAAGTGCGGCGGCTGTCAGTGGCAGCACGTAGATTATCAATATCAGCTTGCAGCCAAGCAAAATCAAATCATTCAAGCCTTGGAAAGGATTGGCGGATTTAGCAATCTGCAAGTCGATGAAATTTTAACGGGAAAAATCGAGGGATTTTCCCAATTTTTGGGATACCGCAACAAAGCGACTTATCCCGTGGCACTATCTGCAACAGGTCAAGTTCAAGCAGGTTACTATCAAAAAAGTACCCACAAATTAGTCAATCTCAATCAGTGTCCGGTGCAAGACCCGCGCCTCAATCCTTTGTTAAAAGAAGTCAAAGAAGACATCCACTGGCGGGATTGGCCAGTCTACGACGAAAAGAAACATACAGGAGAATTGCGTCACTTGTCCTTGCGGATCGGACGGCGCACCGGCGAGATGCTGCTAACTTTAATAGTTCGCACTGGAGAGTTGCCGGGACTCGAAGAGCAAGCATCAGAGTGGCTGAAACAATATCCTCAACTCGTAGGTGTTTGTTTGAATATAAACCCCGCTCAAACTAATGTGATTTTTGGTTCCGAAACTCGCTGCATTGCGGGTCGTTCTTATCTGCGAGAAAGATTTGCTGGGATGAATTTTCAGCTAAGAGCCGATACTTTTTTTCAGGTTAATACAGAGGCGGCTGAAGCGTTGTTAGAGGTGATGGTAGGGGAATTAAGTTTGCAGGGAAACGAGGTTTTGGTTGACGCTTACTGCGGCATTGGTACTTTTACTTTACCCCTGGCAAAACAAGTAAAAATAGCGATAGGTTTAGAAGTGCAACCGGCGGCGATCGAACAAGCCAGATTAAATGCTGAGTTAAATGACGTGAGAAATGTCGAGTTTCAGGTGGGAACTGTAGAGAGTTTGCTGCCATCCTTGGGATTGACACCGGATATTGTGCTGCTAGATCCGCCAAGGAAAGGGTGCGATCGCGCGGTTTTGGAAGCTATCAAGGAAATCAAACCAAATCGCATTGTTTATGTTAGCTGCAAGCCTGCTACTTTGGCTCGCGACCTGAAGATTTTGTGCGAAAATGGGGATTATAAGTTAGCGCGAGTGCAGCCGGCGGATTTCTTTCCTCAGACTTCTCATGTTGAGTGTGCGGCGTTTTTGGTGAGGTGAATGAAAGGGCGATCGACCCACTAGACTTATTGCATAAATCTTTGATTTATAGGGAAACCCCAGAGGCAACGCAGATAATTTAAAGATTTTTTGCGAATGTATGCAATTTAAGCCGAGTGAGTAAGTGAGTACAAATAGATATAAACTGGGGTGGGGGTTGAGCAACTGAAGCAGCGTTTACTATCTTAGAATACGGGTTTAAAACTCTCGGAATCGATCGCATTGTAGCGCTTCCTAAATCTTAAAATAGTGCTTCCCGGCGGGTGATTGTAAAAATGGGAATGCAGTAGAAACAGAAGGTGGATTGCTGGGGTCAAAACTAGATCCAGTCCCGCCTGAATCGCGGGGAGCCCAGAAGTATAGAATAGAGGTTGCGGAACCGGCACACCGCCCGATCGCTCGCCCCCAGCAATTTGTTACCCTAAAAGTAGAATCTCCCCTCCCTCAACTCCCTCCCATGAACAACGCTTCTCCACTAATTCAAACCGTCACACCCGAACGCTGGGCCGGCTTTAGCATGGACTTTATAGGGGCGGGTTACACGGGTTTGTTGGTCAAAAACGGCCGCGCCGTGCGTACCCTAAAACCCGGGCGACATTTCAGCTTTGCCCTTCCCCTGCTGGAACAGTCTCAAATTGTCCTCGTAGACACCAAACTCCGCAATTTGGATGTACAGTCGCACGGAGATTTTTTGTCTAAGGATCGATTTTTAATTGATGCTACTCTGACTGTTATTTATCAAGTTATAGATCCGAAACGGGTAGCTTTGGAATTGTCAGATCCTATAGCTGTTTTAGCAAGTGCAGTTAAGGATTGTATGGGATTAGCGATCGGGCAAATACCCCTACAACAGCTTATCAGTCAAGGACGGCTGTTGCTGCGCCAAAATTTGCTCGATCGCGTCCAAGATTTTTATACTCTAGGTTTTAACTTAGAAGACGTGCGAATTGGCGATGTCAGCTTTCCCGAAACCAACGGAGTTATTCGCCAAGTTGAAGGAATGAGTGCCCGACAAGAAGCAGAAAATGCCGCCGCCCTGCAAATGAGAATTGCCGAAGCAGGCCGCCCGATTGTTCCTCAATCTCCCGTACAGCAGTTAAACTTAATTTCAGGTAATTCTCCTGCAAGTCTTCCAGCTTCAGACACAGCAGCCGGGTTCGATCGCGATTTGCAACAACTGACAGAACAACTCGCCCAAAACAGTCTCCCACCTGCGAGAAATTCACCTTCACTTGCACCGACGGTACTCGCCAGTAGCGATCGCAAAAACACCGCATATTTAATCTACAAATTTTCGGGACAGGCGATCGGTTTAACGGCAAATCCTTTTACAATTGGACGCGAACCGACTAACACTTTAGTATTGCAAGATCCGCAAAGTTCGCGCTACCACGCCCAGATTCGCAGGGCCACTGACGAAGTTGGCAAACAGCGATATCAACTTGTCGATAGCGGCAGTTCCAACGGCACTTTTGTGGGCGGACAGAGGTTGGCTGCTAACGACCCTTTTTGGTTGGCGAACGGTTGCGAAATTGCGATCGGCGACCAAAAATGGGTGTTTCAAGATTCGTGATTGAAAGATATGAAGATTTGTTTAAACAGGAGATAAACACAGATAAATCCCATCAGCGTTCATCTGTGTTTATCTGTTAACATCTGCAGTTTAAAAATCCCAATCTAAGTAACTTGCTTTAATCACAATATACAACTAATAGATGAAGATTTGTTTAAACAGCAGATCGACGCAGATCAACACAGATTAATTCCATCGCCTTTCATCTGTCAGGTTTCTGTAGGGGCGTTGTCAAGAGTCCCCGCCTTTGGGACACAGATTGACAAATTGTCCCTCCCCAATTCCCTATACTCCCAGGTAGAAGTCTCTTCCCAATCTTAGGGGGGATATCTCCACAAGCGTTTCGAGCGATAATTTGTCAAGATTGAAAATATAACGAGAGGACAACCCCATGAACTTTTCTATACAATCTGTTTACAACTGGTATCGCGACACCCTCCGCAACCCCAAGTACCGCTGGTGGATTATTCTGGGAACGTTGGCATATCTGGTAAGCCCGATCGACATAGCCCCAGACTTTCTCCCCGTCGTCGGACAAATTGACGATGTGGCAATTGCTGTTTTGCTGATTTCCGAAGTTTCGCAAATGGCGATCGACTACTTTAAATCCCGCCAAACAGACACAGCCTCAGCATCCGAAGCCACCGGCAGCCCCTCGGACACTACAGCGAGTACCGTTGATGTAGATGCAGTTTCCGTTCAATAGTTGACAAAAACAATCGATCGCTACAACCCCGATTTCTGTGAGAAGTCGGCGTTTTTGTTTTTTCAATGCCAACTGCTCGGATCGTGCTCCAAAGCTGGTACTTTTAACTATGATCCATCTGTGTTAACAACAAATTTTTATAAATGAAGTTTAGCGAAATAGTACGAAAACTGAATTTAGCCAACAGTCGCAGCCTCACAGCGTCGGTTGCTGCCGATCGAGAAATTACAGGCCCCGCCCCAGTCGATGAAGCTGAATCGGGCAAAATAAGTTACATAGAAGGAGCTAAATTTGCCACTCATACAGCCACTACAAACGCTTCGGCTTTAATTTTGCCCTTAGATGAAAGCCTCCAAGCTCAATGTACGGAGCGCAACATCGCTTGGATTGCCGCAGCAGATCCGCGATTGCTGTTTGCTGAAACGATCGCCCTTTTCTATCAACCGTTTCGCCCACCATCCGAAATTCATCCCTCAGCCGTCGTTCACCCCTCAGCAGAAATTGGTGAAAACGTCTATATCGGCCCCCACGTCGTTATTCAAGCAAAAGTCAAAATTGGCAGCAACGTTTGCATTCATCCAAATGTCGTAATTTACCCAGATGCGGAAATAGGCAAAGGCACTGTTTTACACGCTAATTGTGTCATCCACGAACGTACTCGCATCGGGTCAAATTGCGTGATTCACAGCGGTGCGGCGATCGGTTCCGAAGGTTTTGGGTTCGTGCCGACAGCCTCCGGGTGGGTAAAAATGGAGCAGTCTGGCTGCACTGTATTAGAAGAGGGTGTTGAGGTTGGCTGCAACAGCACGATCGACAGGCCCGCTGTTGGAGAAACCCGCATCGGCCAGAATACAAAAATCGACAACTTAGTACACGTAGGTCACGGCTGTCAAGTAGGAAAAAATTGCGCGTTTGCTGCTCACGTTGGCATGGCTGGAGGAGTAAAAATTGGCAACAATGTAATTTTGGCAGGTCAAGTGGGAATTGCTAATCAAGCCAAAATCGGAGATGGGGCGATCGCCACAGCTAAAGCCGGAATTCACAGCGACGTGCCCGCAGGTGCGATCGTGACGGGCGTTCCAGCAATTCCCCACAAACTATTTCTCAAAGCCGCAGCCGTCTACAACCGCTTGCCAGAAATGTACCAGTCTCTGAGACAAATTCAGCGCAAGCTCGATCGGTAGTCATTAGTTATATACTTAAACATCTTGATTCATTCTTGTATAATGTCAAGTTGTGTAGGGGCGGATTCACGAGTATTCTTAATTTTAAAGCCCACAGCTTTATAAACCCGCCCCCCATATAACTACGAATCAACCGGACATGATATCACCTGTTAAAAGAAGAAGATTTAACGATCGCCCGCAAGGATTTTTCGACGGTTTGAGGGTCTTATTCACGCGCGCCTGACAGGGTACACTTAATTCAGTATACCGAAATTATTGACTATCCATTTCAGAGCTAGTCGCAAAGAGAGCGATCGTTCTTCTGTAAATTCGGGTTATTCTTCAGATAATTCCGTGCTTTCTGACAACCGATACCTAAAAGATCATTGAGATTCATACTCCAAAGCAAGGGTTTACCGTAATAGTAATTCTCTTTGTCCCGAATCCAGGCAAAAATCTGCTGCCCATCAGAGTTGAAGCTGATGTTATCACCAGCCAAACTTTCCTGGTTAAAACTTTTTAGCATTATCCCATCACGGCTCCAAATTTTAACTGCACCACTATCATCAGCCGAGGCAAGCATCTCACCATTTGGGCTGAAACTAAGACTTTTAACAGACGCACTGTGTCCTGATAGGCGATGCTCAAGCTTGCCACTTTGATAATCCCAGAGGATAACAGTGCTGTCATCGCTAGCTGAGGCGATCTTTGAACTATTCGGATTGAAAATTACATCCCGAACAGGACTTTTATGTTTTTCAAGAGTTTTAATAAATCCACCTTTTAAGTTCCAAACTTTTACGGTTTTGTCATCACTGGCAGATGCAAGTATCTTACCGTCGGGACTAAAACGGACGCGATTAACTTTATCTGTATGCTTGTCTAAAATATGCAGTGAATTACCATCAAAATCCCACAGTCTCACTGTTTTATCATCGCTGGCAGAGGCAACTAGCTGACTGGTAGGGCTAAAACTGACACTATTGATGCGATCGCGGTGTCCTTTTAAGGTAGCAACTATCTTTTTGTGTTCCCTATTCCAGAGTTGCACCACATCTTCAACACCGGAAACAGCAAATGTCTTGCCATCCGCTCCAAAATCCACACGTTCAACCCGGTTCCCGTGTCCCTGAAGATTTAGAATGAGTTTACCATCGCTCTGCCACAGCTTTACGGTATTATCTTTGTCCGCAGTGGCAAGCATCTTACTATCTGGGCTAAAACTGACTAAAGTAATTTTACTGTGATGTCCCTTCAGGGATTGGATAAGCTTGCTATTACTACTCCAAAGCTTTACTACATTATTCCTCTCAACAGAAGCAATTAGTCTGCCATCTTGACTAACACTAATGTTAGGAACGTCAGCACCGTCATTATTAATAGTTCTAATTAACCCACCTGCTCTGTTGTAAAGTTTGACGTTATCCTCAGCTCTCAATATAATGGTTGCGCTATCTGGACTGAAACTAATTTTAGGAGAATCATCGCTATTATCTGCGAGAGTCGCGATTTCTTTACCGTCAATACCCCAAAGTTTGACACTACTAGAACTAACTGAGACAACCTGTTGGCTGTCAGGGCTAAAACTGGCATCAGCTTTATAAATTTTTTCCAGTAAAGTGGTAATCAAAGTCCCATTTCGCCTCCAAAGTTTCATCTTGCGAGCGGAACTTATGGTAGCAATAATCTGACTGTTGGGGCTGAAAATCGCGCTATAAACGGGTCCATCATGCCCCTTGAGGGTTTGAATCACTTTTCCATTCCGCCCCCAGAGTTGCACGTCATTGTAATTGCTAGGGACAAATAACATCTGACTGTCGGGGCTGAATTTTACTTGACTGCTATCGGAAGAAATCCATGGATTTAATCTCTCAGTCGACTTCTCAATTGTTTGAATCAGTAAACCGTCGCGATTCCACAGCTTCAGTGTGTTATCCCAACTGACAGTAGCAATAAGCTGATTGTTACCACTAAAAATAACGTCTGAAATCTTCTTTGTGTGGCCTTGCAAAGTGCCTATCAACTTGCCATCATGGTTCCAAAGCTTTACTATATTGTCTTGGCTGACAGTAGCAATAAGCTGACTATCAGGACTAAAAAATACCTTGGTAATACGTGCTTTCAGATCTTGCAGACTTGCAATTAGCTTGCCATCCGATCTCCACAACTTGGCTGTATTATTTCGCTCTACAGTAACCATGAGCTTACCATCAGGACTGACATCGGGAAATGACGAATTTAGCTCAAAGGTATTCAGTAATTTTTCTGTACTCTTCCAGATTTTTGTGGTAATCTGAGTACCGGTTAAAACAATTACCTTAGCGTCGGGACTGAAACTTGCGTTTTCCATACGATCGGCAAGTTCTAGGGAACTTTTCATTGTCCCGTCGCTGTTCCAAATTTTCAAATGGTTATCATCAATAGAGACGGGCAAATTGTCAGGGCTTAGCCCTACAATATTGCTTTTATTCATTCCATCTTCATGAATATCAAAAGTCTCTGAATCAAGACTCACAAGTTTTACTACATTATCCTTACTAGCTAGGGCCATAGTTTTAGCGTCAGGACTGAAACTGCCACTTGTCGCAAGCGGAAGCCTAAAATCTTTTCCCAACTGTTCAATTTTACTACCTTCTATCTTCCAAAGATTCCCATTATTCCATTTATCAAAAGTGGCTAGCCACTTACCATCAGGACTGAAACAGGCAAAAAAAGAATTGCTAAAAAATATTGGATTAAATGTTGTGAGTAAAATACCATCAAATTTCAATATTTTGACGGTAGCATCCCTACTGGCTATACTCAGAGTTTTGTTATCTGGACTGAATGCCAAGTCAAGAACGCCAGGACTACTTATAGATTGAAGTTGCTTGCCCTCTAAACTCCACAGTTTGATAGTACCATCCTCACTAGCTGAAGCAATCCTTTGACCGTCCGGGCTAAAACGCACGATGTTAACAGTAGAAGTATGCCCTTTCAGCTTTTTACTCTCAGTGCCATCGATTTTCCAAAGTCTTACACTATTGTCCCGGCTAGCAGAAACAATCGTCTTACCGTCTGGACTAAATCGAATATTTGTCACCCAATCGCTGTGTTCTGTTAAAGTTTTAATTAATGTGCCATTCAGGCGCCAGAGGTAAATTTTACTATCCTTGTTTCCAGCGGCAATAATTTGACTGTCGGGGCTAAACGCGACGCTTGTAAATTCATTCCCATATTTTCCTTGCAAAGCAGGTTTTTTCTCGCTACCGTCGCGGTCCCAAAGCTTCACAGTTTTATCTTTACTACCAGAAGCAATAAATTTGCCATCAGGGCTAAAACTAATATCTGTGATAGTATCGGTATGACCTTCCAATCGGTTGCGCTCTCTTACGTTATAAACAACCTCTTGCAATCTCGACACTACTTGATTCTTAGTATTCGGTTCTATTTTCCATCCATATTTAAGCTTTTTTCCAGCTTTTAAACCTTCTACTAGCGCCTCTAACTCTTTATTTGAAGCCCAGAGAGATTCGGAATTGGCGCTAATTTGCTTGAGTTCAGCATTAGTTTCACCGATTTTTGCTTCAACTCCAAATATACCTGCGAGAACTGCGAGAACTGCCATCATAGCTCCGCCGGCCATCGCCAGTTTTAATTGTCGTTTTAGCACCCGATTTAACTCAGCTTCACTGCGCTTTCTTTGCGCTCTTTCTTTTTCCAATTCTTCTATCAGTTCATTATTTTTTTGGCGACGCACGAAATCAGCCAAATAATCGTGAACCAGTTGATAGCGATTGTCGGGAAAACTAGGTAACAGCAATACCAACCCAGACTTAACAAAAATTTCCAGAACTAACTCTAAGTGACTGATCTCTGTTAGTAAGTCTTCTAAACCTTTTTTTAAATCATCACGAGTTCTGAGGGGACGAGTGCTATTTTCATCTGTTAGTAACCACAAAACAAGTTCAGCAAGCTGCTTATTCTCTGAACCGCAATCTTTAATAACTTCTTCTAAAAATCTCGCTACCAGTGCTGCTTTCGGCCCTTTTTTTTGATATTGGGCTAGGGTCGTAATATTCTCAGATTGTAATTGTGCACCCACAATTTGCAGTTCGACTGGACGCACCTCGTTAACTTCTCCTGCTAAATCTTTGACAAGTTCGTCAATCAAAGCAGGTTCTAACTCAAACTGAGTTCTTTCAGTTAAACTTTGAATTACTAACTTGGCCTCATCTGGCTTAAAGTTACCTAAGTAAAAAATAATATTTTTATCCAAAATATTATCATGAATTACATCAAATCTAGTGAATCGCGTACACTCTAATAAATAATGCAGGTAATCTTCTCGAAGGGAAAGGATTACTTTTACATAAGGGATCTCTAAGCAAGCGCGCAAAAAATCATAAAACTTTTTTCTTTGTCCGCTGTCTTTACAAATAAAGAAAAATTCTTCAAATTGGTCAAAAATCAGAATGGTTAACAGATTATGCTCCGCATTTTTTCGCAACTGAGCGAGCAGAGAGTCTGTTAAACTCAAGGTAGGAGAGTTAAGCCCAAAATCAGATTCGTCATCTTCTCTTTCTTTGACACTAGAAATAATTAAAGAAAATCCTTTTTGAATAGTTGCCAGTTCCTTTGCCAAACACTTAGCCAGTTCATCAGCCCAATCTGCATAAACCTGCTGTAAAACTGGCAGAACACTGCGGGCATTTATCGGCTTTTGTTTTAAAGCAGGGATTAGTCCAGCCTGCTCAATCGAGCTTTTGCCAACCCCTGATTCCCCGTGGATGATCGTGAGTTTGCAGTCATCTCGCTCGATGCGTTCCAGCAAGCGTTCGACACTGTGCAACCGTCCCGAAGCAGCTATTTCCTGGGCAACTTCGTCTTGCGGTTCAGCAGAGGGTAACGCTGGGTTGGCAATCTGTTGTTTTGGCTGCAACCTCCCTGCACCGATAAAAGCTCGAAAACCAAACTGACTTTCGATCGCCTGTCGCTCTTGTTTAATCCGAAAGGCATTGAGGTATTGTCCTTGTTGGAAATAGTTTTCTCGCAAACTTGTCAAAATTTGGATGTAAAGCTCTGGGTCGTATTGAGGTTTGGTTTGACTTCTTGCAGCTTCTAAAGTGGCGATCGCCTCTGATAGCTGACCGAGTTGCTGTTGTGCTTTCGCTAGGGAAAACAAATACCAACCCTGATGAAAAAAAAGTTCTAAATCCAATAAAGCACTTTGTTCCGGTGATGGATTTGATATAGTCTCTGTAGCATCATTTAGTATAAACAGAGCCTGCCCGGCCGCTTGTTTTGCCTCAATCCACAAGGATTTAGACAATGCCACTTCAGCGAGAAAGCCATGAATGCGAGCTTGTCTGAATTGGTCGTAATGGGTTTGATGGAGAACTAAGGCTTTTTGCGCCACGAGTTCTAGTTCGCGCCAATGCTTCAGCCGATGCAGCACCTCTGCCAAGAAATTGATAAATTTAGCCGCTAAGTCGGGGCGATCGGCTTGTTCAAAAGCCTCTATTGACTGCTGAAAATAGTCTCGGGCGCGATCGGCAGCTTGCTGATACTCCACGCGATGTCGTGCTGCATAATTTCGCCACCACAGTCCAATATAAAATAGTAAAAGTCCACAACGAGCGCGATCGCCTGTTTGCTGCCACAAAGCCAAACTCTGTTCGTAATGCTGGCGAGATGCAACATCGGAATTATCCGCAACTCGACCCAGGATAAATTCTAAACCAGCTTCCAACTCAGAGTCTAACGTCACCCCTCGATGTTGCAATTCTTCACAAGCTGACTTCAGCTCAGCGCAACGCGGAGAACCATTTTCAATATCTAGTGCAGCATTATCTAAAAATACGTTCTCGCGAGAATTTAAAACCTTAGCAAACACCTCATCAACAGTTTGCCGAATGAATTGAATCAACTCGTCCACGGTCATTTGAAACTCCACCGTCGTTGCCCAACTGTGGAAATCTGGAATCAACCGAATCAGCTTGCACAGGATCGCATCTGTCACCCATAGCACTACAGGAAAGTTAAAGTTGCGAAACTCCTCTCGAATCTGATTGGTGGCCGTCAAAACCGCGTCGAGTTCGCGCACTGACTCCAGACCAACTATCATTAGTGCATTAGGTTGTTCTGTACCCAGTTCTTCTTTAATCCTGGTGTAGAGAGTTTGAACGGACTTTTCTAGCACCAATTCCCGCATCTGAACCGGACATTGTTCCCGCAACTGCTGCACAATTTGTTCCCGCAATGTTCTGTAGTTGCAAACGGCTAAAATTAAGGAAAACTCTTCTTGAAAGCAAGTAATTCCCCGGATCAGGGTTTTCAAAGACTCTTGATTAATCTGTATTAATTCGGGTGACGAATCATTCATAATTGCAACTCCTTTGCCTCTGCTAAAATAGGGTTGATATCAAACCAACTTTCATCTGCATCGCGATACTCAAAGACAAATAAACTCCGCAGTAAAGTTTGATATTCTTCCTCACCTCTGACAGTTTTTTGTTGCGCTACCAGCCGTAGCAGTTCCCATTCGTGGGGCGTGATTGCTTTACTCAGTTCGCTGCGCCGCTGGCTAATGACTCGCTCTACCAAATCGCGCGAAAAAGGCGGGTCGTCTTTTTTCATACAGCTATTAAGCAGCACTAACAAGTTTCGCACATGACCGCCGCTGACTTGACAGAGGTAATCTAACGTTTCTGATGCGTCAAACACTTCTGAGATTAAGCTGATGCGTTGCTCTGAATCTACATGAGGGAAAGCTCTTGCTAGAATCATTTTTCGGAGCAAAGCAATGCCTTCAGAGCATTGACTGCCATCTCGTTCATGCACTCGCACCATCGGCAACAGTTGAGGATCTGAGCCAAAGCGATTAGTCAAATTTTCTTTGTCATTGGAGAAAGCTAGAACTAAGGGGACGGTGTAGACAACGTGGCACTTGAGTTTGTTGAGTTGTTCTCCTCGGTCAACAAAAAGGTACTCAGGTTGAGTTCTTCCTGATGACCTTGGCTTGCTATCAATCCGGTCTAGATTGTCAACAATCACGACCATTCCGGCTTTGCCTTGCTGCTTTAGCTGCTTTTGGGCGGGTTCAATTAGTTCCTGATTAATGGCTTCTAAGATATTATTGACTCGCGGCTCCAAGTGTTGTCTTAACAGAGAGCGAATATCTTTACTATCCTTTGCTTTGGTGGTGATTTCTCCTATTCCTACTGCTAGGGAAAACTTTCCTGGTTCTGCATTTATCCCGATATCGCCCACGACAGGAACTTTAGCTTTGATTCCCGTGATTTCTGAGTTTAAAAGGTTGGCAGCTCCTTGGAGTAAATTCTGGAAACGGGTTGGTTGGAGTTGGATTTGAGCTGCCTCCAAACTCTGGCTCACTTGACGGGCGATCGCCAGTAAGATATCGCTGATATCCACATCTGCCATATCTAAGTCTTGAGAAGACTCGAAATAGACTACGTGGAAGCCTTTTTGTTCTAACTCTGCTTTTAGTCGGGATAACTCGGTGGATTTACCGCAACCGATATGTCCGGTGAATAACTGACAATTTGGTTCATCTTCAGAGAAGATTATAGCGCGTCCCAGTTCTTTAATTAAATTGCTGCCTCGCACTTCTGAAAAATCGATGTAATACTGTCGATCTTCAGGTTGGCTGATATCGAGAGTCCGGCTGGGATTGGATGCTTTAAAGAATCTGTGTAAATCTATTGCCATCAAACCCTCACTTATATATTATGCTCGATTATATTCTGCATTTAGGTTCTCAGCACTCACTGGCTCGATGCTGGCTGTGTGGGGACACTTACACCCCTCAAACTCCAAGTGTCGAAAGTTACCGTCAGGAAATCGGGTGCTTTTGATTTGACGGTGGAAAAGGTATGCTTGCAGAGTATTCGTTGGAAACCCTGCCACGCCCATTCACCATTTTGATGGTTACATTTATTGCCATTTGTCCAGTAATGTCAAGTTTTTCACTGATTAGAAGCGTACCGATCGCAACCCATTAAATGTGGAATAGTATAACTAACCTGCGACTGCTGTCGCCGTCAATACCAGCAATTGTCAAAATAATCTTGTTTTTCTCGACTTGGATTGTTGTGTGGCTTCCCGCAGCGATTGTGCTGGCGATCGCCCTCAAATGGCATCCACCCCAACCCCTGGGAAACAAAAAACTACCTTTACTCGCTTCTCTATACCTGATTGTACCCTTCATTTTGTGGGCGACAAGTTGGATCGAAAACACAACTTTTGCTAGTTGGGGTTGGGATTGGCAACCCGCAGTTGTGATATCATTAGTGGGGGGATTAGGATTAGGAATAATCAGCTTAGTAATTTTATTCGGTCTGCAATTAACCGTAGGCTGGATCGAGTTAAAAAAAGGTGAAACTTCCACCGAAATAGGCGAAAAAAACATTAATTTTTGGGCATTAATCTTTAATCCTGCTAGTCTGCTGACTCTGTTATTAGGACTGTGGATTAGTGCCACAGAAGAGTTAATCTTTCGCGGCTGCTTGCAAACAATCCTCCAGCAAGATTACTCAATATTAATAGCAAGTGCGATCGCCAGTTTCATTTTCGCGATCGCCCATCTAATTTGGGCAGCCAAAGAAACTCTACCGCAACTGCCCGGATTGTGGCTGATGGGGATGGTTTTAACATTAGCCCGCATCGCCGACAATGGCAGTTTAGGATTGGCGATCGGCATTCACGCAGCTTGGATTTGGGGTATAACTACCGTAGATACAGAAGGCGCAATTAAACCTACTTCTAGGGTATCAGAATGGATTACAGGAATAGCCGCAAAACCCCTAGCCGGTGCAGCCGGAATATTGCTACTGCTAGCAACAGCAGCCGTACTTTTGTTAATTAAAAATTAAAACCTAATATCCCCAACCCCTTGAAAATTACCTATTCTCTTCCTCTGCGCCCTCTGCGCCCTCTGCGGTAAAAAAAAGATTAGATTCAATAAAAAAACAAAACATAGATAACACAGCCATTAATCTGCGGTTAAAAATCAGACATTAATTCAAATGTCGATCGATAGTCACAATCGAAATTGGATTCAGTGCCTCAAAACGAGTCAAACTGCCCGCAGAAATAGAACGCGACAACTGCACCTGCAGAATTCGGTAACTCCAGTGCGGTTCCCGGCGCACCCGATCGCCAATCCAGCTCAAAACAGTAGCAATATCCTCAAAAACATCCAAAGCTAGGACGATCGAGCCTCCAGCGAGCAGCCGCAGGGCGCAAACGCCCAAAATTTTGGTCAGCCCTTCACCGCAGCAGCCAATAAAAATCCGGTGCGGCGGGCGCAAGCGGTGCAAAATTTCCGGTGCCCTGCCATGAATCGAAAGCACGTTTTGCAGCTCAAAACGACTACAATTGAGTTCGATCGCAGAAGTACCAGAAACCGTTTGTTCGATCGCGTATACCTCAGACTGCGGGAATAAACGAGCAATCTCGATCGACACAGAACCGTTACCAGCGCCCACATCCCAGACAACTTGTTCCGGCCGCAAAGCCAACTGTGCCAGCACCAACACCCGCACCTCCCGTTCCACCGTCAAACCAAGCCTGTCACCGCCACCGATAAAAGCTGCATCGGGAATCCCCAACAAAGGCAAACTTGCCAAATCCAAAGCTTCTGCAGGCGGGAACACCCTCTGCATTACAACCACGCTCAGAAGTGAAAAAGACTCTCGCAGCAAAGCTTCTAGAGAATACAAGCCAACCTTCTCCTCTGGAGAACCCAAATTTTCGCAAACCCAAAACTGATAGCGTGCCGGCAAATCTAGAGCTTTCACCAAATTTGCTAAAGCCGCCGGAGTGAGAGTTTCGTCCGCGAGCACGGCAATTTTTTCCACACCTAACTTGAGTTTTGCCGTCAATTCCTCAAAATAACGTCCCTGGGAGGCCACAAAATGAGCATCCTGCCACGGGATTTGCAAGCGGTTGAAGGCCAGTTGCACCGAGCTCACATGGGGGTGAAATGTCAATTTATCTGGCGGAATTTGGGAAATTAGTAACTTTCCCCAGCCGTGGAACATGGGGTCGCCGGCTACTAAAATGACGATCGAACCTCGGCCCCTTTCCACAGTTTCCGCATCCGCCTCTAACTGCGGTACTTCCGCCAGCCAGCGCCGAATTTCGAGAATTGCTTCGGTTAAATCTTCCAACACCCAGCGCTCTCGGCCGCGATCGGGAAAATAGCTCAAATGCCGATCGCTCCCTACCAGCAGAGCGGCCGTTCCTACAATCTGCCGTGCCGATTCGCTCAGCCCAGCAGCTCCATCTAAACCAATACCAACAACGTGTACAGTCACTATTTAAGCAAAAAGTAAAAAACCAGAATTACTGATTTTTCCGGGTTTATCATAAATTTTTTGCTTGATTTTGTTACCAAGCCAGAATAATTAAAGCATTTAATAGGCAGTATCCTGACACTTAAAACAGAGGAGATGGGAGAGGCGGAGAATGGAGAGTGGCGAAAATGGAGAGTGGGGAAAATGGAGAGTGGGGAGAATGGAGAGTGGGAGAATTTTCCTTGATTGAGTCCTCTGAATTCTGACTTGTATCCGTTAAAATCCCTACCTAGCTCGTTGCCGAACTTCCCTCTTCCCTCTTCCCTCTTCCTTCTTCCTTCTTCCTTCTTCCTTCTTCCTTCTTCCTTCTCCCCTCTTGCTTACGTTAAAATTCAAAAACAGGCCAATCCGGTTGCCGCACGTAGCTAGTCATATCGTCAAACTTCCGCAGTTCGGCTCGGTGCACGCACAGTTCTTGTGGCGTGTCAAGCCATTGGTCATTTAACTCAGACATCACGGCGACCAAACGATCGCGGTCTAAATTCGGCCCGGTGTCGCCAAAATAAGCCAGAGTAATGTGTGCCGTCAAATGATATTGCTGTTCAATTCCTAAAGCAATTAAATCGGGATTTTGATAGATCGAGCGCCGAAACTCTAGAATTTGCTTGTAAGAGTTTTCGTCAGTCGGTGCCAAACAAACACCCACAGCCCTAGTCATCACCATCAACCCCAGCACAGTCCAGCGAATCTCCGGGCCTCCCGCCAATGGTTTGCAGGTGGCAAAACACTCTTTCATTCGATCGCGCAGTTGCTCTTCAAATTCTGGATTGTTCTCAGAAGCATCTTGAAAAGCGCTGCTCCAAATCAGATCTGCCACGGTTAAATGGAAGCTATCAGGAGGCAGTGCTACGATCGCACCGTCCGCGATTTCCTGCAATAGCCGTTGTTGGACTGACTGCAAATTACTATAAAGAGCAGTATTTTCTGCATCTTCCCCCGCAGGTGGCGTAATCACCGAATAACCCGGAAAAGGTACAGGATTTCTGTGACCGGCTTCATCAGGCTTAAATTTTGGAGATTCCTGGATGTGTTCCATCTGGGACTTATAGGAGTCCAGCAGCGTCATTCGCGCCACCCGGTTTACGTAAGCTTGATAAGTATCATCCAATCTTGATTTCCTCGCGGTGAAATACTCCCACACCAAATTTTATATTATGGTGCGGGCTTCCAACAGTCGGATTCAGGATATGTTGGACAAGCCGACGATCGTGCGACTCAAATTTTTTCCTGTACAGAGCTTTAAATATGCAGTTTTACCTATTTTGGGGGGAAGACGACTTTGCGATCGCGCAAGCAGTCACAAAATTGCGCCAAACAGTCCTCGACCCCAACTGGGCTAGTTTTAACTATGACAAGATAATTGCCGATCGGCCCGAAGCAGTGATCGAAGGACTCGATCGAGCCTTAACACCGCCCTTCGGTAGCGGCAGCCGTTTTGTCTGGCTGACAAATACGACTCTCACCCAGCAGTGTTCTCCAGAACTGTTGGCCCAATTGGAACGGACGCTGCCGGTGATTCCCGCTACAACAGTGTTGCTGCTGACATCCATCAAAAAACCCGACAGCCGGCTCAAATCTACCAAGCTACTCAACAAGTCCGGCGAATTTCGAGAATTTTCACCGATTCCGCCTTGGAATGACAAGGAATTAGCCCAGCGGGCGCGCCAAGTTGCCGGCGAAATGAATGTCAAATTGACCGCCACGGCGATCGAACTTTTGGCCGAATCCATCGGTAGCGATACCCGTCAGCTATACAGCGAATTGGAAAAATTACGACTCTTTGCCGGCAACCGCAGCCAACCTCTCAACCCGGAAGAAGTAGCAGCATTAGTGCACTGTCACGCCCAGAATACCTTCCAACTAGCCGATGCAATTCGCGAGGGCAATACGGGAGGTGCTTTGGAGTTATTGGCGGGCTTAGCGGCCAAAAACGAGCCTGGTTTGAGGATTGTGGCAGGCTTGACTGGTAAGTTTCGGATTTGGCTGTGGGTAAAGGCAATGATCCAAGCGGGCGAGGGCGACGATAAAATTGCTCGATCTCTAGACCTTGGCAATCCCAAACGGGTATACTATTTTCGTCAAGAAGTCAAGAACGCCAGCTTAGAAAAACTGCAAAAAAGTTTGCCGTTGCTCCTAGAATTAGAAGCTTCTTTAAAACGGGGGCGGGAAGAAGTCTCAACTCTGCAAATCAAAGTTATAGAACTTTCTAGCTTGTTTCACTGATGTCTTATTTTTCCTGCATCTGCAGCCCGAAGCGTCGTTTTTAGATTTTATTTAGATTTTCAATGCACTCCACAAATGAATCAAGGGAGCTTGCAGGAAATACTAAAAATTGGGGCGGATGGCGACTCTGTGACAGCAAATATCAGTGTTGGGCGGGATGAGTGTAAATTTTTACAACAAATTTTGCTGGCGCGTAGGTGCTTAATGCCCGATCGCAGGTCAAAAGGTTTTGAATAGATACGAGAAATAGTCTCAGAATGCCACACTAGAAGCTAATGTGGTAAATAAATATTGTCCGCGGCCTAACGCCGATCGGTTAATAATATTATTTGCCGGCTCTCCACCCCCCCCCAAAAAAAAAAGAGCGCTACCCATGACACAACAAAACCTGCAGGAACTTCTCAAGCAGGGCGATCCAGATACGATCGCATCTAGCATCAACCGTACACTCCAACCCAAAGGCATCAAAGCCGACGTGACGCGGGACAACGGCTGCCTCCACATAATTTTGGAGTCCAGCAAAGTACCGAGTCAAATGGCATTGGTCGATTTCATCCGCAACGGGATGACGAATTTGGGAGTCGAATCAATTCATACTGTCAAGGTTTACGGACGTCGAACAGGTGACGGCTCGGCTGCGTGGGAAGATGAAATAAATCTAATGCCCGAAGAGTCGCTTTACCCCTCCGAGAGTGGAATACCTGATGATTCTATAGGTTTAGATGATGTCGAACCCGAAGACGAAGACTATTATCAAGAATCAGAATTCGATCGAGATGACGGCGACGAAGACGAAGACGAAGACGAACACGAAGATATAGCCACGCCTGCGAAAAAACAATTCCCCAAATGGGTAATACCTGTGGGTATCTTAGTGCCTGTGGTGGCGATCGCAGGGCTTTACTTCACGGGAAATTTGCCCTTCGGCGGCTCGAACCCAGAACCAAGCGTCCCCGAAGCTGCTTCCCCCTCCCCCAAAGCCTCATCTGGCGCATCAAAAACCCCCACCGCACCCTCTCCAAACGCATCTGGCGCAACTCCAAAGCCAGTCTCTCCTGTACCCAAAGCCTCTCCCACAGCAGCGCCCGCCAGCCCAGCTCCGACATCTCCAGCGCCCAAGGCAGCTTCTCCTGCACCAAAAGCCGTCGCGCCTAAGCCAGATCCTTGGAGAGAAGGCGTTAACAACGCTCAGAAGGCGGCTGTGTTGGCCCAGACGGCTCAGTCTCAAAATGAGTGGATTGCAGTAGCAAGCGAGTGGCAGAAAGCAGTTGGGCTGATGAGAGCCGTGCCGTCAACTAGCCCGAACTATCAAAAGGCTCAGCAAAAAGCGACAGAGTATCAGGCTAATCTGATTGTGGCCAACCGCAGGGCGGCGGCAGCGCCTTAAGCTTTTCTGTTTCAAGATGCACTCGTTGGGTGGGGGATTTCTTGGGATGATGTGAAAGCCCAAAATTAGACTGGGTATGGGCAGACGGGGATACTGTTAAATGTATCAATGGGTAGGAGCATCTGGTGTTTTGCAAAAAGCATTTTTTGATGATAGTGCGATCACATCAAGTGCTCGCACGCTAAAATGCAAAACACCAGATGCTCCCCAATGGCTTTACTGGATTTAAATCCTATATTTCTGGAATCCATCAAAAATTGTTAAGCCCGCTCCCGATCGCCATTTCGATCGCCACACACAATCTTTCTGACGCAACAGCTTATATGGTTTCCAATCGATTGACCGAGCTCGCGATTGGTTCCTAGGCTCACACCAGGATGCACTACGAACCGTTTTTGTTATGTTAAATCGATCGCCCAGGATATTATTGCCAATTATTCAATTATTTAATTTTTAATCTAAAGTCTTCAATCTCAGACGGTATTGCTCCGGCATTCTTGCCAGTGTCTCTTCCCAATGCACAAATATTGGCAGAAGTCAAACGCTTGTGGGTGACGGGAAATTAGTATTGGGCCGGGAAAACTCCTCCCGGTGCGCGGGAGTTGCTGTGCCGTTGGTTTTGGGTGAGGCAGGGTCTACTTGGTAAACTTGGATGCGATCGCGCCCAAGTCGTTTAGCTTCATATAGCGCTCGATCGGCTGCGGCAATCAGAATCGAGGCCCCCGATTCAAAGGCAGGAACCATACTCGCTACACCCAGACTGACGGTGACGTATTGGCTCACCTGAGAACCAGCGTGAGGAAGCTGCAAAGCTGCGATTGTGAGCTGTATGTGTTCCGCTACTCGCACGGCTCCTTGAATCTCGGTATTTGGCAAAATTACGGCAAATTCTTCGCCTCCGTAGCGAGCTACTAAATCGGCGGGACGATCGACTGAACGGCCGATCGCGCTGGCGACTTGCCGCAAACATTCGTCTCCCCCTGGATGTCCGTAGGTATCGTTGTAACTTTTAAAAGAATCAATATCGCACAGAATCAGCGACAGAGGCGTTTGTTCCCTGGCTTGTCTGCGCCACTCAATGTCTAAATACTGATCGAACCGGCGGCGGTTTGCTAGCTGGGTGAGTGCGTCCAAAGTAGCCAAACGCTCTAACTTGAGGTTGGCTGCTTGCAATTGCTGGTAGAGTTCTGCTTGCTTGATCGCGATCGCCAACTGGGCGGCCAGATTCGACAGCAACTCCACCTCTAACTGCATCCACTGTCGGGGACGAGACTGGTGCGCCATCAGCAGCCCCCACAACTCCTCTCCTTGTACTAGTGGCACTACCAAATAAGCTTTCACGGCGAATTGTGCGAGCCAGTCAATTTGATATGGCGGCAAATCGGCCGCCGAGACATCGGCCACGGGTCGGATTGCTCGATGTTGGTACGCTTCGATATAGAACTCGTCAAAAGAGAAATTGTCTAGGGTTTCGCCCAGCATCGGCTTGCAGTTGGGAGCTACCGATTCTACTGTTACTGACCCCGTGGGTGCAGCGCAGAGATTGCCACTACAGGGGTGGAAGCGGACGATCATCACTCGATCGGCTTGAAGGAACTGGCGTACTTCGTTGACAGTCGTGCTGAGCACTTCGCCCAAATCCAGAGACTGGCGGATGTGCTGAGTAATTGTCGCCATCAGCAGTTCCCGTTCGTTTTGCTGTCGCAGCGCTTCTTCTGCCCGCTTGTACTCGGTAATATCTTGAGCGGTGCCGAAAATTTGTTCGGGTTCACCTGATGCTGTGCGGGCGAACACTTGATCGCGACAGCGGAACCAGCACCATTCGCCCGATCGATGTTTCAGTCGGTACTCCAACTCAACAATGCTGCCGTCTTGAGCCTGGGGAAATTTTTGCAGGTGGGCGGAAACCTTCTCCAAATCTTCTGGGTACACCAAACTGGAAAACAAAGCCGTTTCCATCTGTAAAATTTCTTGGGGATGGTAGCCGAGCAATTTAAAAGCCTGACCGTTAACGTAGACGTTACGCTGTTCAGTCAAATCGTAGATGTAGAGCAAATAAGGTGCCGCGTCTGCAATCTGCTGGATGAAATGTTGGCTCTCGCGCAATTCTTCCTCGACGCGCTGCCGCACTTGCACTTCTTCCAAAGCTTGATCCCGCATCGTGCGGTAAGCTTGGATGCGGTGAGTGAGGTCGGTCACGTCTTGAATCACCAACAGGGCGTAAAACGATTGGCCGTTCGATCCCAAAAAGTCGTAAGGCCAAATTGAACTCCCACTCTTTGAGGGCGCTGGAGAACCAACTGCTTCTGCTGGTGGTGCGATACCTTCTGGTTCCAACTCCACAGTCGATCGAACCAAGCCGATGACATCCAGTTCGGCAACGCCCGGTGGGAGTGCAGGGACAGCCGTCACAGTAGTTTGCTGGATGCGCTGCTGGCCGTCTTGCCAAGTTGCTGGAATCAGGTGCTTGTGAATTTGAGAAGAAAAAATTGTTGGCGGGCCTCCTGCAAAGATTTGCTCGAAGCGAGTTGCGTACTTTAGCTGGCTTAGGTGAGGAAAATGAGTTTTGATATTTGTTCCCAAGATTTGGTCGCGGGGAATTTTCGTCCAGTCTTCGAGACAGACATTCCAAAACAGCACCACAAAATCGTCTCGCAGCAAACACGCGCCGACTGGTACGCTGTCGAGAACTCCAAACTTTTCCTCAATAGTTTTGCTCTCTTGGATCATAGACCCCCGGCAAGTTGATTGATTGCAGTCAATAAGGTGTCAAAGGAATTGACATTGAAAATGAGGATGATATCTCCTTCAACGTGGAGTCTTTCAATAATGAAACGGGTCTGGGCTAATAAAACAACTGTATCAGTAGCCACACCGCCAGATGTCAGCAAAGTAGCGATCGTCCCTTCCATGTAATTGGGAATTGAGTAATTCAGGCGTTGTTGAAGTACGTTGCTGATTGCACCCATTACCCCGTTAATAACAATATTTCCCACTTCACTCAGCGTACCAATTTTGACTGCATCTAGGTCGTGAGTTCCGGCTTCTTCCCCGGTCAGCATGGTGACTAGACTGGCTGCGCTGTTGGTAGGAAAGACTAGCTGAGCAATGCCTCCAAAGGAGCCTGTAAATTTGAGCTGGACGGCGGCGATTTGTTCGCCATTGAGGTGTCCCTCTAATTGTGCTTGTACATCGGCGGGACAAAGGATTTGGAGGGAGGGGATTTGCAAGCGAATGGGAGATTCGATCATATCGTTCAAAATCCCCGCAGCTTGACCGATACCGATGTTAACAAGTTCTTGCAAAGCATCGATCTGTCGATCGGTTAATTTCATTGGGTACTCTCCTCGCTGGGACTGAGAGCTTTTTTGATCCACCCGAGCAGTTCGTCTGAGTTGGGCATTTTGTGTATGACTGCTAGGGCTCCGAGATCGATACACTCGCAACGGGTGGTGGATTGAATGTCTGCGGTAATTACGATGACTGGAATTTTATATCCTCGATCGCGCATGGCTTGCAGGACTTCCCTACCTTCCATTTCCGGCATCAACAGATCCAAGAGCATACAGTTTGGGGTTTTAGTGGCCAGCACTTCTAGAGCTTCCGGGCCGCTCGATGCTTCCCAAGTCTCGTATCCTTCTGCTCGCAGGATTTTGCAGATTACCCTGCGAGTCAACCACGAATCTTCGACAACGAGAATTGATGTCACTACGTTCTCCTCCTTCTATTGTTTAGGACTGACCGGCGTTGCAGGTACTGTTTTTATCTTGACAGTAGTTTAAACTGCACCGAGGGCGCGCGATCGAGCGATCGGTCGAATTGCTGTTCTTAAAAATTAACGCATTAATGTATTGAATAGTTGAGTATCTTTTTCTCTGAAAATAAAAAACCCGGTTTCTGAGAGAAACCAGGTTTGCGGGAACTGTATTGCTCCGTGCGAACCGGCGCTCAGTTATAGATTACCAAACGCTTTTTGAGGGACTCTACTCGTCCTTTAGCAGTGGCATTATCTGGATCGCAGGCGAGAGCTTGTTCGTACATTTCCAAGGCTTGAGATATTAATTTTTTGCGCTCGTAAGCGTGACCCAGATTATTGAGAGATGTAACGTATTCGGGATCCAACTTCAGGGCTTCTTTGTAATTGCGGATCGCGATGTCGTACTGTTCTTGGCCGAAGTGTGCAAAACCCAGAGCGTTGTAAATAAACGCTGGATTTTCATCGCCTTCTAATTCTTGGGCTTTCAGAGCTTTTTGAAACAGTACGGTAGCCTGCGAATAAAGCTTCTTATCTACATAGATACTTCCTAGTTGGTAGTATTCCTGTGCTGTGCCTTTTTCGGTGGTCAGCTTATTTTCTAAGCGTTCCAGAGACATTTCCAGCTTCCGAGTTTTGAGAATTTGGCGGACAATAAACCAGGAACTGCTGCCAAGTATAGCCAGCAGAACTGACAGGTAAACAATCAGCAAATTACTATCCATGTTTTTTTTAAATTAGGTAGGTCTGTGGAGGGTTTTATTTATTTTAATGCGCCAGCAATCTTGAAAATTTGCTGCAACTGTATAAAAAACACGTAGCGATCGAATAGGGCGATCGCGATGGCGGAGAAAGCAAGAATTCAGAAGTAAGAACAAAGAAGGAAAAGTTAGTCTCAACCTCCTAAATTTATCAGGAGTTTTCCTTCTCTGGCAGATAGCTAAATCTTTCCTACTTCTGCTTTTTTCCTGCTCAAAACCGATCGAGCTTTCAAGCAGCAGCTCGGTTGGCCATTTCTACCACTTTACCGAAAGTTGCCGGGTCAATGATTGCCATTTGTGCCAGCATTTTGCGGTTGATTTCGATATTAGCCTTCTTCATGTTGCCGATCAGCTTGCTGTAACTTGTACCGTGTAGGCGAGATGCGGCATTGATCCGAGCAATCCACAGGCGGCGGAAATCGCGCTTGCGTTTTTTGCGATCTCGATAACTGTTACGCAGGGCCTGCATCACCCGCTGGTTAGCTGTGCGGAACTGTTTCGACTGTGCGCCTCGGAAACCCTTGGCCAATTTGAGAATTTTTTTGCGGCGCGCTCTGGCGACATTACCGCGTTTTACCCGTGTCATTTTTAATTTCCGTTAAACTTTACAAGTATGGAAGCATTAACCGGACGTTAGCGTCGTTGGTCTCATCAATGACGACCAGCTTAGATAGACGGCTTTTGCGAGCTGAACTTTTGTGTTGCAGCAAGTGGCTTTTGTAGGCTTTGCGGCGCACAATTTTACCGGTGCCGGTCGCTCTAAAGCGCTTTGCGGCTGCTTTGCGAGTTTTGAGTTTTGGCATGAGCTGGTGTTATTTGGACACAAGGCTCAAAGGTATCACGTTTTTGGTACTTTCTGCAAGGGAGATTTGCGGCGATATGTCAGGATGGGCGATCGGCTAATCTTGCAGTTGTTGGTGGCAGTTGACACCGCGCAAACGAATGTGAGACCGCAGTAGCGGTATAATTAAGGGTTATACCCCTGGGTTATCCGCAGGGTTAATATTTGAAAGCTGCTGGTGAGGCACGATAATTAAATTGAAGATGCAACATTAATTATTGATTATGGCGCTTAGAGAGTCCCTTGAAAAAATCATGTTTGAATATCCAGTGGTCAGTAACGACAACTTCAAGGGACATTCATTTGCTCGTTATGTCAGAAATGTAGTGCCGAAATCAATAAGTGGTTCGTTAAAATTACCAGAAATCTATAGGGTAAAAGCTTCTGCAGGTAATGGCTCTTGGGCTAAAGTTCCTTGGATAGCAATATTTAACAAGCTTGTGACTGAGAGTGTCATGTCGGGGTTTTACTGTGTTTATTTATTTCGCGCTGACTTCTCTGGCGTTTATCTTTCTCTCAATCAAGGAATAGCAGATAAAAGAGATCAGTTCGGACTTGGGGTGTCGAGAGAAATTTTAAGGGGTCAAGCAAAACTATTTAAAGATAAGCTTGGTTCTGACAAGCTCAGGGAATTTTCAGATCCTCTCGATCTTAAGCTTGATTCGATTCCAAAGACAACTACTGCTCGAAGGCTTGGAGTTGCGTATGAAGCAGGAAACATAGCATCGAAGTTTTATTCAAGGGAATCACTTCCTGACGATAAGAAGTTGGTAGGCGATGTTATGAAAATGCTTGAAATTTACTTCTCCCTGTTTGAGGAGGTTTCTTTGAAGAAGGAGGCTGATTCTGATTTGTTCCAGGAGGTTTCGTTGAAGAAGGAGGCTAAGAACAATGAAGCAGAAAGAGAATGGTTTGAAGATCCGACAAAGTATAGACTTCATCGAGTAACAGAACGAAATCAGACGTTATCTAGAAAAGTTAAAGAGTTGCAAGGATATGAGTGCAAAGCTTGCGGTTTTGATTTTGAGTCTCGATACGGAGAAATAGGCAGAGGATACATAGAAGCTCATCATAATGTTCCAATTTCCAACTTGAGCGGGGCAAAGATTCAACTAGATCCGCTTAATGATTTTACTGTGCTACGCTCAAATTGCCATAGTATGATTCATCGAATTAAACCAACGCCAACCGTAGAGGAGTTTAGGCAAAACTTGAAGATGTAGTATGAGTAAAGGCGTTTATATCAAAAAAAAATAGGCTAGCCGTATTTCACAGCGCCTATCTCAATCAAAATTATAATGGCTCCCCGCAACGCCGTCTTACCTCAGCTTTTGACCTGGTATTTTACCAGGTGGGCACCGTTGGCTCGGACTTAAAGTTTCTGGGTACAAGCCCAGTTTACTGCTGTCCAAACATCTTGATTCCCGAGAGTTAAGAGTTATAGATCAAAAAAACATTATTGGCAGTCACCAACGTCGCAGTAGAACCTTTATTTAATATACAGCAACTAACCACATTTTGGCAAGCTTCGAGCAATTTAAGCTGCATACCAGATGGATTCTACGGTTTGAGCGATCGCACTCGCGGACGTTTCCCCATTTTGCACCGATTCTGCGTCGAGTACAACTGTAACGTGACCGAGTTTGCGACCGGGACGCGATAGTTTCTTACCATACCAATGTACAAAAGCGCCACTAATTTGTGCCAGTTGTTTTCGTTTTTCTACATAATCGGACTCGGCAGACTCGTAGCCGAGCAAATTTACCATTACAGCACCTGCACATTTCAAATCGCAATTGCCTAAAGGGAGTTGACAAACTGCGCGCAAATGCTGTTCAAATTGTGAAGTTTCGCAAGCATCGATGGTGAAATGTCCCGAGTTGTGGGTGCGGGGGGCAATTTCATTGACTAACAGCTTATTGTCGGCGGTTAAAAATAATTCTATGCCGAATACGCCGACAGCTTCCAAACTGTTGAGGAGAGTGCGGGCGATCGCACCAGCTTCGGCTTTCACATCTAAACTAATATCGGCGGGCGCGATTACCACCCGACAAACCTGATTTTGCTGTTGGGTTTCGACAATCGGATAGATCGCTATTTCTCCAGCGGGCGATCGAGCAGCAATCACGGCCAACTCGCGATCGAACGGCACATACTCTTCTACCAGTAAAGACTGACCTTTAAGTTTAGCACTAATCGACTCAAAGCTCTCCCGATCCTTGACAATAAAAGTACCTTGGCCGTCATAACCGTGGCGGCGAACTTTGACGACAAAGGGAAAATCTCTCGCCCAAAAATCCGAGTCTCCTTGCATCTGTGCGCTGTCGGAAACAGAAATTGCCAAATTGTCGATCGCCACTTCACTCAGGATGCGATCGTCCCCCGCACCCGTTTGCATCTGCTTCCCCTGCGATTTCCGCCTCAAATCTAGGTGCAAAGAAGCCAGATTGTCGATCGCCATAAACCTCGGAATTGGCAAACCTAAATCTTTTAAATAACAGCGCTGCACGTACTTATCCAACAACGGAGACAGTGACAACAAACCAGGCAAGAATAACACACCTTGCTGTTCCAAAACACGCAAACCATCCAAATCTACAAACTCATTTTCAAAAGTAACAACATCACAGTCATCCGCCAAATGAGCCGTAGCCAAAACATCATCAACAGCCGCCAAAACAGCACCCGCAGCCACAGCAACAGCCGGGTCAGTAGCCTCGGGAGTTTGCACTACCAATTCCACGCCAAGCGCCCTAGCAGCATCCCCCATCATCGCAGCTAGCTGGCCGCCACCGACAACGCCCACCCGCTTAAATTTGGCAGGCGAACTTGCAGCGGTTAGATTTGATTTCATCTGAATAAAATTCCTTGTATCAACCTGACTATTTTATCCCAATTTGTCCCCAGATGAATTACATTAATTGAACATTTGATAGCTAGAAAATAGTTTGATTTACTAGCTGTTTTAGAAGTTCTACCTCTAAAATATCTGCGGTGAAACTCTTTAAATATTGCACGAACCCAGCCGTTGGGAAACAGCGGTTGAGTCGCAGCATTGCAGGAAAGTGCCACATCTAGCAATTGCCTAGCGCCAAGCATGGCATAATTGAGGGCGCTGCAAAAAGCAGATAGACAGGTGCAAACACTGAAAATCAAACATTCAGAGAACAAAATTTATAGGTGAGGATGCTGTGAAAGTTTTGGTTGTGGGGAATGGAGGTCGCGAACACGCGATCGTAAAAAAACTGCTAGAATCTACGCGGATTAAACAAGTCTTCTGCGTACCGGGCAACGGTGGCACAGCTACCACCAAAGGCTGTCAAAATCTGTCGCTCAACATCGACGACTTCCAAGGCATCGAACGCTTTGTGATGGTCAACAACATCGGATTAGTGATCGTCGGGCCCGAATTGCCCCTATCGCTAGGCATCGTTGACTACTTCCAACAAAAAAAAGTGATGATTTTTGGCCCCACTAAAGCCGGTGCCCAAATAGAATCGAGCAAATCCTGGGCCAAACAATTGATGCTCGACGAAGGCATCCCCACACCCAAAGCTGCCGTATTTACAAACGCAGAAGCCGCCAAAGCCTACGTTGTGGAGCAAGGAATTCCCATAGTCATCAAAGCAGACGGACTCGCATCAGGCAAAGGAGTCACCGTTGCTACTACCATCAAAATGGCTCACAGTGCCATCCACACCATTTTCCGCGGCGAATTCGGCAGCGATAACATCCGAGTCGTTGTCGAAGAATTTTTAACAGGTCAAGAAGTCTCGATTCTCGCCCTCACCGACGGAATCGTAGTAGAACCCCTGCTGCCGGCCCAAGACCACAAAGCCATCGGCGAAGGCGACAAGGGAGCCAACACAGGCGGTATGGGAGCCTACGCCCCAGCCCCAATTGTCACCCCGGAACTGATGGAAAGGATTCAAACAGAAATTCTTGAACCTACCGTCGCAGCGCTGCAAAAACGCAATATCGACTACCGGGGCGTTCTCTACGCAGGTTTAATGATTACAGCGGAAGGAGAACCGAAAGTCTTAGAATTTAACTGCCGTTTCGGAGATCCCGAAACTCAAGCGGTTTTGTCCCTCTTGGAAACTCCCCTGGAAGATTTGGTGCTGGCTTGCTGTCAGCAGCGTCTCGGCGAATATCCCAACATTCGCTGGAAGTCGGGGGCTGCTGTGTGCGTAGTTTTGGCTTCGGGGGGCTATCCTGGAAGTTACCAAAAAGGCAAAGTTATTACAGGTATTGAGGAAGCTGAAGCCAAAGGTGCAGAGGTGTTTCACGCCGGTACTCAGTTGAAGCAGCAGTTAGTTACCGAGGGCGGCCGCGTTTTGGGCGTGACTGCGACGGGGGAAACTTTGGAACAAGCTATAAACAAAGCTTACACAGCGGTAGATTGCATCCAATTTGAAGGTGTCTACTGTCGCCGCGACATCGGCCGTCGAGCGCTGGGCGATAGCAGCAATTAGGCATTGCGCGATCGACCGCCATCGGAAAGCCAAGCATTCTCAAAGTAGAAGTGTAACAATGAAGTTTGGCATCTCTGCGGTGGCGGTAGCGGACAAGTCGCAGCAGAAAATTCGATCGACCAAAAACTCTATTAAGCAAATTTACCTAATTAAACGTGAAATATCGATCGCTAAAAAGATTGCTGTGTATATCTTCTTCCCTTTTACCTTGTTGCCCGATCGCTAATGACCCATGACCCATGCCCCATGACGAAAAGCGAGCGGGGACACCCGCACTACTGTTAACTGTTAACTGATGACTAATGACTACTGACTACTGACTACTGACTACTGACTAATGACTTAATCTTGTTTTTAATATTGAACTGGTGAACTGGTAAAATGCTGGCCATACTAAACAAAATCGGAGAAATTATTGCCCGCTGGTGGTCGGATTTTACCCTCCAGACTCGCCTGATGGCTGCTGCTACCCTCGTAGTTTCGTTAATTATGAGCGGCTTGACTTTCTGGGCCGTGAATACTATCCAGGAAGATGCCCGACTTAACGATACCCGCTACGGTCGCGACCTCGGCTTGCTGTTATCGGCAAATGTGGCGCCAATGATTGCGAAGAACGATCGCTCCGAAGTCGCCCGCTTTTCCCGACAATTTTACAGCAGCACCTCCAGCGTCCGCTATATGCTGTACGCCGACGAAGGAGGAGATATTTTTCTGGGGATACCTTTCTCCGAATCCGAGGTGCGTACTTCCCTGACACTGCGCCGCCAAATTAAACTCCCGGATAATTTTATCGCCGACATTGAGGCGAGAAATTTGACTTCTGTGCCTTTGGTGCGGCAGCATTTGACGCCCGATGGAGAAGTTACCGACGTATTTGTGCCGCTAATTCACGAAGACAAGTATTTGGGAGTTTTGGCGATCGGCATTAACCCCAATCCCGCAGCAGTTATCTCTTCAAATCTGACTAGGGATGTCACATTAGCAGTATTTGTCACGATTTGGGTGATGGTAATTTTGGGCGCTGTATTTAATGCCCTGACCATAACTCACCCGATCAAACAATTAGTTTTCGGAGTCAAAAATATCGCGGGCGGGAATTTCAAGCAGCGAGTTGACCTGCCTTTAGGAGGAGAATTGGGTGAGTTAATCGGCAGTTTTAACGAGATGGCTGAAAAACTCGAAAGTTATGAAGAACAAAATATTGAAGAGTTGACAGCGGAAAAAGCGAAGTTAGAAACTTTGGTTTCAACTATTGCTGACGGGGCGCTGTTGTTGGATGCGAATTTGCAGGTAATTTTAGTCAACCCAACGGGCCGACGGATTTTTGGATGGGAAGGTAAAAATGCGATGGGAATTAATGTCCTGCAGATTTTACCAGCAGAAGTGCAGCGCGATTTGGCAAGACCCCTGCAGGAAATAGCTGCGGGCGATCGCGAAGGCGGCGAATTTCGGATTTCTCTAAAAGAACCAGTCAACCGCACAATTCGGATTCTGCTAACCACCGTAATTCTCCACAAAGCCCCTGGTGCAGAACCGCTTTGCAAAAGCTGCGTCCGTGACGAAGAAAATACCTGTACCGAGTCGCAACGCCCGATCGCAGTAGAGTGTACTTTCTACGAAGAAGCCTCCAAAAATCAAGGTTCTGGACAGTACCGAGAAAGTCTCAAAGGCATCGCCATGACAGTTCAGGACATCACCCGCGAAGTAGAATTAAATGAGGCTAAAAGCAATTTTATTAGTAATATTTCTCACGAATTGAGAACGCCTTTATTTAATATCAAATCTTTTATTGAAACTCTCTACGAGTACGGAGAAGACCTGCAAGAAAGCGAACGCCGGGAATTCCTAGAAATTGCCAATCGAGAAACCGATCGACTCACCCGTTTAGTCAACGACGTGTTAGACTTGTCGCGCCTGGAATCCTGCCGAATCTATGAATTAGAGGCGGTTGACCTCCCGCAAGCAGTTGAACAAACCCTGCGGACTTATCAGTTAAATGCCAAGGATAAAGGCATCGAATTAGAGCAACAAGTTGACCCGTGTTTGCCGCCCGCTTTAGGTCATTACGATTTGCTGCTGCAAGTATTTGCAAATTTAGTAGGAAATGCCTTAAAGTTTACCGAGGCTGGCGGCAAGGTGGCAATTCGAGCGTATTTGATAGAGTCGGAGGAGACAACCCACAAAGACGACACATCCGGGAATCACAACTTATTACCTAATTCCATAGATTTTCCGGTAGTGCGGATAGAAATTTCTGATACTGGTATTGGTATAGATACCGCAGACCAAAAAGCAATTTTCGAGCGCTTTTTCCGGGTAGAAAACCGAGTTCACACTCTAGAAGGAACGGGATTAGGTCTTTCGATTGTCCGCAACATTATTGACAAGCACCACACTAAAATTAATTTAGTGAGCGAAGTTAATGTGGGTACGACTTTCTGGTTTGACTTAGCAGTTTATCAGCCGAAACAATCACTAGATATGGAAAATACTTGGCCGGTGCAAGCACAGGTTGAGACTGAAACAACTTCGAGTCATGTTAAGTAAACTAGACCTACGCACACCATTCTATATATAACAGTTCTCAAAAAAATGAGGTCTTGACTGACCGATATACGTCAGGTTCGATCGTTCGGAATGCGAGTTTTTTCTACATCAGACTCGCATTCCGCACGTGCGATCCGCTTTTGTTATGGTAATTAACCGGACATGGTATTAGTTATTATTGGAGTTCAGGCTAAACGTTGTGCGATCGAGTCTCCGGATTAATCAGTCTGACAAAATACGGACATCATCATTTTTTATGATCCTTATCTGTCGTATCTAAGCTCAATTTTACCGATAAAACTACATACCAACACCAACAAGTCCCAATCCCAAATAATCCCGTCTCTGTCAAATTAGTCATTAGCATAAATGTTAATAAATACAAAGGCAAAGCTGACTCGGGAAAACTTTCTTTAACTAGGTACTTTATACCTCTAAATATATTATTAAAAAATGATAAAATAAACAACAACAATCCGACCCAACCCAGTTCGCAAAGTAGATCGATAAAACCATTGTGAGAGTGGGGTGGCACAAAACCAGTTTTAACTACCACAATTCCGTAAGCTGGATTGTCCAAGCCACGCCAAGGCTGCCAAAATCCTGCCATCCCATAACCAAATAGGGGATTATTTTGATTAATTCGATCAATAATTAAAGGCCAAAAATCGGTTCTACCCGTTAAAGTCATATCTTTTTGCAAACCATCGACAACAATAGCCTCTAAATTATTTAATACTAAAATACTTATACCTATACTCGTCACCAAAAATAATATAAAGCAGACAAAAGCCCATTTTACAGGTAATTTTTTTAATAGGGCTAGATAACTCCACAAACTGATTAATACCACTGTCAAAATTCGACTAGCACCACTACAACCTTTTTGCAACCCCACTAAAGCTATTAGGGTTATAAATAAGGAGAAATATCGATATTTCTTTTCTTTAAAAGCATATAATATCCATAAAGAAGCAGTATTAGCCATTTGAAAAGAAAAAGGGTTTTTATGACCGACAACTCCTCTCCAACAACCGTCCGCTGCTTGATTTGTTTTCACAACTCCCCACAAAGCTAATATAGCACTTAGCCATCTCAATAATCCATAAATTTCCGACCAACTATACTGTTTACCGACATAAATAGAAACCAGTGTTATTTGCCACAGAGCACAAACAGCCCGTAAAGTAATTTCAGGAGTTTGTGACCACAAGCCAGATAGAGTCACCATCAACAAAAACAAACCCAAAAAAGGGTCTCCTGATATCCATTTAATGACTAGATAAACTGTTTTATGGAGAGTTTTAGTTAAGCGAGGAAATAACATTAATATCATCGCACTATAAATAGCAATTTGACCAATAATTGTTGGGGGTGTAGTGTTAAAGTTATATAAAACGCTAGGATGGAGTTTAGGAAAGGGCATGGCAGTGATACCAGTGAAGGTTAAAAAAAATATCACCACAAAAATCTTTTCTAATGTGACACCAAATTTGGGATAGCGTGCGACTAAAATATAAAGAGTTACACAGAAGATGGCCGCTAAACAGAAAAGCATCAACGCAAACATCGGCACCCTTAAAATATCTTTCATGGCTTTACCTCTATCATCAAATGTGTTACTACCTATGAAATGGCTTACCGTTCGTGCCTTAAAAGTGCCACTGCTGGTGCTGGTACTCACTCTCTCCTACCCTCAAACCAACTTCGCTCAGTCCGGCTCCCCCGCAATCAGGATTAATACTGACTATTATTTAGGTGGTGGAGACAATATCAAAATTGATATCTACGATTTGCCCCAGCTTAGTGGGGAGTATCAAATTCCCGCTGGGGGAGCTATTCAAATCCCGATTATTGGTAGTGTTTCCCTTCAAGGATTAACTTTAGAACAGGCCGCCCAAGTTATCACTAAAGCTTATGGTCGCATCGTCAAAAGACCTTTAGTTACCATCAGCTTACAAGCTGCCCGCCCGCTAAATATTTGGTTGTCTGGTGAAATAAGTCGTCCTGGCTCCTACTTATTACCTCTAGCTAATGGAGGTGGAACTAGCCCATCGGTGCAGTTTCCCACACTTCCTCAAGCTTTAGAAAAAGCTGGGGGTATTCGAGCTAGCGCCGATATCCGCCGAGTAATTGTCCGACGTCGGGTCAATGGCAACCAACAAATAACTATAACTTATAACCTATGGGATTATTTACAAACTGGTCAAACAACCCAAGATATAACGTTGCGAGATGGAGATCAAATATTGGTTCCCCCTCAAGAAACAATTAACTTAGCAGAAGTAAATCAAGTTAGTGAATCTAACTTTTCTCAACCAGCAGAGCAACCCCGTACTGTGTCAGTATTCGGAGAGGTGAAGCGCCCGGGTAGGTATGTAGTGATCGGTGGTGATACCCAAAATGGTCAAAGAACCAACGGACAACCGACCATCATTCGAGCTTTACAACTAGCTGGGGGCATCACATCAATCGCTGATATTCGCCAAATCCAACTTCAACGTTATACTAGAAGCGGCAAACAACAAATCAGCACTATTAACCTCTGGCAATATTTGCAAGAACAAGATACATCTCAAGATACTATGCTACAAGAAGGGGATATTATTTTTGTCCCGACCGCGACGGCGATCGACCCAGGAGAAGTTTCTGTTCTAGCTAATGCTAGCTTTGCTCCGGGGACTGTGCAAGTGAGTGTTATCGGAGAAGTCAATACTCCGGGGGGACTCAAATTACCTCCTAATACTACTTTAAATCAAGCAATTATGAGTGCGGGGGGTTTCAGAGCAAGTCGCGCTAACTCTAGAGCTGTGGAACTGATCAGGCTGAATCCTAATGGCACTATATCCCGTTCCCAAATACAAATTAATTTGAATCAAGGAATCGATGCTCAAACCAACCCACTTATTCAAGATAATGATATAATTATAGTGGCACGTTCCAGGGCTGCTATCTGGGGGGACAATATTAATACGATTCTCGCACCATTTGGTAATATCATTGGTGGAATTCTCGTTCCTACCAGGCTCATAGAGCTGTTCAAGCTATTAGGAAATTAGTAATCAAATAACATTTGTCTTATGGATAAAAAACTGTTTTCTTCCATCAAGAATGACCTTAATGCTCAATATCTGTCTGTCCCCTCCGCTAATTACCTAGCTGGTACCCCAGAAGAGGATGACCAAGTCCTTGATATGAATTGGGTAATAGCTGTCGTCAAGCGTCGTCTTATGGTGATGACCATAGTAGCTGCTAGTATAGCTACTTTGAGCGGTAGTTTCATTATCTGGAATGCCAAAAAGATTGTTTCTGATTACGAAGGAAAATTTACTGTTTTAGTAGAACCTCTTACGACGGACGATCGGCTATCAAAGCTCTTAGTCCAAGCTCAAAATAATAGTTTAGGTATAACAGACTTGAACAAAATCAAATCATCAGCGGAAGACGGTTCCTCAGTGGATTATCAAAGTTTGACGCGGGTTTTGAAAACTGCAGAAGTGCTAATGCCATTAATTAATAAATTACAAAAAAGATATCCAAATATTGAATATAAAACTCTCAAAAATCGCTTAACTATCGAACGTGTGACTTTCTTGCGAGATGGAAAGCAGGGGGGTACTAAACTCCTAGATATTAGATACCGCGATCCAAACCCCAAGCGCATAAAATATGTGCTGGAAGAAATGGCCAAATATTACGTAGAATATATGGGCCAAGAGCGTTTAAGAGTTGGCAAACAAAGTATAGATTTTATTGCTAAACAAATATCACCCCTCCAGCAGAAAGTAGATAACTTGCAACAAGAATTACAAGTATTAAGAGTTAAGTATAACTTTAATCAACCAGAACTACGCAGCCGCAGCCTATCAGATCAACTAGATAGTTTAGCTAATCGTCGCCTCGAAGTACAAGCACAACTAGCAGAAAGTAGGCAGCAATATGAAAGCTATAAAAAAATATCTTTAACGGGCGATAATCGCTGGATTGTTGATGTTAGACCAAAGTCTTATGAAAGTTTAATGAGCAAAGTAAATGAAATAGAGTCGCAATTAGCTTTAAGCTCTACTCAATTTTATGAAAATAGCCTTCCCATTCAATCTTTGCGGGAAAAACAGCAAAGTTTGCGCGATTTAATGCAAAAAGAAGCTGAGTCTGTCCTCCTTCAGATGAAATCACAACTAGAACAGTTGGAAGCTCGCGAGCGATTGATAACTAATAGCCAAAATTCACTGCAAGCAAAAATCACTCAAATGCCCCAAGCTCAACGTGGCTATGATGACATACAATTAAAACTAGAACTAGCTAAAGATACTCTCAAACTGTTCCTAGAAAAACAAAAAACCTTACAACTAGATGCTGGTCAAATTGATGGCTCTTGGCAAATTATATCTAAACCACAGTTACTCACGGAAGACAATGGCGATCTCCATGTAGTCATACCAAAACCAACCAAGCGCCACTTAGCTATAGCGATCGTGATTAGTAGTTTACTAGGTATTGCTGTAGGTTTCTTAGTAGAAGTTTTAAATACTGTTTTCCATACTCCCGAAGAAATTAAATCCTTAGCTAAACGTCCCCTTTTGGGAGTTATCCCGATCGCCAAAGCAATGAAAATTAAATCTCGTAGGAGGCAAAGGATATCAAGTAAGTTCACTAGCGTAAATTCAACAACTCACAGCGCAGGTTTAAGACAAATAATAATGTCTAATGATAAGGATTTTCCTTTAATTGAGGCATTTCATTACTTATATGCAAATATTCAGTTATTAAATGCTGAAGATCCGATAAGTTCTTTAACTATCACTTCGACTGCTAAAGGTGAGGGTAAATCCACTGTAGCAGTTTATTTAGCTAAAACTGCTTCTGCTGTAGGTAAGCGAGTATTATTAGTAGATGCTAATATGCGTTTCCCTCAACTGCACACATACCTTGGCATATCAAATATGAGAGGTTTAAGTGATGCTTTGACTTCTGATTTAAGTTTAAATGAGGCTATTCAGCGATTACCTGACGATGAGAATCTTTTTGTCCTCACTGCTGGTACTATTCCCCCAGATCAAATTAAATTACTTTCTTCAAAAAAAATGCACTATTTAATGGAGCAGTTCCTGGTATTATTTGATTTAGTAATTTACGATACGCCACCTTTAATTGGTTTAGCTGATGGTCATTTAGTAGCTTCTCAAACTAATGGTACAGTGCTGATAGTAAAAATAGAAAAGACCGATAGAGACATGGTAAGCAAAGCTTTAGATCAACTAAATGCAGCCGATATTAAAGTATTTGGAGTAGTAGCTAATGGGGTTAAGGGAAGATAAATGAGAGCCCCGACTGCTTTAAAAAGTGGGGTGATAAGCAGGGCTGATTCATTCTACAAAAAATGATAATTTTGTAGGGTCGTGTCCCGTGCCGACCCTCTTCACCGACGATTTGTCCTCATTTCATGGGCTGGAGTAACCACGGGGTGATTACCCCTACAAGAGAATAAATCAGTCCTGGGGTAGTAAGCTGTCGCCCATTTAAATTGCATATTCGGGACGCTGCTCAGAGCAACATCCCACTAATGGTTTGATTGATTCTTGACACACAATTTAAATGGAGAACAGCTTAATTATATTAAGACCTAAGAAAGAGTCTTTCTAGCACGTTCCGATCGCTCTTCTGCGGTATCCATCACATCAGCCATTTTATCCACCATTTCCCCTGGATAATTTTCCAGTACCCGAGTGGAAAGGGAAATCCGCCCGCGACCTTCGTCGAGGTCAACTACCAGCGCCTTTATAGGTTGACCGGGAGCAAAAACCTGTGCCAGGTTATCAATATATTTTTGGCTGATTTGCTTGATGTGGAGTAAACCGCTAACTCCTTCCAAGTCCACAAACACGCCAAAAGGCTTGAGGCTGCTAACTTTTCCTTCCACTAACTGACCGATTTGCAACTGACTGAAGGCGATCGATTGAGCGGCCATCCGCTGGGAAAGTACGAGTTTGTCTCGATCGCGATCCACTTCCAAAAAATTCACCGTCAAAGATTGACCAATTAACGATTCTATGTTATCGCGTTGAGCTAAGTGCGATCGGGGAATAAAACCGCGCATTCCCTCAACGTCCACCGTCACCCCGCCCTTATTCGCGCCAGAAACCCGCACCTGAAGCACTTTACCGGTTTCCTGCAATGCAACTAAATCTTCCCAAGCTTGCTGAACTTGTAACTGTTTCAGAGACAGAGTAACTTGGCCGTCTGCGTCTTGTTCCCGGATAATTAAAAAGTCCTGTTCCTCGTTTAGCGGAACCACTTCCGACAAATCCGTTACCGTTCTCAAAGCAGCCTCTGCGATCGGCAAAAAAGCCGAAGACTTGCCACCGATATCAACATACGCACCGTTTGAGTCGTACTCGAACACTTTGCCGCGCACGACTTGTCCCTTTTGGAACTCGTAATTGTGCTGTTCGAGGGCTTTAGCAAAATCATCCATTGAAAAAGATGCTTTTGCGCTTTGAGAACCTGTAGATTTGGAATTCATGTCAGTTTATTTATCAGTTGTCAGTTGTCAGTTGTCAGTTGTCAGTTGACAGTTGTCAGTTGTCAGTTGTCAGTTGTCAAAATATATTGAAGGAAGAAGGAAGATGTTCCCCCACTCTCCCACTCTCCTATTCTCCCACTCTCCCCATCTCCCCATCTTCCACTCTCTAAACAGGTTGAAGTTCCTGTTGAAATAGGTGCTTGACTTGCACCCACGACTCAGCTGCGGCGGTAGCGTCGAAACTGCCGCGATGGTCGCAGAAAAAGCCATGATCCGCATTGTACTGGAAAATTTGGTGAGGAATTCTGTGTTTTTCCAATTCGGCGGCGATTTGGTCAACTTGTTCTTTGGGAATACTGGGGTCTTGAGTGCCAAAAAAGGCGTAGAGAGTGCCTTTAATGTCGGCTGTACGGGCGATCGTCCGAGTATCGCCACCGGGGGTATTCGTAGCGATACCAGCGCCGTAGAAAGACGCTGTAGCCTTGATTTCGGGCAAAGTAGCGGCAAGGTAGGCTACGTGTCCGCCGAAGCAGAAACCGATGCAGCCAAAACCTTGTTGTTTGACGAAGGGTAAAGTTTTGAGGTAATCGATGGTGGCTTGAATGTCACTGAGGAGTTCGGATGCGGTAGTTTGTTCTTTGTATTCTCTGCCGATTTTGATATCTTCCGGCGCGTAACCGGTTTCAAAGTTGGGGGCTTGGCGCTGGTAGATGGCCGGGGCGATCGCCACATATCCTTCCTTTGCTATTCTGTCAGTAACTTCGCGGATGTGCGAGTTAACACCAAAGATTTCTTGAATCACAATAACTGCGGGAAATTCGCCGGAGGTGGCGGGTTGGGCTAGGTAAGCGGCAATTTGTAAATCTTTGTTAGGAATTGTGACGTTAGCTGTGCGAATTTCTGGGTTGGCCATAGTGAGTTTGAGTGCAATTATATTTCATTTGTGAATGAGATTTTTTTTAAAACGAACCGCGAAGGCGCTAAGAACACAAAGGAAGAAAGAGAAGTTTTTTTGGGCGCAAGTCTTTTTTTTATTCTCTTCGCGTCCTTTGCGTCTTCGCGGTTCGTTTCAAAAATCTATTTTACAACATCACATTCCCAGGAAATCTCTGTTTCAAAACTGGCATCACCGGACAAGGTTTTTGAGTTTGCAAATTCTCTGGTTTGTTCCAAGTAAAAGGCCCTTTATTCTCCGCCGCCATCCACAGCAAACTTTTTGCCCTAGTCATTGCTACGTAAAGCAATCTAAACTCTTCTGCTGTTTTCAAATAACCTGCTTGTTCCCATGCTTCACCGAGATTTGGTAAAGGATATTTTTCGTGCAAACTCGCTCTAATTTTTGCTCTCGCTACCTCTGCTAAGGTGAAATCTCCTAAAAATCTAGTTTGTGGCAAAACTCGCAAACTTCCGGGGATAGTTTGTTCGTGCAGAAATGGCAAAAATACACAATCCCAATCTAAGCCTTTAGCTTTGTGCATGGTAATAATTGTGAGTTGACCTTTGCTGGTATAACGTTCTTCTATTTTGTCGTCTGCATCTACAGGTTCAAATCTTTCGGAACTGACAATTTCGCTCAGTACGTCTAATATATTGTGCATTGAATTGTTGCCGGCGGTTTGGATTGCTACTCGTTCTGCTAATTTGTCGGCTGTGGCTAATTCTGTTTGGTCGTATTGCAGCGCTAAGGCTAAAAATGAGATAATTTGGTATGGTGGTAATTCTAAGCGTGCTTGCAGTAAACTGCAGCAAAAATAGCGACATTTCTGCACGGGATCTGACTGCTGCGGGTCTAGGGGGCCTGGGTAGAGGAATTGTTCGGGGCTTGTGGTAAAGGCATTGTAGTCTTGTTTGGGGATGAGTTGCCGATCGCTCAAAATCTTTAAGGCTGCTTTCAGATAATCTGGTGAGTGCGGGCGATCGAGAAATTGCAGCAATGTTAAGATTTCCCAAGGTACTTGAGAATGTCTGTCGCGTTCTCCCACATCCTCAATTTTAATTCCGTATTTACGCAAATCAAAGCTTAATCCGTGTTTTTGCGGATTTTCTAGAACTTCTTTGATAAACTTGCCTTGTTTGTTTTCCCGCACCAAAACTGCCATTGATTTGAGATGTTCTAAGGGCAATTTAGGGCTATTCTCTGCATCCCTTGCTTCACCGCCTGATTCGATATTTTGGTCAGGGTTTACCCATTCAAAATCCGCAGGCAAAAATTGCTCAACTAACTCAATTACCCGCTTACCAATTAATTCAACACTATGGTAAATATCCCTGGGAGTACACAATTCTAAACCGCGCCCAATGGGATCGGGATTGGCATTTTGTTGGGGGTCATCGCTGGGAACTGTTTGAATAATTTGGTTGCGAAAAGGCTGTTCGGTTCCGGCTAATTCCGAGCGATTTACCCATTGCAACATAAAATTAGCTGCATCTATAATTACCTGGCTGCTGCGACCTGCACCGTCCATTGTCGCTAACTTATTTTCAACTTCGCACTCGTCACAAAAATTGTTAAAATAAATCGGGTCTGCGGGAGTGAATGTAGAATTAATCGCTTGATTTGGATCGCCAACTCTGATAAAATTTGGAGGGGAGTTACGATTGTCTGGATCTTGAGCTAATGTTTGCAAAAGTTCAGTCTGCAAAGGTGTTGAATCCTGGGCTTCGTCCTCGAAAACGGCAAATACTTGCTTTTGCTCGATCGCCTTTGCTCCCGGATTGTCCAACACTCGCAAAGCTGCTAAAATCATTTCGTCGTAATCGATAAATTCTCGACTCCTCAACAAAACCTGATATTTTTGATATAAACCGCCAGCTACGGCTAAAATTCCATAGGCGTCGTCTGAATCTAAAGCGCTCATTTCTAACAACTCTTGGGGAGACAAACCAGAAGATTTTGCCTCGTGAATCACAGTTTTAGCTAACTGCGGCAAAATCTCCGTTCGCAAAACCGATTGTCGCCGCAGCCTCTCTGTTTCCTCTCCATCAAATTGCTGTCCTTCTAGCAAAATTTGATATCGGCGGGGATTTTCTGCGATCCAAAGTTCTACACAAGTGCGAATTAAGCGGTGACTTTGAGTCGGAGTCACTAAGGTAGAATTTTCTAAATTTAAACCCGATAAATCGGGATGGCGCATGGCAATGTTTAAAGCTAAACCGTGCAATGTGTGTACTGCAAAACCGCCTTGAGATAAAGACAATTCTCCTAATCTTTGGCGAATTTTAGCTTTAATATTAGCAGCAGCCGATCGCGTAAATGTCACCACAATTAACTGGCGGCGGTTGTGAAGCCGATGGCGGGCGATCGCAATTGCGGACGCAGCGGCCATTCCCGTAGACTTCCCGGCCCCTGGAACGGCGGAAACGGCAAGGGGGCCGCCTGTCCAATCTGCCATCTCGTGCTGCCCCTTACGCAGGCTGTCACGAATTTTACCGCAAGCTGCAGCCAAAAAAGCCGCCGGCTCTAACTCGGAGAAAGCGCTGTCAGGGCGATCGAGCTCAGTAGTCGATCGGCTAAAATCAGAATCAAATTCATCAGTCATTATTACATCCGCGTTTATCTGCGTTCATCTGCGGTTAAAAATCTAAAAATCTTCAACCCCAACCGTTTCCATTTTTGTATCGGCTAAACTAACACCATCTATCCGAGCTTAAATTAAAACCAGCATAAAATTCAATACCGAAACCTGTTTACAGGAAAAACCCTAATGAAAACTCAACTCAAAACCAATTCCCGGCCGCACCAGCCCCACCCAAACCAACCCAACAACAGCACAACTCGTTTTGCTGTGGCGGCATTTTTAACTTTATCTTCAGCTATTGCTTTACCGAGTTGTGCCGCAAATTCGCCCTCCAGCGCTGGAGGTAGCGCGGATTCATCCAGCAGTCGCGAAAACCAAATTGTCGCATCTGCACCCCAACAGGCGCCCGCCCCAGTCACAAGACAAGGCGCACAGCCAAAAACTTCTGCTGTATCCAAAACAGCACCTCCAGAAACTCCAGCAACTACTCCCCAACTGATTAAAAAAGCCGAGCTCAGTGTCGTTGTCAAATCAATTGACACTAGCACTAAATCTGTTACCGAGATTGTGAAAAAGCAGCAAGGCGATATCTTGGGTTTCCAAAACCAAAAGCCACCGGATTCTAGTATCCGCCCAACCGCAACGTTGGAGATTCGAGTACCTCAAGCAAAGTTAGAAACTACTTTAGATGCTTTAGCAAAACTCGGAAGCGTACAGAATCGAGGGCTTACGGCTGAGGATGTTACTACTCAATTAGTTGATAATGACGCTAGGCTGCGGAATCTTCGCAAATCGGAAGAAGTTGTGTTAAAAATTATGGAGCGATCTGGTTCTGTGGGGGATGTGTTGAAAGCTGCTCAAGAGTTGAGCAATATTCGGGAGTCGATCGAGCGGATTGATGCTGAGTTAAAAAGTTTGCGGAATCAAGTAGCTTATTCGACAATTAGTTTAACTTTAGAAGCCGCAGTCTCGGCTCAGCAAGATCCCGAACCTTCTCTCGGTTTGCGGGCGCAGGAAACTTGGGGGAAAGCGACTCATTCTGTGGGCGAATTGACGCTCGGTTTGTTTGCTTTGGGTATTTGGATGTTGGCTTACAGTCCTTATTTTCTGCTAATTGCTGCTGCGGTTTACGGTGTTGTTCGATTTAAGAAACAGCATTCGGCTGCGAAGATTTCTGAAGGGAAACCGCCTACTGTAAATTAGTTATTTGTTATTTGTTATTTGTTATTTGTTAGTTGTTAGTTGTTAGTTGTTATTTGTTAGTTGTCATTAGTCATTAGTGCTGTCGCCTCCGAGCTTTCCGTACAATGTCATCAGGAAAATGGAAGAAGTTTGTAGGGTGTGTCGTTTGCAGACCAGATTTGGAACAAATCGACAATCGGTAGCGACGCACCAAACGCCGAAATGTTGCGATAGATAGGACTTGATATCCTTCCTAATTTAAAATGGCCAATGGTAGAAGGTGCGTCGCGCGGAGATTGCCGATTGGCTCCAAATATCGTCTGCAAGCGACACACCCTACTGCTACTAATGACAACTAACAACTGAGGGCCCGCACGCACCATCCACCGCCCCTACCAACTAACAACTACCAACTAACAACTAACAACTAACAACTAACAACTAACAACTGACAACTAACAACTGACTAATCGTCTATTTGCCATCCATCTTTGGTATAATCTTCATCCAGAATCTTCTTCGGTCTCATCACGAGCACGACTCGTCCCAAAATCGACAACTGCGGGGATGTTTCAAACCATTGCAATTCTAAATTGCCTGCGTTGTCGGTGAGGAAATAACTCTCAGCATCCCACT
Source organism: Microcoleus sp. S36a_B3 (assembly GCF_036700745.1). Lineage (NCBI taxonomy): Bacteria > Bacillati > Cyanobacteriota > Cyanophyceae > Oscillatoriales > Microcoleaceae > Microcoleus > Microcoleus sp. S36a_B3. The sequence goes on along the minus strand of NZ_JAUBPN010000015.1, from coordinate 31,656 downwards.
GTCTTTGGGCCCGATCGGCAATAATCAAAACTTCTTCAACTTTACCTTGCAGCGGTACCGGCAATCGATCGCTCATTTCCAAAATCGCCACTGGATCTTCGGCTTTCAAAATTACCTGCCATCCGGGAATCGCCACCCAAGCTCCGGCTCCGGCAAATTTTACCATTCGGAACGGCTCGATTTCCTCCGGTAAAGGCACTGCTATCAAATCTGACGCAGTAAGCGGCAATTTGCCGGCAACCGGGACAATCCGGGGCAGTTGTTCCTCAGAATCGACTCTGTAGGTAGGTAAGCGGGGCGCTTCGCGTCTCGGAACTACGGTAAAATCTACGAGCAATTGCTCGATTTGCCCCCTAGCTGTTTGGCTGCTAGCTAATTTTAAGCCGCGAGCAATTAAGCGCGATCGCTCTTGCAAATCGCTTTTCTGTCTCGCCAACTGCCAGCACTGGTATGCTACAGCATCCCCTGGAGTGTCTGTGAACCCCTGCGGGAGACTCCCGAAGTGCGAAAACTCCTTCATGGCTTTGGCAACTTGACGAGCATCGTCAACATCCAAATTGTGGGCTAGGATCAAAGCTGCTGCTCCGGCTCGCTCTGTCTGAGACAAAATCCGAAATTCGTATAAAATATCACTTCCTTTGCGTAGAAAGTGCGATCGAACTTCTTCCGAACCGCCAGCGTTGACCATGCTGGTGTAAACTTGGGCTGCGACGCTGACTTGATTTTGCTGAATTGGCTCAAAACCAGTTGCTTCAAAAATCTTCTGAGAGCTCCAGCCTGCTTGCTGCAAGGCGGTGCAGGCTTGTCCCCACTCTACCCAAGTGCCTTCCTTGCGGCGGAGCGATCGAATTAACTTTTCGACATCCACAGCATTAGTGGAGGGTGCAGGTGCAGAAGGCAAGGAATCTTGAGGTGTATCAGTCATAATTTAATCAAAAACCAGTGCTAATTTATGTGTGATTCGATATCAGCAAGCATCGTGTCGCGGCAGAGCGATCGATTGATAGTAAGGGAAGTATGAGACTATTGTTACAGAATAGTTGCTCGCCTAAATTTACCAAGGGGAGTTTATCGTATTGTTATGGATAATGCCATTCCAGAGCTCGATCAAATTAAACGCCAGCTCATGACCCTACACCGACCGAAAAAACCCAAAATGTTGGTAGTAGACGATGAACCAGACAATCTGGATTTACTCTACCGCACTTTCCGACGAGATTTTAACGTACTCAAAGCTGATAGCGGGATTCGCGCCTTGGAAGTCCTCGGTATCGAGGGCGAGGTCGCCGTCATCATTTCCGACCAGCGGATGCCTGAAATGAAGGGAACAGAGTTTCTCAGCAAGACCGTACCACAGTTTCCGAATACCGTCAGAATTATTTTGACGGGTTTTACTGACATTGAAGACTTAGTGGATGCAATTAACTCTGGACAGGTTTACAAGTATATCACCAAGCCTTGGGACCCTAACGAATTGAAAATGGTGGTGCAAAAAGCTGCCGAGACTTATGAAGTTCTCAAGCAGCGGACTGAGGAATTGCACCGCGCCCAAAATCAAATACAACTGTTAGCAACAATCATGCAGGCGGCTGTGGATTATGCGAATTTGGAACTTAGTTTAGAACCAATGGCTACTGCTGTTAGCGATAATTTTTTGGCGGATGTTTGCATTTTGCAAATGTTGGAAGAAAGTGTTTTAATGCCAGTCCAAGGCACTCACACCAGCGGACAAACTGTGGAAAATTGGCTGGCTGATGACCCTCTGGTGGGAGAGGCAATTTCCTCTCAAACTATTCAGGGTGCTGTTAATATTGCCAGCGACGCAGCCCTAGCTAGTCTGCCGCACTATCAAAAATCTGGCGTTCAAGCTCACTTGATCGTGCCGGTGATTCACAAAGGTCGATCGCTCGCCCTGATGTCCCTCCAGTGGAAACAACCTTGTTCCCTGCGCCCCGACGAACTCACAACAGTTCACCTCGCCGCTCAAGAAGTTGCTTTGGTACTGACGAGTTTTCAAGGTGGTTAGTCATTGGTCTTTGGTTATGGGTTATTAGTCATTGAGTCATTAGTCATTAGTCATTAGTCATTAGTCATTAGTCATTGGTCATTGGTCATTAGTCATTGGTTATTGGTTAGTTGCTACCAATTCCCAATTCCCAATTCCCAATTCCCAATTCCCAATTCCCAATTCCCAATTCCCAAATAACAAACAACCAATAACAAACAAAAAACAACCACTAACAAACAACCAATAACAAATAACAAATAACCAATGACTAATAACCAATGACTAATAACCAATGACTAATAACCAATGACTAATAACGCCGAACAAATTAAAAATATCTTTAACCGAATTGCACCAGTTTACAACCAAATGAACGACTGGTTGAGCTTGGGGCAGCACCGGATTTGGAAGCAAATGGCGGTGAATTGGAGCAGTGCGGGCCCGGGAAATACTTGTTTGGACTTGTGCTGCGGTAGCGGGGATTTAGCTTTGCTGCTGGCCAAACAAGCAGGGCCTACCGGCTGTGTGTTTGGAGTAGATTTTTCCGCCGAACAATTGGCTGTTGCGGCTTTGCGCGATCGACCTTTGCTTACCCCTACAAGTCCCATAACCTGGATAGAAGCTGACGCCCTAGACTTGCCTTTTACCGACAATTACTTTGACTGCGCCACAATGGGTTACGGCTTGCGTAACGTGACGGACATCCCCCGCAGCCTTCAAGAATTGCACCGCGTGCTCAAACCGGGCGCAAAAGCGGCGATTCTTGACCTCCACCGCCCCAGTAATTCCCTCATGCGGAGCTTTCAGCAGTTTTATCTCGACAGTCTCGTGGTGCCAATTGCTCAGCAATTTGGGATGACTCAAGAATATGCCTACATTAATCCTAGTTTAGAAAAATTCCCGATCGGTCAGCAGCAAGTCGCGATCGCCCGCGAAGCCGGATTTGCCCGGGCCACCCACTATCCCATTGCTGGAGCTATGATGGGAGTATTGGTATTAGTCAGTTGACTGTTAACTGTTGACTGTTAACTGTTGACTGTTAACTAATGACTACCAACTACCAACTACCGACTACTGACTGCTGACTGCTGACTGCTGACTGCTGACTGCTGACTACTGACTACTGACTAATTCCCAATTCCCAATTATTGATGAACCAGTCTGACATTTGGCTGTTGTTTGCTCCGCCTGTAGTGGGAGGCATTATTGGCTATTTTACTAACGACATAGCCATCAAAATGCTGTTTCGCCCCTATCGAGCTATTTATATCAAAGGGCGGCAATTGCCTTTCACTCCCGGCTTGATCCCCCGCAACCAAGAACGCTTGGCCAAGCGAATTTCTGACACAATTATGGGTTCGCTGCTGACACCACAAGAATTGCAAAATTTGGCGCGCCGCCTTTTGCAAACCGAGCGGATGCAGTCGATAATTCTCTGGCTGCTGCAGTTGGCGCTGGATCAGGTAAAAGCAGATGCAGAACAAAAAACATCTAAAATTCTCGCTAACATTCTGCGAGATTTGCTGGGAGAATCTGTGCCGCGAATTCTCAAAGTTTTGGCGCGCCGGGAAGATTTTTTAGAAGCTCAGCTAAATCAAATTTTTGACCAAGTTTTGCTAGAAATTCAGCTAACAGAAGCTCAGGCGGCTCAGTTGGCTGATTGGCTGTTGCAGGTAGTAATACCGCCGGAAGTGCTGCGGCAGGCTTTAATTGACTTTTTGACCGATCGCAATATTTCGATTATCGATGAAGGGTTTAGAGAAAAAACCAGCGGCACTTATTGGGTTGTTGCCAATTTGTTTGGTTTGCGGAACACTTTAACTCGGCTGCGGACTTTTTGTCTCGACGACAGAGAAGCAACAAATAAGCGGTTAGCAGAGTTAACAGTTTCTTTGGGAATTCGCGGGCGACTTCAGGAATGGCTGCAAAATTTGTCAATGCAAAACTTACCGGTTTCCACTGTAAGACAGTTGCGAAAAACAATGCGCGACAGCGTTCGCACCTACGTTCAACAGCGGGGTACAGAGGTACTTGATGGGTTGAGCAAATCTATTGACTGGGAAAATATTTCGCGGTTGATTCTGAATCGATTGCAAACTTCAGCGGTAATGAGCGCTTCGCTTGAAATTGTCAGCAAAGAACTAGCTTTGGTTTTAGATCGTTATTTAGAGCGGGATTTAGAAAAAATTGTAGCTCAGGCTATCCCGATTTTAAATATCGACCAGGTGATTGTCGATCGAGTAAAAGGCACTTCTCCCGAAGAATTAGAGCTAGCAATTCAGGGAATTGTCAAAAGTGAGTTGCAGGGAATTGTAAATTTAGGGGGCATTTTAGGTGTTTTTGTCGGCTGTTTGCAGACAGTCATACTTTTGCTGCAGCGATGATTTCTCTCGGCAGTTGTGAGATATTTAGTTGTAATATGATATCGAGCGCAGAATTTGCACGCACAGTAGACTTGCATTGCATTCCTACGTTTCCTCAGCATCAAATTATCTGCGTTTGTCTTTGTTGCATCTGCCTTTCGCCTGCGGTTAGTCGATCGGTTATTTTTGACCCAATCCCTAATTTACTTATTTTCTAAATCTATGCCACTTCCCAATTCGGACGATCGCACCGCCCCCAAAAACCCCCGCAACCTCAGCCGCCAACAATACGAGCGTTTAACCGCAGAAATAGCCACTCCCTACCGGCCTCTGCGACAGTTGGTCTACGTAGCTTGTGGCGCTTCGGGCTTTATCGGCGGTCTGGTTTTCCTCGCTCAAATTGCCTCTGGCCGGGAAATAGGCTCTGCTTTGCCAAATTTTGCCCTCCAAGTCGGAGTCGTCGCTCTGATGGTCTTCCTGTTTCGCCTAGAGCAACGCGCCGAAGCCCGATCGCCCAAGTCGAAGTAACAAAAATTTACCAATCGACACAAAAATATATTTAAGGTAAAGAAAAGTTAGAATAATAAAGAAATTATTACGAAATCCTGGTTTGCGATCGATCCCTGTCATGATTAAAGGGTGGGTTCAATTGGGGTCAGCACATTTAAAGACCCTAATCATAAGCCGCTGTTACTTCGTTCAATTGGGGTCAGCTTTGATAAAGACCCTAAATATATAAAACAAATTTCAGCCCAGCGCCAGCCTTCATTCATAGAAAAGCTGGCGTTTGGCATTTGGGGCAGTAGGGCGCGCGCCAAGCCAAGCACAGTTCCCCAAAAATAATGCCACAGCAGGAAAGCTGCAAATCCTGGTTATCGTCTGTCATCCCAATCCCGAATCCCCAATCCCCAAATCTAAAATCTAAAATCTAATCAGATGTGTCAAAGTCTAATTAGAAAAAGTTGTTGGGAGATTTTACTATGAGCAGGTCATTTTACAAAGTGCGGTGGACGCTATTTTTAGCTGCCGGTGCGGGAATTGTATTTTACAGCAGTGCGGCGGCGGCGGCCGAAAAGGTAGTGCTCAAATACAGTGTGATCCGAATGACTTTACCAGTCAGCGAATTAGAAGTTTTTGCAGGAACTGGGAAAATGTCGCCCGGGTTAGAAATGCTGTTGTCCCAGGCAAAACAAGACCCGGAAGCGGTTCGCAGAAATCTTACCAGACCGGTCAAAGTCAATCAAAGGTTTTTGGATGGGACGCTTAACAGTAAGGTTGGGGAAATTATTCTCGATGAAGTGGGTCAGGTAATTCGGACTCCTTCTGGGAATGCAAATCGAGAAGCTTTGAAATCGGCTTTGGTGCTGTCTGCAACTAATGATAACGAGATTACGCTGCTGGAAGCAATGAGGAATTATCCGGCTGCAGAAGTTTATGTTGAGGGCGATCGTTTAGTTGAAGCTTACGGCAAACTTGTGGCTTTGTCAGAACAATTGGGCGGCGTTTCGGAACGGCTGCAAGACATTTTGAACAAGATTCGTCTGCCTCGATTGTAGGGGATTGTGTCAAGGATCGTTGATTTGTGCGATCGCACAATTTTTCGGAACCTGCATAAATTACACCAGACTCACATTTTATTTTTGCAAAATTTCCTGATTTTAACACCAGTCTAAAACAAGAATGCAGCGCTATACAAGCTCCCAACCCAACGGGAATCAGTTAGTCCCAAATCTCATATCGAAAAGCAGCCAATCTCACATGGTATAATTTTGCTCTTAAATCTATCCCTGGATAGATGTTATACAGTTAATAAAAAGTTGACAATAATGTTTCTTTTTGGGGTGTTTTGAGCAAAAAATGCGGCTGAGAGCTTCTGTATCTTCCATAAATAGAAATACGATCTGCTGGACATTACAGATTATGTGTTTTAAGATATGGAAATGCTGTCAGAATTAGGCACTTGCAAAAAAAATGACCAGTCATTAGTAAGCTAGTGCTATCACAGATAACATTACGCAACGCATTCCCCAAAACTTTTGACAAAAAAAAGTTAAAAACGGAAAGGGTGAGAGACTGGATTAATTAACAGCACCTCACATCCAAATAAAATCGTAAGTTCAGGGTAGTACACTTTCATTCCATCGACTCTATATACTGGCTAAAAATAGCAACATGAAAAACGATCCTATTCGTCCAAAAGACCGTTTCTTGGTGTTCGGCGCTCCGGCGATCGAAGATGCTGAAATTCAAGAAGTGGTGGCAACCATGAAAACAGGTTGGTTGGGTACCGGCCCGAAAGTCAGGCTTTTTCAAGACGAATTCAATGCTTACAAGGGTTCTCAGTACGCGGTTGCGGTTAATTCCTGTACGGCGGGACTGCACTTGAGCGTCCTCGCTGCTGGCTTGCAACCGGGGGATGAAGTCATTACTACTCCAATGACTTTTTGCGCTACAGTTAATGCGATTATTCACGCCGGAGCAACACCGGTACTGGCGGATGTAGATCCGGTGACAATGAATATTGACCCGGCTCAAGTCGAAGCTAAAATAACTCCCAAAACTAAGGCAATTTTGCCGGTTCACTTCGCCGGTCGTCCCTGCGATATGGATGCGCTTTGTTCCATTGCTAGCCATCACAATTTGAAGTTGATTGAAGACTGCGCTCACGCGATCGAAACACAGTACAAGGGACGGAAAGCAGGCACTTTTGGCGACTTCGGATGTTTCAGCTTTTATGTCACCAAAAACATCACGACGGGCGAAGGAGGTATGATTCTGGCTCGCGCTCAAGCAGACTCTGACAGGCTCAACATTTTAGCGCTGCACGGTATGAGCAAAGATGCTTGGAAGCGCTTCAGCGACTCGGGTTACAAGCACTACGAAGTGGTGGAAGTCGGCTTTAAATACAATATGATGGATCTGCAAGCTGCGATCGGCATTCATCAATTAAAACGAGTCACCCCTTATTGGCAGCGGCGGGAGCAGATTTGGCAGCGCTACAATGAAGCATTTGTAGATTTGCCGATTACTGTACCGGCGAACCCAGAACCGGATACGATTCACGCTTATCACCTGTACACAATTCTGGTAGATGAAGCCAAAACAGGTATCAGCCGCGACGAGTTTCTCAACGCTATTAATGCTGAAAATATTGGTGTCGGCGTACATTACATGAGTATGCCGGAACATCCTGTCTATCAAAAAATGTTTGGATGGCAGACTGCAGACTATCCGAATGCTAGCTACATTGGGCGGCATACAGTTAGCTTGCCGATTTCAGCTAAATTAACAGATGCAGATGTGGAAGATGTAATTGCTGGTGTTAAAAAATGTTTGGCCCTGGGCAAAGCTAAAAATCCTGTTTTAGCAACTGTCGGCTAAAGTCCTGAGATAGGATGATTGATTCTCTCCTTAAGAATTAAACATCCTAGTCCTGACTTTTGACTCCCGCTCTCAAATCAGGCTGCATTTAGATGATTAGCTTTCTTTGTAATTCGTAATTGGTCTGTAAACCTACCGAAAAAACAGAATACCCAGATCCCGGCGGTAGTTAAAAACATCGGGTATCTGGGAGGAGATAGCTTTTTAGCTTTAATTGGTTTACCTATAGGCTTTCGAGTTAAAAATGAGGTAATTTGTTGGGTTTGATCCATCTTTAGAGTTGTTATATAGCAATAGGGCAGCGTCTAATAACTTTATTTACAGTCATTTGCGAATCTAAGGTGTTATACATTTAAATTGTGCATCAAAAATCCATCAATATATTGTATGATGGGTACGCGAAACCGTTCCGAATATCCAATTTAAATACAAAATAGCTTATGTGAGAATAGCTATACTTCATTATCCTGATTCCTTGAGTAATATTGCTGATTAATATGTTAAAATTGAGTGCTTTATTCCCAATACATTCCCGAAACCGAGGAATTAGCGACGTATTTTTTTCAGTGTGCAAAGAATGGCAAGGCCCTGAATTGAAGGCTCGCATGGTTGTCCCGAGTTGCGATCGCGAATGTCGCGGCCCCAATGTAGTGGAAGCAATTCCTTCATTTCTGACAAAACTATATTACCGCAGCCCTAGTCTTCCCATAATCAAGACAGAGAAGCGTTTTCTCAAAGATTTCAAAGATTTTGATCTGGCATACTTGTGGCCTGGTATATCATTAGATTTTGTAAAGAGGGTTAACAACCAGAACAAGCCAATTGTTTTGGAGCGAGTTAATAGTTATCAAAGCGAATCTAAGAGAATCCTTGACGATGCTTACTCTCGCTTGGGGTTGGAACCTCAACACAACGTTACTCCAGAAAATATTCAGGATGAAAAGGAAAAACTCAAGCTAATTGATTTTCTGTTTTGTCCTAGTCCGATAGTAGCAAAATCGTTTCAAGAAGTCGGGGTTCCTGAAGAGAAACTACTGGTAACGACAGAAGGTTGGTGGCCCGATCGTTTCCCCAATTATCAATCTCAAAAACCGCCGCAGGATGAAGTTAACGTCCTTTTCCTAGGTTTTGCCTGCGTTCGCAAAGGGGTTCATTTGCTTTTGAAGGCTTGGGAGCTAGCTGGGATTAAGGGAACGCTGACAATTTTTGGAGCGATGGAGCCTGCGATCGCTCAAACTTGCAGTCATTGGCTGAAACGTCCTGATGTAGTTCAATTTGATTATGCTGTTGACTACAGTTTTGCCTATCGCAAAGCTGACTTTTTTGCCTTTCCCAGTCTTGAGGAAGGTAGCGCACTCGTCATCTATGAAGCAATGGGTCATGGTTTGCCGATTCTTACTTCGCCGATGGGAGGAGGCGGTGTGGTGCGTGATGGTATTGACGGCATAATTCTCGATCCCTACGATACGGATGCCTGGGTGGAGGGACTGCGAAAATTATCTAATTCTCCTGATTTGCGCGCTCAGATGGGAGCCTCCGCCCGCCAGCGAGCTTTGGAGTTGACTTGGCCCCAAGTTGCTGCTAGGCGCAAAGAGCAGATTCTGCAAAAAATGAAAATTAAATAACCCTTTACCTGGGTTCCCTTTAGATAAATCTGATGTAACAGAAATACTGTCCCCTGCAATTACTCCGAATTTGAAAGTGGCACTAACCTAGCTTTTTGGCGTTGCTGAATTAAGGTATGAATGCCCCGGTCATGGGAATATCGTCATATTTCAAGTAATGTATTAATAACTTAATAGAATTCTTGAGCATTTGCTCACATTTAGAATAACAAAGAGTCTGGGGATGTAGCCTAGCTAAATAATGTCTTAGTATTGTATTTTATCATTCTAAGGAGTGTCATCTAAGTCTTGCTAACAATCCGATATCCATCAGGAATAAACATGGGATATATAGACCATCCATCAGTTACATAAAAATAACATTTCCATGCACTTACTTTGTCCCATAATGCTTCAAATGTCTTAGTGCTACGATCCCCTAATACCAATCCTAAAATTCCTGGACTAAAGTCGTTAACCGCTGTCCAAAGCCAGATTTTGTCTATTTTTTGCATAATTTTGTAATTCATCGAGTTCACCAACTTCTGGAATTACTTCCGAATCATAAACATCTGGTAACAGTTTCCCGATTTATTTTACCAAATTTATTACCGTGGTATTATCAACTTTATTAACTCGTTCTATCGCCCGTAAACCTATGCCATTAACGTACATTTTTAGGCAATCACGTTTGATGGTTTAGCGCTTGACCTCGCTGGGCATACTCATTGATGAATTGACGACAACATTGGACACAAATGTGGTTCTGTTTTCCTTTTTTCTTGCCATTTTTACGGATATGAGTTGATGTACATTCGCTGGCGTTGCATAAATTATGCCTCCTATTCATACTCTAATATCAATTCCGGTTGCACTCCTCATGATGTTAACAGTCAACAGTCAACAGTCAACAGTTAACTGTTAACAGTCAACAGTCAACAGTCAACAGTGAATTTACTATTTTGATGAAGAGAGGATTTGATATAACTCAGCAACGCCCCCTAAGTTTGAGGATAATGTTGTGCTAAAAAAGCGATCGCACTAGCCCGATCGCCCAAATGGCCATCCAACAAAGCCGCCAACAAGTCATCTAACATCCGTTTAAATGCTGGCCCGGGCTTGTAACCCAAAGCCTTCAAGTCGTTACCGTTTAAAGGCGGCTCGACATTCGCCCATTTGGTGAGATATTCCAAAATCTGACGGCGGATACTGCGGGGACTTTGGAGGGCGATCGCAATTAATACCGGCAACTCATAATTCCTCAGTAGCAGCACCAATTGACTAGGTAACTTGCACTTCGGCAAATTTTCTGCTAATTCCTGATTTGCCGCTTCCAAATTTTGTAGCCGCTTGATACTGTCGGCAGGTAACAGAAGATTTGCAGCTACTTTACCCCGATATTCTGGTGCTAAATAAGCGATCGACACTTCGAGCCGCATCAGCCAATCAGGAATATTGATCATGGGGAATGGGGAATGGGGAATGGGGAAGGGGGAATTGTCTCTTCCCTCTTCCTTCTTCCCTCTTCCTTCTTCCCTCTTCCTTCTTCCCTCTTCCTTCTTCCTTCTTCCCTCTTCCTTCTTCCTTCCATTCAAACATCGATCGAGCAAACGCAGCCGCCGCCACAAATTTCGATCCAACTCCAAAGTAGGATGAATACAGCGCAAAGCCTGCAAATCTCCCAACATTTGCAGAGCAAGCTTCCAGTAAGGAGCTTGCAAAATGTACCTCAATTCACTTTTGAGGCGAGTTTCCAAAGCCGGAGTTCGGCCGCTTTCCCCTTGAATGCGGTAATAAATCCCGCTTTCGGTAGCGTGGCGGATGTATTCTTCAGTTTGCGGCTCGATCGCAAATCCCAACCGCACCGCAAACCTCACAGCCCGATAAATTCGCGTGGGATCTTCAATAAAACTGTTAGCGTGCAAAACTCGAATTTGGCGCGCTTTCAAGTCTAGTAAACCGCCAAAAAAATCTAACAATTCGCCACTACGAGGCTCTCCCAACCGCACAGCCAGCGCATTAATTGTAAAATCCCTGCGGTACAAATCTTGACGGATCGAACTAGCTTCAACTTCAGGATTTGCAGCCGGATAAGGATAAAATTCAGTACGAGCCGTAGCGATATCCAGCCACAGGGAGCCGAAAACAGAGTCTTTGTGCCACAATAGCGCGGCGGTTTTAAAATCACCGTGAACGTCCAAACGCGAGTCTGGGTATAGTTTTTGTAGCGATGAAGCTAACTCGACACCGGCACCGGAATCGTCGGCGCTGCGGTTTCCATCGACTACCAAATCAATGTCTGTTAGCGCCACTTTATCGTCCGTTGCTAAGAGTAAATCCCGCACTGCTCCGCCGACAATATAAAGTTGCCACCCGCGCTCTCTGGCAATATTGGCTGCGATCGACAATAACTGCCATAATTCTGGACTAATGCCCGATCGCAACAACTGTTCAACAGATTCGGGCAAGGGACAATAGGATAATTCAATATTATTTCCCCTGTCTCGCGTTTTTTGTTGGTGCAATTCCCGCAATACGTCGGTGCGAGTCACAATTCCCAGGAGTTCGCCGTTTTCCAATACTGGCAAACGCCCGATATCATATGTCACCATTAAAGCTTCAATTTCTGGCAGCAAGGTATCAGGGGCGATGGTTTTTAGCTGCGGAGTCATGTAACCCTTAGCCGGGGCGTGGCTGAAACCGTGGTGCAGGGCAATGTCAATGTCGCGGCGGGAAATAATGCCCGTCAGCCGATCGCCCGCATCGACCACAGGCAGCCCAGAATGCCCGTAACGTAGGAGGATGCGGTGAGCTTCTCCCACGGAGGTTTCCGGGCGAATGCTCCGCACTGGAGAGGACATTAACTCGCGGGCGGTGGGAGGGTGGGGAATTTGAGCTTTTAATTCATCAGCTAACTGATTTAAAATCAGCATGGGGTCAACATCGCGGGTGGCGAGGGATGCGGCGCTGGCGTGGCCTCCGCCGCCAAAAGGTTTGAACAGTTCGCTGAGGTTTGTGCCTTCGATGCGCGATCGACCGATAATAGCTAAGCGGTTGGAAACTGTCGGTTCAGCGATGTTGCGGTTGCTGTCGTTTTCGCTAAAGTTATAAACATTGCCTAAAAGTAGAGCATCGGTTTCAGTCAAATCGAGCAAGCGGGAAGCTAGGGAAGAAAGTCCGGGAACATAGTTGTCAGTAGATAGCAGCACCCAAGCTACTGTACAACCGTGCAAGGTTTCCGATCGCAAATTCTTGAGCGATTCTTGCATCAAATCCTGCAATTGAGGAGACAAACCGGGTTCTACATACTCAGCGATGACCCCCAAACTCGCTCCCTGTTCCATCAACCACGCCAAAGCCATTGCATCTCGCGCCGTTGCGCCCTCAAAGGTGAGGGAACCAGTATCGACGTGGATACCCAGGGCCATGACTGTGGCTTCTGAAGGTAGCAGGCGGGATGCTGTGTCGCCGTTTTCTGTTGAATTATTGAGCTTTTCCCGCAGTTTTTCGACAATTAATGTAGTGGTTGCTCCGACTGCTTCTATCTGGGTGAGTGTGGCGGGTATGTCTAAATCGGCTTGCAGGTGGTGGTCGAAAACGGCTATTTGCTTGATATGTGGCAAGTCTAGCCATTCGGCGGCTTTTCCCAAACGATCGCGCTGGGAGGAGTCTACTATACTAATCGATCGAATTTGTGACGGATTGACCGATCGGCGTTCGATCAGCGGATACTCGTCGCGGTGTAGCGCCAAAAAATCCCGCACTGTGGGGTGACACCCCCCCGTCAGCACAATTCTGGTACCTGGGTGCAGCACGCAAAGTCCCACCGCCGCGCCCAAGCTGTCAAAATCTGCCGTTGTGTGGCACAAAACTAAGTCCATAGCCGAAAATTCCCCTTCTCTCACTCCCACAGTAGCAATTTCTCGCGCTCTGATACGCGATCGGGCGATCGGGCTTTCACTCTTGGTTTCAGCTTAGCCCGAAAAGCCGCCAGGAATTGAATGTCCCCTCTTATAGCGAAAGTCCTCAACCGAGGACTTCAGCTTTGAGACAGGGACTTCACTCCCTCTCCGAATGCGGGTTTGGCCTAGTTGTTGACACCGCCTGGGACTGTAACTTAACCTTTCCAGTTTTCTGTGGAGTAGCGAACAATGATAAAATTAGTCAAAATCTCAAGAGTCGCTGACTCAACCGACAATTTCTCGATCGACCATCAGGATACTGTCATTCGATTTTAGATTTTAGATTTTAGATTTTAGATTTACTCCACGGATAAATCTGCGAGCTTAAATTTTTATCTGAAATCTTGAGATATCCACTCAAAAGTGTCGGGGTACGATACCCGTTTTGGGCGGAATCAGAAACTATAATCTGGAATGTTTATCCAGATTATGGGCAACTATTTGTCAACAACGCACGGCTATATCGACAGGAGAAAAAATGTTATCAATTCTGTTTCAATTGGTTTTACTGGCTTTGGTACTGCTATCTTTTGTGATGGTAGTTGGCGTGCCGGTTGCCTATGCAACTCCCCAAAACTGGAATCAGTCTAAAACTCTGATTTATGCAGGTTCTGGTCTGTGGTTTTTGCTGGTTATTGCAGTGGGCGTTTTAAACTTTTTGGTGGTTTAATATCGTCCGAAGCGATCGAAAAAAGAAGGTAAAAGGTATAAGATAGAAGGCATTTATCAGAATCTTGAAGGTATCCGGCGTTCGGAAAAATCTAAAATAATGACCGAACGCTGGATTATGTATGTTTTTAAACTTGAGATTAAGATGAGATGTTTCTGTTGTATAACTTTTGCCTTCAGGTCTAAAAAAATCTAAAATCTAAAATCTAAAATCTACAAATATGACAGTTTTCGAGGGAACTTTTACTCAAACAGAATCTTTGCGCTTTGCTATTGTCATCGGTCGTTTTAACGATTTGGTTGTCGGCAAACTTTTGGAAGGATGTCAAGATTGTTTGAAGCGCCACGGGGTTGATATTGATCCTCATGGGGATCAAGTAGATTTTTATTGGGTTCCGGGATGTTTTGAAATTCCTTTGGTGGCCCGCCAAGCTGCTCTTTCTCGTCGCTACGATGCCGTAATCTGTCTGGGTGCGGTGATTCGCGGCCAAACTCCGCATTTCGATTTTGTAGCTGGTGAGGTTTCTAAGGGAATTGCTGCGGCTGCTTTTCAAACAGGTGTGCCGGTGATTTTTGGGGTGGTGACGACAGACACGATGCAGCAAGCTTTGGAAAGGGCGGGAATTAAGAGCAATTTGGGCTGGAATTATGGGATGAGTGCTCTGGAAATGGGCAGTTTGATGCGTCAAGTTAATGGTTTGGGCGCAAATTCTTACGGCCAATTGGCTGCTGCGTCTGCTTCAGTGATTTCGGGTGAGGCTAATCGGGCGATCGCCCCTGATGTATCCTCGAATCAAACGGTGTAGTTTCGCCGCAGAAACCGGGTTTCTTGGAGTTTTGTCGCCAGTTACGAGAAATTAAGGCAGAAACCCGGTTTCTTCAGACTACCGCCGCGCCTAGAAACCGGGTTTCTTGGAGTTTAATCGCCAGTTACGAGAAATCTACAGAAACCCGGTTTCTCCAGACAATAAAACCGACACCTGGCAAAAAAAATCGCCTTGTGTGGTACGAAAAAACGTTCTTAGAAATAGCGCAACACTAACAATTACTTCATCGCCTAGATACTGATTTCTGATTCGGTCGATCGGTGCGATCAGTATTTTGATATTATGGACGCGAGATCATACCAAACTTCACTTCCTATGTCAAGGATTACGAACAACGTTGTCCTAAGTCCTTGTGTAATATTTGAGCTTTCCGCATACTAATCACCAGACAGAGGAAACCACAACATGATCCAAACCATATCCAAAACAATCACGTTTGATGAGTTCGTTGCTTGGTATCCAGAGAACTCTGTCCATAAGTACGAATTACACAATGGAGTAATTGTTGAAATACCTTTAGGAACCGGCGACCATTCGGAAGTTACGGGTTTTATAACCTCAAAACTAGCGGTTGAAATTGACCGTCGTGAATTACCCTACTCAATTCCAGGTGACTGCTTACTCAAGCTTTCCCGTGACGAAGCAGGTTATCAGCCAGACGTAATAGTCCTAGACAGAACCGCACTTGCAAACGAGCCGCGCTGGAAAAAAGAATCTATCATCACGATGGGGTCTTCGGTGCGACTGGCTGTAGAAGTAGTCAGTACGAACTGGCAAGATGATTACCTGGTTAAAGTAGCTGATTATGAAAGACTGGGTATCCCGGAATATTGGGTTGTAGATTATGCTGCTTTGGGCGGCAGACGCTTCATTGGCAATCCGAAACAACCTACTATCTCGGTTTACCAGTTGGTTGACGGGGAATATCAAATCAACCAGTTTGGGGGAGATGACATAGTTGAGTCGCTGGCTTTTCCAGAGTTGAGGTTGACGGCCGACCAGATTTTTGTCGCTGGCTTGCCGAACTAGCGAGTCGAAATTATGCTTGCGGGCGATCGATATTCTATGTGACGATCATCGCATACGGACACGACAACAGTCGATAGCTTTCACTTACACATTGCAGATTATCAAATTGTGTGGTACGATAAAACGTTCTTGAAAATAGCGCAACACTAACAATTACTTCATGGCAACGAAGCCAACGATCGCATTTACTCACCTCGGCTGCGAAAAAAATCGCATCGATACCGAACACATGATTGGCTTGCTGGCTCAAGCGGGCTATCAAGTGGATTCTAATGAAGAATTAGCCGATTATGTTGTAGTCAATACTTGCAGTTTTATCCAGGCCGCGCGAGAAGAGTCAGTCCGCACTTTGGTAGAATTGGCAGAAGCTAATAAAAAAGTAGTCATCACTGGCTGCATGGCACAGCATTTTCAGCAGCAATTGCTCGACGAATTGCCGGAAGCCGTCGCCATAGTCGGCACGGGCGACTATCATAAAATAGTCGGCGTGATGGAGCAGGTCGAAAAGGGCGATCGAGTTTCCCTCGTCTCTAGCGAACCTACTTACATCGCTGACGAAACAACTCCCCGCTACCGCACGACATCGGAAGGTGTCGCCTACCTGCGAATAGCAGAAGGCTGTGACTACCGCTGTGCATTTTGCATTATCCCGCACTTGCGCGGAAATCAACGATCGCGCACGATCGAATCAATTGTCGCCGAAGCTAAGCAATTAGCATCCGAAGGTGTCAAAGAAATTATCTTAATTTCTCAAATTACCACGAATTACGGCAAAGATATCTACGGCGAACCGAAGCTAGCCGAACTGCTGCGCGCTTTGGGCCAAGTAGATGTACCCTGGATTCGGATGCACTACGCCTATCCTACAGGTTTGACTCAGCAAGTTGTCGCGGCAATCCGCGAAACGCCGAACGTTCTACCCTATTTGGATTTACCCCTGCAACACTCGCACCCGGAAATTCTGCGGGCGATGAACAGACCTTTTCAAGCTGGGATTAATGATGCTATAGTCGATCGGCTCAAAGCAGAAATTCCCAACGCCGTGATGCGGACAACTTTTATTGTCGGCTTCCCCGGCGAAACAGAAGAACACGCAGCACATTTGCTGGAATTTGTCAAGCGCCACGAATTCGATCACGTCGGAGTTTTCGTGTTTTCGCCAGAAGAAGGAACCCCAGCCTTCAGCTTGCCGCAGCAAATACCAGCAGAAATCATGGAAATGCGGCGCAATTCGGTAATGGCGGCACAACAAGCTATATCATTGAAAAAGAATCAAGAGTCTGTCGGTCAGGTAGTTGATGTCCTGATAGAACAAGAACAGCCAGAGACAGGCGAGTTGATTGGTAGATCCGCCAGATTTTCCCCAGAAGTAGATGGACTCGTCTATGTGACAGGAGAAGCACGGCTGGGATCGATCGTATCGGTGAAAATTACGAGTGCCGATGTCTATGACCTCTACGGTCAAGTAGAAGTATAGCTCGAACTGTCCCGCCCGCCAAAGCAGCATCAGCCTCGCGCTAAGAGTGTAGCCTCGCGTCGGGATGAGTGCCAGTGAGTTGACGATTCCACTCCCGTGAGTCGAATTCCAAGCCGTGCTGTGGAACAGCGACGGGGTGGATGAGGAAACGAGCAATTCTTCTGATAAAATTGGTACATCTTGACCACCAATGCCGTAAGCGAAAACCAAGCTCAAAGGTACGTGTTGCCAGAAAAAGTATGGGTCTTGGGAACCAGGACTCCTGCCCTTGGAGGCAATGTAAGACCAATAGAATTACGGAGTTCTGGCGGTTGTTGCCAATGAATTGGGAAGCCCGTGGTGTAACGCAGGTCACCGTCGGGTAGTTCACTGTTTTGTTTCTGAATGTAAAGAGTTATGCTAATATAAAGTCAGAAACCAGCGGGGAGAATTTGAGATTGCTTCGCCGTCCGCCCTACACGACAACGGTATCCCGAAAGAGTGTTGAGATGGATAGGCAGTAACGGTCGCTGCATCCCCTGTTGAATCCCGCAGACGACGGATTGCGGGATAGCGCCTGAACTAACAAACCTGTAACTACTACTATTATGTAGTGCAGTTCAGTGGGGCTGGTCATCATCCTCACTATAAAACGCCCTAGAGAGAAAGCTTGCAAGTACCTCAAAGGAAGTCCAATGTACTATTTTAAGAATGTTGGAAGTCGATAACCCGATCGCTGGCGGTTGGTATCGGTGATGTCACAAAATCAAAGACGGCTGTCGAATTGGTAAATTAGTCACCATCGACGGAGCTGCCCTATACTCGATTGCTATTTAAAAAGGTGCGCGCAGGCGCAGCACCACACAGAACTCATAATGAGTTCCTGCCGCCGAGCAGAAATCCGCATCCGAGTTGGGCGACTTAGAAGGCTAAGACTCGTTATTAGGAGCATTAATGAATTTATTGTTTGAAGGCTTAGGTCTTTCGGAAGAACTCGTTCTCCATCTGGAAACACTAGGCTTTACAGAACCTACTCCCATCCAAGTACAAGCAATTCCGCACTTGCTAGCAGGTCGCGACGTTGTGGGTCAAGCCCAAACAGGAACGGGCAAAACGGCAGCATTCTCGTTGCCAATCTTGGAGCGGATCGATCTAGATTTAATTGCGGTGCAAGCACTGGTGCTGACACCGACCCGCGAATTGGCGATGCAGGTAACAGAAGCTATCCGCGATTTGAGCGGTATCAGCAAGGAAGGCCCGGTAAAAGTAGGTCGCTCTCTGCAAGTTCTGACAGTGTACGGCGGTCAATCGATCGATCGCCAAATGCAGCGTTTGAAGCGCGGCGTTCACATAGTTGTCGGGACACCCGGACGCATATTAGATATGCTCAGCCGTGGCAGCCTGAAACTAGACAAAATACAATGGCTGGTTTTGGACGAAGCTGACGAAATGCTCAGCATGGGCTTTATCCAAGATGTGGAAAAAATCTTGGATGCTGCACCAAAAGATCGTCAAACGGCATTTTTCTCGGCGACGATGGAAGCTTCCATTCGGAAATTGGTAGCGCGCCATTTGCGTAACCCAGTCAACGTCACCGTCGAACAGCCAAAAGCAACGCCGAAGCGCATCAGCCAAGGCGTGTACATGATTCCCCGCGGCTGGTCTAAAGCAAGAGCTTTGCAGCCAATTCTAGAAATGGAAGACCCGGAATCGGCGCTGATTTTTGTGCGGACGCGGCAGTCGGCGGCGGAACTTACCAGCCAACTGCAAGCAGCAGGCCACAGCGTGGACGAGTATCACGGTAATTTGAACCAGGCACAGCGGGAACGCTTGCTGCATCGGTTCCGCCAATGTCAAGTCCGCTGGGTAGTAGCGACTGATATTGCGGCGCGGGGCTTGGACGTGGATCACTTGACTCACGTAATTAACTACGATTTACCCGATAGCGTAGAAAGCTACGTGCACCGGATCGGACGCACGGGTCGGGCCGGTCGCGAAGGAACGGCGATTACGCTGATTCAACCGGTAGATCGCCGCAAATTGCGTTTGATTGAACGCCACGTTCGATCGAGCTTGACAGTGCGGAACATTCCGACACGGGCACAAATTGAAGCACGTCAGTTGGAAAAAATGCAGGGTAAAGTTCGCGAAGCTTTGGCTGGCGAACGGATGGCATCTTTCTTACCTCTGGTGTCTGAGTTGTCCGAGGAATACGACTCCCACGCGATCGCCGCTGCAGCATTGCAAATGGCCTTCGATCAAAGCCGTCCGGCTTGGATGGGCGCGGATTACGCTCAACAAGAAGATCCCCCGATTGGTGGAGAAAACAGCGTCAAGCCAATCTTGATCAAGAAGCGGGCTAAGGTGGGTGCGCCCAGCGTTGGTTCTCCTGTTCCTCAGAACAGCTAATTAGTAGGGTGCGCCTCGGCGCGCCTTATTTTCTAATTGAAAAGGTACGCACTGCGTACCTTTTTTTTATCAGAAAATTGGGTTGAATGAAAACCCTGCGACTTTAGTCCAGGGATGAAAGGGCATTTCTAATCGCAAAGATGCAAGTCCTGACTGCAAACCTGTACGCGGGAATTCTTGGACTGTTGTGTAATATCGTTTCCCGTTGCATCGGAATAATAAAATCGAGTCAACAGTTAACACTCAACCATGCAGTTTTTTGACCCGCCCGTCAACAGTCAACAATCAACAATCATTGTATGAGTGCAACCAGAATTGATATAATATTTTAGTCTAGCTGCGTCCCGACAAGAATCTTTTGCACGCGATCGCCCTTAAGTTCCAAAACCAAATTAGAAGCCTTTTGGTCATTCCTGTAAGTCAACCGAGTGGCTTCACCATGCACAGATTGCCACCCGTAACCGTAAGTTTTAACAACTTTTTGCCTGCCATCTCCTACCTTGATACCATCAATTGTCGCCAACTTGGGATTAGTAGTAGAAATTAAATAAACTTTGCCTTCCCATGCTGCTACCGTCAATTTTGAGTAGGTTAACGTGCGAATCTTGCCACCAATTACAGAACCAGCAGATTTAGTTTCGTCTCGCTGCGGTTTTCCCAACTTGCGTTTAGCTTCTTCTACAGACATCCCCAATTTCATGCCGCTAATCTCCAAGCGCGAATAGTCGATCGCTGTGGGCTTTTGTGTGGCGCTCAGCATTGTTTCTAGGGCGATAACAGTTTTATTCATACCCGCCACAGGGCGAACTAAAGCAGCAAATCCTAAGCTCGAAATTGCGATATTGAGTATGATGCTAGCGACGGCTGTTGTCAGGAACAATTTTACCATTTTTTTATAGCTTTATTTAGAAAATTCTTCGCCCGATCGCCCGATCGATCCGGAGCAATACTAATAATTTCGAGCCGAGAGAAGTCGCACAACAGGTAAAGCCCGCTTGCTGCTGGCTGTTGTTTGCAGGGCGATCGGGCGTTGATGATAATTAATCACCGGAATTGGTGTGATATCCTAACAAAAGCCATTGCTCCATAAAATCCGCAATTTAGATGACCGCCATAGATTCCACTAAACACCAAAAATCTAAAGCCCTCAAACCCGGAAGCCGCCGCCCCGCTAAAGAGCTTTGCAGCGAATGCGGTTTGTGCGATACATATTATATCCATTATGTCAAGGAAGCTTGCGCTTTCTTAACACAGCATATCGCAGAACTAGAAGCAGAGATTCACGGGCGATCGCGCAATCTCGACAATCCCGACGATTGGTACTTCGGAGTCAGTCAAAATATGATGGCGGCTAAGAAAAAAGAACCAATTGAAGGCGCTCAGTGGACGGGAATTGTCAGCTCAATTGCGATCGAAATGCTAGAAAAAGGCATTGTTGAAGGCGTTGTCTGCGTCCAAAACACCAAAGAAGACCGCTTTCAACCTCTGCCAATAATTGCTAGGAATCGCGAGGAGATTCTCGCAGCAAAAGTCAACAAACCAACTCTATCTCCCAACCTTTCAGTATTGGAACAAATCGAAAAATCTGGGATGAAGCGACTGTTAGTAATTGGCGTCGGCTGTCAAATTCAAGCTTTGCGAACAGTCGAGAAAAAACTCGGTTTAGAAAAGCTCTACGTTTTGGGAACTCCCTGCGTAGATAATGTCAGCCGCGCGGGCTTGCAGAAATTCCTAGATACGACTAGCCGCTCTCCTGAAACGGTGGTTTCTTACGAGTTTATGCAAGACTTTAACGTTCACTTCAAACACGAAGATGGTTCGGAAGAAAAAGTGCCGTTTTTTGGCTTGAATACTAAGGAATTGAAAGATGTTTTTGCTCCTTCTTGTTTGAGCTGTTTTGATTACGTCAATTCTTTAGCAGATTTAGTTGTGGGCTACATGGGCGCACCTTTTGGCTGGCAGTGGATTGTGGTGCGAAATGACACCGGGCAAGAGATGTTAGATTTGGTAACGGATCAGTTAAATACTCAGCCGGTGATGTCTCAGGGAAACCGAAAGGAAGCCGTTCAGCAAAGCATTCCGGCTTATGAAAAAGGAGTGACTTTGCCAATGTGGGCGGCGAAGTTAATGGGAGTTTTTATTGAGAGAATTGGGCCGAAGGGTTTGGAATATGCCCGTTTTTCAATTGATTCTCATTTCACTCGCAATTATCTGTACGTGAAGCGGAATTACCCTGAGAAATTGGAGGCTCATGTGCCGGAATATGCTAAGCGGATTGTGGGGCAGTATAAGTTGCCTGAGTGAGGTGATTCGGAGAGTTTTTAAGAGGTATTTTGCAGGGACATGATATTGCCCTCTTTCCTTCAGTCCGGCAGGGGTTGAAACCTCTGCCTCAAAGCTTAAGTCCTTTGAAAAAAACTGAATCAATTATTGGTTGTGTTTGTGGTGCAAGATGGCTTTAACTTTCAATTAGATATATAAGATTATGACACTTATAGTGGCACAGAAATATATCAATTTACCAAGGTCGATCGCACTTACTTGTTGTGTGCTTTTAGCATTATCTGGAAATGGACTGTCTGCGAAGGCTGCAGAAGTGCGATCGGGAAACAAAACATTTGCTGAATGGTGTCGCGAAAAAGATTCTTTGAGTCCAGAAGCTAAACATACAGTTGAGGTGCTGTTGAAGGAAGCAGAAACTACTGAGTGCGATGCGGCTAATCAGAAACTTTCGAGTCTCACCGCACTCTTCCTCTGGGGTAATCAAATCAGCGACATCAAACCTTTAGAATCTTTGAATAACCTGATTACACTCCACATTAGTAACAATCAAATCAGTGACATCAAACCGCTAGCATCTTTGCCTAACCTGATTACACTCTCCGTCGGCAACAATCAAATCAGCGACATCAAACCGCTAGCATCCTTGACTAACCTGACTACTCTCCAACTCAACAACAATCAAATCAGCGACATCAAACCGCTAGCATCTTGGACTAACCTGACTTGGTTAGACATCAGCAACAATCAAATTAGTGACATCAAACCGCTAGCATCCTTGACTAAACTGACTTGGTTAGACCTCAACAATAATAAAATCAGCGACATCAAACCATTGCTATCTTTGACTAAACTGGCTGCGATAAATCTCGAAAACAATCAAATCAATGACATCAAACGATTGCAATCCTTAACTAACCTGACTTGGTTACAACTCAGCGGAAATCCGATCGCTCCCAAAACTTGCCCACTCAAGCCAGAGTCTATCTGTAAGTGGAAACCACAATTTAAATTACGAAAATTCTAGCTACCAAATTAGGACATAAATCACCATAATTATTATTTGAAAGTCCGCGTAGGCGGACTTAGTTTTTGTTACTGCGATTTCAATCGCCTGGATATTTTTGCAATAAGTCTATTTCATCACTTAGGATTAACAACAAACTCACTGACAATAAACGGCTTTTGATTGATAATCGCACTGGGATTAGCATCAAGCTGAGACTGCGTGTAAGGTTCAATACCATAAGTTATTACCCGCAACTGACTCTCAGGAGCAATTTCAAACTCATTCCAGCCGTAGGTATGCACTCCTAAATACTCTCCCTGAATCAGTCTAGCGTCAATCCCAGAACCTTCCAAACCAACTGGATCATATCCTAGCGGCGCTGTCCGATTATCCAGAATATTGCGGACAAAGGCATCTTTTTCTTCCCTTGTCGGCAATGAGTTATAGCGATCTTTTTCCGATTGTGGCAGCAACGCGGTGGGCGTAAAAGCAACTGTTGCTGGACCAAAGGGGGCGGCAAACGGCCCTTGCCCGATGTTCAACTGAATAGCAACAGGACTCGTCATTACATCAATAACATCCGTAGGGATTTGCGGCTGACCTGCGGCTTCTTGATAGGTGACATTATTCACGACATATCCGTGAAAATCTCCGGTGGCAAAAACCACATTTTTGATGTTATTTTCTTTGATGAAACGCAGCAAATCTGTTCGTTCAGCAGCATAACCTTCCCAGCGATCGCCTGCAACCGCAATACCAAAATTTTGTATCGGATCGCTTGACATAATAAACTTCCAAGTTATGCCATTTTGTTGAGCTTTCAGTAAGTCATTTTTCAAGTCTTGAAGTTGCGCCCCCCCTAACATCGTGCGATTCGGCGTAAAGGCATCATTGAGAAACTTATTAACAGTAGCTTGGTCGGAAGTTTCCGCAATACTTTTCAAAGAATTATCTCGGAAAGAGCGCAAATCTAACACAAATGTAGCTGCATCGCTGCCGAAGGTATTATAGCGATAAAGTTTCTGCTCGTTAGCAGTGCGAGAGTCGCCTGTATTGCCATAAAAATCATTTCGCACCGGATTGTACGCTTGAAATGCTTGTAAAGCTGTGTCAAATACAGGCGTATCATTGACAAAGCCTCCCCCCGTCCCAAAAATTCCTTCTTTTTGCGGCGACTCACTAGGTGTTGCACCCCCGGCAAAATCATTCGTGAGTTCGTGGTCATCCCAGCTAGCATAGATGGTGGTAGAAGCCTGCAAATCAGCCCAGGTATTGAGGCCATAACGTTGACCGTAGACTTCGTTATATTTGGTGCTAAACTCTTCAAAAGTTTTAGGTTGTCTGACTCCCGGCAAATCCGGCGATAGATCGTCTACATAAGCGGAGTCGCCGATGCGAACAAAAAAGTCGAGATTGCGTTCCGCCGCATTTGCGATCGCCGGGAAAGGAGTAAGTTGGCCCTGCCAGTCGCCTGCTACTCCAAATCGTAAACCTTTGCGACTTCCCAACTCAGCAGCAGTGCGGAATTGCCCAACTGCTGAAGTGCCAGCGGCATCACGCACTCGATAAAAATATTGAGTACCAGGGTTTAAATTCGTCAGTTCGGCTTTCACGGGTACGGTAACATTGGTGACGGTATCTGTGAGAGTGCCGAGACTGTTACTGAAGTTTGGATCGGTGGAGTATTCAAAGACAACATTACCCAGAACTGTACTGCGAGTCCACAAAACAGTTGAAGTTTGGGTGGTATCTCCAGAAGCAACGCCATTTGGCAAGGTTGAGTCACCAGACTTAATAAATGGGGTGACATCTCGCCCTTCAGCAGCGCCAAACTTGATAAAGTGTTCAATGCCAGTGAGTTCGTCGCGCTCAACAGCAGCAGTAATATCTGGGTTTTTTGCCAGATAATAGCTATCGTTATATAAAGGGCTAGGGCTGCGGTTTTCCGATTCACCAAATTGGATGAAGTGACCAATACCAGTAATTTCATCGCGATCGACAGCCGCAGCAACATCGAGATTTTTCCCTAGATAATAGCTGTTGTTATAGAATGGGCTAGGATTGCGGCCTTCGGATTCTCCAAAATTAATGAAGTGTTGTATTGCTGTGGTAGCTTTGCTGTTGACAGCGGTAGCGACATCAGGGTTATTTAGGAGATAATAATTAGTATCGAATAGGGCGCTAGGGTTGCGGCCCTCAAATTGACCAAATTTGCTAAAGTGTTCAAATCCGTTTTGGAAGCTTCCTTGAGCTACAGCGGTGGCTACCTCTGAGTTTTTTGCCAAATAGTAGCTTTCTTGAAATAGAGTTTTAGGATCTAACATAAGGGAAAAGATGAAGTGTTGTTGTTTAATGACCCTGGTGGCTCAAAATAGCCTTCACAGGATTATACAGTGTGGCGATCGCGATCGTTAAGTAGAAGGAAGAAGGAAGAAGACTTACACAGCAAGATTTTTAGTGAGACTTAAACATTTTCTAGCCCCTTTAGAAGCTGAAACCCCATCTAGACAATGCAAAAAAATGTCTGAAACCCTTGGTATAACTACATTCATAGCCATTTGAGCTAAAAGTATTTCTCTATCTGGGTTTGAATTCAAAAGGGGTTCAGTTTTTGTCTAAGTCCCGTTAGTCATCCTTGTTTTACCTTTAATATCACGTCCGATCATCCAAACGGTGAGTCACCCACAAAGCCGTCAGCCCGCAATTTTTGACCAAACGCTGCACTGCAGGTACCAAATTTAACTGAGAATCAGGAGCGAGTAAAGCCGTAGGTTCATCTAATAGTAAAACCTCGAAATGACGAGGGATTGCACTTAAATATTTGAGTGGCGATCGATCTAAAATCTAATAAAATCTCAAATCCATTGACTTGATGTTCACCAGAAAAACCCGATCGCCCTTATTGACTAAAAGCGATCGCACACCCACATCCTCCTACAAATCAGCAGCGTGCTGCTTCAATTCATCCAAAGAAACGTATTCCAAAGTCAGGGCGTGAGTCGCACCCAAAACCACAAGCGGCGCACATCCCGCATCCATTGCTTCCTTCCAGCGAGAAGCGCACAAACACCAGCAATCCCCAGGCTTCAAACCGGGGAAATTAAATTCAGGAACCGGAGTGCTCAAATCATTTCCATTCGACTTGGTGAATTGCAAAAACTCTTCTGTAAGTTGAGCACAAACAGTGTGAGCCCCAAAGTCGCCACCACCTGTATTGCATTTGCCGTCCCGATAATATCCTGTCATTGGGGAAGTGCAGCAAGTCTCTAACTTTCCGCCCAGCACATTTGTAGCTTCCGTCACCATCGCAACTCCTGGATAAAACTCTTCGATCTAATTTTACACAAATCGTTGTTTATATATTTTTTTCCATCGCAAAGTTGATGAATTTTTGTCCTCTGCGTTCTACTTCTTGTTTTCTAATCACAATAAATCCCTGGGTTTCAAAAAAAGGTCGAGCTGTAATGCTGGCTTCGGTAAATAACTTGTTAATTCCTAAATCTTTGGCTTTTGACTCAATTTGTTTTAAAATTAGCCTACCAACTCCTTGCCTTTGAAAATCTTGATGACAGTAAAAGCGATCGATGTGGCCGTTGGCTTCTAATTCTCCAAAACCTGCGATTATATCGCCCTCTTCTGCTACAAAAGTAAATTTACTGCTTAAACTTTGCATCCAATTTTGAATGTCGGTGTCTGCCGGTGCCCAAGCATCTACTTGGGCTGTTGTATAATCGCGGATATTGACTTCGCGCACTGTGTCGTAAAAGAGTTGGGCAATTTTTTCGGTGTCGCTGATTTCGTAGTTTCGGATTTTCACTTGCAGGTGCAGATTGGTAGGATAGGTAAGTTTTGTCTGGGGATTGATGGCGTGTTTGGGATGCGAGGGCGGGTAAGCGCTGCTAGAATATTTTAGCAAGGAAATGATTTCCAAAATTATGGATATAAAGAATTTTGCAGGTATAATTAACAATTAAAAACTCAATATTTATTTAAAAAAGATGCCAGAATTTGGGCCCGATCCAAACCGACCTTATCCGATGGTAGACCAGCGCCGGGTTTGCTTTATCAAAAATTTTGTTAAGTCGCCAAATATTATTGTCGGCGATTACTCGTACTACGACGATCCGATCGCCCCGGAAGACTTCGAGAAAAATGTACTTTACAATTACGGAAATGAGAAATTAATTATTGGTAAATTTTGTGCGATCGCCACCAACGTCAAATTTATCATGAACGGTGCAAATCACAAACTAGATGGCATTTCTACCTACCCATTCCCGATTTTTGGCAACGGTTGGGAAACAGCGATGAATTTATTGATGGAACTGCCAAGTAAAGGCGATACTGTCATTGGTAATGATGTTTGGATTGGTTACGAATCGGTGATTTTGCCGGGAGTTAAAATCGGCGACGGTGCAATTATTGCTGCTAAATCTGTTGTCACGAAAGATGTTCCCGCTTATCGGGTTGTTGGTGGAAATCCTGCAGGTATAATTAAGCAGCGTTTCAGCGATGCCGAGATTGCACAATTGTTGAAAATTGGTTGGTGGGATTGGGAAATTGATAAGATTTCGCGCAACATTCACTTAATTATGCAATCCGATCTTCAAGCGCTGAATCATGCTGAGTAAAATTTATGCAGATTGATTTTGACCGCAGTTACGCATACCGGTTCACGATCGATCGCCCTGCACAAACTCCAAACAGCACACCCTGCAGACATCTTCTAATCTGCCTTTGTCAGCGTAAATCTGCCAGCATCAGCGCTCAAAACACTGCAAAATCAGGTCAACAATCAAAAAAACTTACCTGGCCGGGCCTACAGCATCGATCGCAGCTTCGAGGGCGATAGATACATGAGTCCAATGAGTTCCCCCCTGACAAAAAGCCACATAGGGCTCGCGCAGAGGCCCGTCAGCCGAAAACTCGGAGGTACTCCCATCAATAAAAGTACCTCCAGCCATCACCAATTGACTCTCGTACCCCGGCATCGGTGCCGGCACCGGATCTAAATAGGAACCCACCGGAGAATTTTGCTGAACTGCCCTACAAAAAGCAATTAACTTATCAGCAGAACCGAATTCGATCGCCTGAATCACATCCCTGCGCCTCGCCAAGGGAATCGGATTCACCCGATAACCCAACTTATAAAAAACGTAAGCCGTCAAATGATTGCCCTTCATCGCCTCCCCCACAAACCCAGGGGCCAAAAATAAACCCTGAAACAGCAAGCGATTCAAATCAAAAGTTGCGCCTCCGCTGCTGCCAATTCCCGGTGCCGTCAAGCGACAAGTTGCCGCTTCCACCAGATCGGCCCTCCCGGCGATGTAACCTCCTGTGGGGACGATCGTACCCCCCGGATTTTTGATCAAAGAACCAGCCATCAGATCCGCACCCACAGCAGTAGGTTCGCAATCCTCAACAAACTCGCCGTAACAATTATCCACAAAGCAAATTGTGTTAGGATTCTGATGTTTGACTAGATCGATGATTTTTTTAATCTCTGAAATAGACAGACTCGATCGCCAAGAATAACCGCAAGAGCGCTGGATCAAAACCAGGCGAGTCTTTGCTGAAATAGTAGAGCTCAATGTCTGCCAATCCACACTTCCTTCGCGAGTTAGAGGCAACTCACGGTAACTAATGCCAAACTCAATCAGTGAACCTTGACCTTGCCCCCGCAAGCCGATCACTTCTTCTAAAGTATCGTAGGGAGAACCAGCCACTGCCAACATTTCGTCACCGGGACGCAGGATGCCAAAAAGAGCACAGGCGATCGCGTGAGTACCCGAAACAAACTGTACCCGCACAGCCGCCGCCTCTGCCCCTACCACCGCGGCAAACACCGCGTCCAAAGTTTCCCGACCCAAATCGTCGTGGCCGTAACCCGTAACCCCTGCAAAATGCTGGACTCCAACCCGGTGGCTGCGAAAAGCTTTTAAGACTCGTTGAAGATTTTGCTTGACTGTCGCGTCAATACCAGAAAAAATCTGAAAGAGTGCCTGTTCTGCTTCCTGTAGCCGTGAAACGCTATTCATCTATAACCTCGCTCACCATTTGCGTGCGCGCCGTCGATTATCGCGTAAATACGGCCTCTAGTTTGTAAACATAATATATTCATGACGATTGCAACTTCCAAAAAAACTTCTCCTGATTGGCCTGTCATAGGCTTTATGGCCTTTCTGCACATCGGCGCTTTATTTGCTTTGCTGCCGAGTAATTTTAGCTGGTCTGCTGTCGGCTTAGCAGTATTCCTGCACTGGGTAACAGGTGGTTTAGGGATTACTCTAGGATTTCACCGTCTCGTTACGCACCGCAGTTTTCAAACACCCAAATGGCTAGAGTATTTTCTAGTTATTTGTGGCACCCTGTCCTGTGAAGGCGGCCCGATCGACTGGGTAGGAATGCACCGATTACACCACATACATTCTGACACCGAAACAGACCCCCACGATTCTAATCAAGGCTTCTGGTGGAGCCACATGGGCTGGATGCTCTCGGATCTACCGATCAGAGTTGAAATTCCTCGCTTTACCAAAGACATCGGCGACGACCCAGTATACAAGTTTCTCCAAGCATATTTTATACCCATCCAAGTCGTGTTCGGTGTGTTGCTTTATTTATTAGGCGGCTGGTCTTTCGTGGTTTGGGGCGTATTTATGCGGATCGTGGTGGTGTTCCACTGCACTTGGCTGGTTAACAGCGCTACCCACAAATTTGGCTACCGCACCTACGAGTCGGGCGATGGCTCGACCAACTGCTGGTGGGTTGCTGTCCTCACCTACGGTGAAGGCTGGCACAACAACCACCACGCCTTTCAATACTCCGCTCGCCACGGTCTCCAATGGTGGGAAATCGACATCACTTGGATGACTATTCAACTGCTACAATCGCTGGGTTTGGCAACCAAAGTGAAATTAGCAGAAAAATAGGGCGATCCGCACTTAGTCATTGGTTGTCGGTCATCGGTTTTGGATTAATGGCTCGTTACCGCCCAAAAAATAGGTACCGCGCCCCCGACGCTAGCTTAGGCTCGATGATCGGAAAATTTTAGACGATAGTTCAAGCTGCGATGATTCAATGCTGCAAGTAAATCTAAAATCTAAAACTTGTTCTGAGCGAAGTCGAAGAATCTAAAATCTAAAATCTAAAATCTAAAATCGACTGACCAATGTCTAATGCTTTTTTGGCGATCGGGTCAGGTTGCGTTGAACACAGATTGAATCATCTGGCGCGATCGACCCAACCAACACCACAATCAGTTATAATAGAACCAGAAACAAAAAATTTTGTTTTGCCGCCAAAATTTTTAATTTCACAATTAAATCGTAAATCTTTTTCGATCCTCATCCAAAATCTAGGGGAGCATCTGATTTTTTAAAAAAAGCATTTTTTACAAAGCGTGGTGTCGGGAACTCCCGATAGCACTATTAAATGCAAAACACAGATACTCCCAAATCTATCATTCATTCTCGCTCAGTTTGGGCAAGCGTGCACCAAAACAGTTCGCGACTCAATCCAAACTCTTATACGTGAATTCCAGTCTGCATCTCATCAGAAATCAAAAAAAAGAATGACAATAGCAACACAAGAAAAACTCCAATACAATTGGAAGCACGTTATTAGTTTAGCAGGACTGCATATCGGAGCTTTGTTCGCATTTTTGCCGAGTAACTTCAACTGGACAGCAGTTGGTTTAACAGTATTCATGCACTGGATCACCGGCGGTTTAGGAATAACTCTCGGATGGCACCGCCTACTCACCCACCGCAGCTTTCAGACACCAAAATTCGTAGAATACTTTCTAGCATTTTGCGGAGCCCTGGCCTGTCAAGGAGGAATAATTGATTGGGTTGGGCTGCACCGCTTGCACCACACCCACTCCGACCAAAATGCGATCGACCCTCACAATGCCCAGAATGGTTTTTGGTGGAGTCACCTCGGCTGGATGCTTTATAAAGGCCCCGCCCACGCTGAAATTGCTCGCTGCACAAAAGACATTTCCAGCGATCCGTTTTACCAATTTTTGCAAAACTACTTTCTCCCCATACAAATCGTCTTTGGCGTGTTGCTTTACTTCGCCGCAGGCTGGCCCTTTGTAGTTTGGGTGATTTTCGTCCGCTTAATTTTGGTGTATCACTGCACTTGGTTTGTAAACAGTGCAACTCACAAGTTTGGCTACCGCACCTACGAAACTAAAGATAGTTCTACTAATTGTTGGTGGGTTGCGGTTTTGACTTACGGCGAAGGCTGGCACAACAATCACCACGCTTTTCAATACTCTGCCCGTCACGGTATGAAATGGTGGGAAATTGACTTTACTTGGATGACAATTCAAGTCTTGGAAGCGCTAGGTTTGGCTAGTAAGGTTAAATTACCAGCAAAATAGCAGTAATTCAGTCCTAGAGGCAGAACCTCTTTAGGGTGTGCCGAACCGCGCACCTTACCGCTTCAGAAACCGGGTTTCTTTAATAAACCCGGTTTTTTTGTGACTAACAACCAGTTATAGCCTTTTTCAGAAAGATGAGGTACTATGCGGCATAGGGCATAGGGCATACCTAACTTTTTTGATAACCGCTATATACAGCACTTCCGGATGTTATGAGGTACAGTAGCAGCAATTAGTAAACCAGTTTTTAAGATGTTTCGGATTAATTAA
>NZ_JAUBPN010000014.1:1058-180111 GCF_036700745.1 Microcoleus sp. S36a_B3 | reverse complement strand
GCTTTAAGTCGGGGAGTTTTTCCATTTCTCTATCTAATGTCTATCTCGTCTTCTTGTCAAGGGGGTTGAGCAATTACAAAACTTGTTTCCTAACTCCAAGTAAAATCTTCTTTTAACAAATCCGAAATTTCCTGATTGTAAGGCTTGAAATAATTGGTTAATTCTTGTTCTATTTCCGCAGGCATTTGGCTGTAATCCTCGACATGATTAATCTCATATTCTTTAATGGCGCTGGTGCCGAAATTTAAGAAATTTAACACTTCGGAAAAAACTTTGCCTGTATTTGCGTAAAAATTTTCGCTTTTGAGAATTAGTAACTGTTCCTTGGGAAAATAATCAAGCCAATTCTTGATTTGTTCTACATAGATGCCGCGCGACAAGTAGGAATAATGTTGGTGGTTGAAACTGTAATAACTTTCATCGGCTTGAATTTTTTCAATTTCACCTTTTAGCCGATCGCCCTCAGAGGCGATCGCCTTTTCAAAATCCAGCTTTTCACAGCCGAGCGCCACTTCTAAATGATAGTGCATCCACGCTCGTTTTACCGGGTTTCGCAGCATTACAATCAGCTTAACATCCGGGAAACACTTGTAAACCCGTTCGGCCACCAACGGATGATAAATATAGTAACTATTCCTCTCCCACAGCAACACCTTTTCATCAGCTACGCTGCGAGTCAACTGCTTGCTATACCAATCAACGCCCAGCTCAAAATTCAAATCAAAAAACTGAATTTTTTTAGCACCTTCTGTAATAGTTTGCAAGTGATTTTCCAGATAACCGCCCAAAGCTTTTGTGCCGCACTTTTGAGCGCCAATAATTAAAAAATTAGGTGATTGCTGATTTTTCAACTGAGTCGAAATCTGGGCTTCCTCTGGATTGTTTTGATTAAAATCGTGAACTCTATCGGCTGTTTCGGGCAAATTCAGCTCCTGCATTTTGCCGTCAAATTCCCAGTGGTAGGGCGGACATAGAATGGTTTTTTGCTGTACAGTCGATCGCACGTACAGCGGATAAAGGTGCCAGTGATAGTCGTAAGCATAGGCCAAACTCTTCTCGTAAACCCCTGCATTGACGTAATATTGACCATTTCCTAAATCCAGCCTGTCTGCGTGCAGCCGGATTGTGCATTTACCTGCAGCCAGCGGAATCAACCGCCCCATTTGATTAGTATTAGTCTCAAAACAAATTTGACCGTCTTCCCGACTGATTGTCACCCCAAAAATAGCAGCATCAATCGATTTAGAAGCCGTGTAACTAATTTCTATAGTAATAGGATCACCGCTGTTTATTTCCTCAGCAGGAAACAATTTGACCTCAGTAATTTCTACTTCCAAAGAACCGAATCGATTATCATTAACTCGCTGTTGCGAGCCCTTACTTGTAAATTCAGGAAGACGCATGGGAGCTGGCTTTTGACTTTCCGATCGCATTTCCGACAAATACTGACCGACTATCACTTCCGCCTCCCCGTAAGCCACGATTTGACCTGCTTTCAGCCACAAAGCCCGATCGCACATTTTCTCAATTTGCGTTGCGTTGTGAGAAATTAAAACAATCGCACATCCTTGATTCTTAAACTCCGTGATTCTGTTCAAACATTTAGTTTGAAAAGCCACATCACCAACCGACAAATGTTCATCAACTAACAGCACATCTGGATCGGTATGCACCGCCACAGAAAAAGCCAGCCGCATTTGCATCCCCGTACTGTAAGTCCGTATCGGGCTATCAATAAACTTTTGTAATTCGGCAAATGCAACAATATCATCAAACCTGCGCGCCGTTTCCCGGCGAGTCAAGCCGGCTACCACCGCACCCACAAACACATTTTCTCTCCCCGTCAAATCCGAGTGAAAACCCGCACCCAAATCCAACAAACCGCCAATTCTGCCATTAATTTCAATGGTTCCTTCTTCAGCGTGGCCAATCCCGCCGACAAGTTGCAGCAGCGTCGATTTTCCTGCGCCATTATGGCCAATAATTCCCAGCATTTCCCCCGGAGCAACAGTAAAATTAATATCCCGTAGCGCCCAAAAACTAGCCTGCGGTTTCATTTGCTTCAAACCAGACAAAGCGGCCGCCATAATCGTATAAGGTCGATCGGCAGAGTAGCGGTTGAAACGTTTCCCCAAACCCTTGACAACAATAGCTTGACGCATTTACAATTCCTCCACAAAAGTAGTGCTTTGCCTTCTAAAAATTCCGAGTCCTATCGGCAAAAGAGCAGCCACAACCAAACTAACAATTAACAGCGCCAGCCAATCCGGCTGCGTACCTTTTAGCAGTATGGCGCGGTAAGCTCCCAGCAGTGGCACCATTGGATTTAACTGATAAAAAGGCTGAAACTGTTTCGGGACGCTATTGATGTCGTAGAAAATCGGAGTCAGGTAAAAAACCATCTGCAAAACTACGCCCAAAGTGTACTGAGTATCGCGAAAAGTGACATTCAAAGCGGCGAGGGGATAAGCCAAACTGATTGTCAAAACAAACTGAATAAGCATCACCAGCGGCAACAACAACAGCACTAAACCAGGCTGAACGCCATCAATTGCCAGAAAGAGAATTAACACTGGCAAAGCTAACATAAAGTGAATTAGCCCCGTCATTGTCGTGACTACCGGCAAAATTGCCGTGGGGAAATTCGGCTGTCTGATTAGCGCTTTATTATTGGTAATCAATCCCGTTGCTTGAAATAATGCGGTTTGAGACCAACTCCAGATTAACAAACCGCTGAAAGCAAAGGAAGAAAACTTCGGAATATTCATCGGAATTACCGATCGAAATACAAAGGAAAAAACAGCCAACTGCAACAGCGGATTGATCAAAGTCCAAGCAATCCCCAGAGTCGATCGCTTGTAAAGCAATTTCAGATCGCGATTGACCAACTCCCACAGCAAATCGAAAAAATGAGCAATTTTGCGCCCGTCCATTAGTTTAACCGGATTTCTCACTGCACACCCCCAGCAATCACGGGTTGTTCAACTTCCTGCAATTGGGGGCCCGCCAGAGCCGCCAAGTGTTGAGCTTGCAACTGCGCTTCCCTGTAAGTAAAAGGACTTTGCAGAGCTCCCAGCAACTCGCTGACAACCAACTTGCGGGGAAACCGCTGGGGAAGGATCAATCGACGCAGCATCCAGCGGCCGAGCCACTCAGACACCGCCAACTGAAAAATGGCAAGGCGGCTGACTGTGCGGTTGCGATCGCACGTCAGCAAATAAGCCCCAAAACTGCGCCCGTTATCCCTTAACTGCTTGCTCAAAGCCTCGCCACTGCGTCGGTGCAAGTGCCAAACAAAAGCTCTCGGCTCGTAGAAAGTCGAGTATCCCTTCGCCAAAATCCGGTGAAACATCTCAATATCCCCACCCCCCCGAGTCGGAGTCCCCACATCCAAAGCCGGGTCAAAAGTCCCAACATCCGCGAACACCTGCCGCCGAAAAGCCATATTAGCCCCAACCCCGTAAGCCGTAGCCCACAGCAACTCCCGCACCGAGAGCTTGCTACCATCAACTTTAAAACGGTGGAGAGCTTGCAACATTCCCCCGTAGCCGAATTCAAATTGAATTTGAGCCTCTGTTTCCAGTTCCGCCGGCGCGACTAAACCGCTGACTGCCATAATTTCCGGGTCAGCAAAACCTGCAGCCATCCCCCGCAGCCAACCTGCATCAGGCCGCACGTCGTCGTCAGTAAAAGCCACAATCTCGTGGGCCGCTTCAGCGATGCCCCGATTGCGCGCCCAGTCCAATCCTGGCCGTTCTTCCTTGACGTAGCGTACAGGGAATCGCGCGACTAATTCAGCGGTGCTGGTGTTGGCAGGAGCGTTGTCTATCACGATAATTTCGCGATCGGGATAGTCGATCGCCATAATTGCTTCCAGAGCCCCTTTGAGCAAGTCGGTGCGATCGCGCGTGCAGATGACCACACTAATCGGCGGCAGCGGATGATTTGGCTCTGTTTGTAGCCCCAACTGCTCTGCAAGAATTGCTTTAGTCAATTTTTTGCCGATTTGAGCGACAATTGTCGATCGTACCCGATCTGCCGGAATAATTGCCAGCCAAGGATAGTTAGATATTTCTACCCATTCTAGAGGCACTCCCCGGTAGCGCACCAAAATCCGAATTCTTTCGTATTTATCAAGTCCTCGAATCGGATTTATCGGTTCTGAAAATTCGATTTTCAGTAGTTTTATTGCCATAAATTGCTCCTAAAAATAGTGGTCATTAGTCATTAGTCATTGGTTACTGGTCATTGGTTACTGGTCATTAGTTATTGGTTATTAGTCATTAGTCATCAGTCATCAGTAAAAACGAGTGAAAAATCATTTAACTACTAGCTCATAATTATTATTTTCCAAAGTAATTAGAGAGTTTTCGAGATCCGTTACGGCACTTTTGGGCATACCGTTAACCGCGATCGCAGCTAGCAATTCATCCGACATAGAAGTTGCCAGAATCCGGCGCAGGTGGACGCCCCGCAGGTGCTCCCGACCGACTTCGGGAGTGACGTGGCCGACCGGCAGTTCGCCGTAACGGAGATAAATGCCATCGGGCCGCGCAGCATCGATCGCTCGTTCTGCAGCTTCCCAACCTTGCTGCAAATCAATTTCAATTTCGCGATCGCTCAAATCAGCGCGGGCCGCGCCGGATTGCATAAAACTCGAAATTCCCGATCGACTTTTCAACTCATCCATCACACCCCGGAAGTACCAATAACCCAGCAAGTTTCCCCGCAGCCACCGCCAAGTTCCCCGCATCCGCAAGCTTTCGACCAAATCCAGCGATTTCCTCAGCCCCAGGGCCAGCAAATCCACAGCTTGCACCCATAAAAACGCGATCGCCACCAAAATCTTGTCTGTCAAAGAATCAGGAACTTCGTAATATTTGATCTTCAATATCGGTCTAAGTTCCGGGTGTCTCTGACCGATCAAAACATCCGATCGCCCTTCCTGACGAGCACGGCCAAAAGAGCGATCGAGATTGTTAGTTTCATGTTCGTAATGATAGCCCACTGCATCAGCCGCGATCGCAAAAGATACATCAGCTTTCAGCAACCGCACCCCAAACTCGTAATCTTCCCCGCCGCAGTTCCCAAAAGCCGAATCAAAGCCATCGAGACTAGCAAACAACTCTGCATCCAGAGAAAGATTGCCACTGAGCAAATCTTGGTATCCAAAGCGGTGATCCGGGCGGCCCATCTGGTAAAACTTTTCCTCCCACCAAGCCCGCACTTCCACATCAAAAAACCTAGTTCCTCCCTGCAACTTTGGCGGATAAGGGCCCATGACAGCACAGCCCGGACGTTCTTGGTGAGTGCGAACGTGGCTTTCCACCAAAAGCGGCAGCGCTTCAATATCATCGTCCAGAAACAGCAGCAACTGCCCGCTAGCCGAAGCAGATCCCGTATTGCGAGCGATCGAAGCACTCCGGCAATTTACCTCAACAAGCTGCAATTTAAACGGAGCTTTGTAGTCTTGCAGCATTGCCAAAGTATCGTCAATGCAGCTATCTGCAACTACAATAACTTCCATGAGGTCGAGCGGATAAGTCTGCGAGTGCAAAGCATCGAGAGCCCGCCGCAGCGAACCACTTCGATTGTGAGTCGGAATAATTACGCTAACTGTTAGATTTTCTCTATTCATATTGGGAATTGGTAATTGGGCATTAGTTGTTAGTTGTTAGTTGTTAGTTGTTGGTTGTTAGTTGTTAGTTGTTATTCAGAAGGAATAAGAAAGAAGAAAGATAAAAAAACAGTTTTCCGTGTATGGGTGACTTCCGTGTTCCGAATAAAAATGATTGGTAATTGGTAATTTTAAACACTCTTCCCTCCGACTTCTTCCCTCCGGCTAATGACTACTGACTACTAACTAATGACTACTGACTTCTTCCTTAACTGCTTGTAACTGCTTCCGAGAAGCAAAATAAGCCATCGGCCCCCGGACACAGCCCCGCAACTGAGCTAACAGCAAATCCCTCGGAATCGACTCCGGCTGCTTTCGCCAAGAAGCAACTAATTCAGGAATTTGTTTGTACCACAGCCATCCCCAAGCTAATAGAGGCACGCTGAATTCTTGGTTGATGACAAACATCCGCGTCCAGAAAGCATAGACTCCGATGCCGTAGCCGTGCAGCGTTTTTTGCAATTCTTCCCAAGTGCGCCGGTGGCGGTGCCAGCTCAAAGCTCTCGGCTCGTAGACGATGCAGTAGCCCGATCGCAAGATCCGCGCAAACAGTTCGCAGTCTTCGCCGCCTACTGTGGGCGTTCCCGCCCCCAAAGCTTCGTCAAACAAGCCAATAAAGTCGATCGAGCTTTTCCGCAAAGCCATGCTCGCCGAAACCCCCACAAGATTGACAACCAGAGGATTGCACTGCGCCCCGTCAAAAATTCGGCGTTCAAAGCCCCGCCCGTGGGGGCTGTAGCGCTCGAACCATTCTTGCGCTTCGGTTTCGAGCTCCAAGGGCATGATGAGCCCCGTAACGCACATCACTCGCGGATCGCTAAAATTCCCCAAGAGCGATCGCAGCCAGTTCGGATCGGGGGCTGCATCGTCATCTGTAAACGCTACGAATTCGTGTTTAGCTTCGCGTAAAGCTCGGTTGCGGGCAGCGCTGGAGCCCGGTAGGTCTTCGCGCACATAGCGCACTTTTGGGTAATTTTTGACCAGTTCCCTGCTAGCGTCGGTAGCCGGACAATTGTCAATTACTAAGTATTCCTGACCGTCGTCTGGGAGCTGCATGAACGCTTCCAGACAGCGCTGCAAATCTTCCGGTCGATCGCGCGTGCAAACTGCTACTGTGGCGATCGGCAATGCCTCCATCGCCCCCCGCTCATCCCATTCGAGAACGTCGTAGAGCCAATTTTTCCAAAGGTTATCCCCCGCAGCATCCATCAGTGTTTCCCGCAATTGAGAGCCCTCAATGCGACCTCCGACTACCGAAAGTTGAGCGCTCGCGATCGGCTTTCCGTGCAGTCTAATTAAAACCAAGGCTTTGCTGTAACGCTCCTCAACCGCAATTTCTGGCGGGAGTTTGGATATTTCTAGGTCGAGAATAGCTGTTGCCATTTTAGATTTTAGATTTTAGATTTTAGATTGCCAAAAAATCATAGAGTCTCCGTATTTTACCGGATGTATTTTAGCCAAAATTGTTGTAGGGGATAGCAACTTATCAATGCCATACTTGCCGATCGCCGATGCGCGAATCAAACATAAAGCCTCATATTTATTATTGCTGTTATTTATTTTTACTTTCGATTACCGGTTGATGTCAAGTTTTTTGTCTAAATAATTTTTGTCGCCGACAGCGATTGCTCGTCCAACACGATCTCAATGGCGAGTGTCATTGGGGGCCAGGGCTACCAAATTTTGCGATTAATGCCAAATCAAAAAAACCCGATTTTTTATTAAGAAAACCGAGTTTTGGCGATCGATCCTGATTTCAGCGTTAATTGCGATCGGCTACTATTCTCAAAAAAATATCAAACAATCAAACACCCTCGCAATTCAAACTTTCGCGAGTAGTAGTTCTAGTCAAAGAATTCCAACTATCCAACTCCGCCGAACTCCGGTGACAAAGCATCGCCCTCACCCCTTCATCAAGTCCGCGAACCCCAGTAAAATCCGCACCTTCAATGCTAGTAACGTGATCGAAACTAGCATTAGTCAAATCAGCAGCTCGAAAATCAACACCCTGCAATTCCGCACCATTTAACCGCGCATCCCGCAAGCAAGCACCAGTCAAAAAAGCCCTCCGCAAATTAGCACCGCTCAAACCCACACCTTGCAGATTAGCACCAGTCAAATCAGCCCCGCTCAAATAAGCGCCCAACAAATTAGCACCCCTCAAATCCACAAACCGCAAATTAGCTGTATTTAAAAAAGCCCCAGTCAAAATAGCTCCAGGCCCCACAGCGCCACAATTTTTGAATCTAAAACCCGACGGCCAAACTGTCAGCGAATCATAGATAGCAACTTGCAATTTCGAGCCGCTCAAATCAGCCTCGCTCAGATTAGCATTCTGCAAAGAAGCCCTGCACAAACAACTGTTTTGCAAAGCAGCCGACTGCAAAATCGCCCCCTGCAAATTAGCACCCCGCAAGTCCGCCTCAACCAGATTAGCACCGCTCAAATCAGCACCCTGCAGATTAACACCAATCAAACTAGCACCCGCGAGGTTAGCACCGTTAAGCTTAGCACCGCTCAAATCGCGATCGTACAAATCAACCCCGCTCAAATCAACCCCCGCCAAACTCTGTCCCGACTTCACAGCAGCCAGTAAACTCTCCGAATCAAAATTTGTGCGATCGATCGTTAAATTAACCATTTCTTTAAAAAAAATACCTCAATCCAACTGATTATACCTTGACCAGAACCCCTCCCGACATCCCTCACACTATTTTCGATTTTTGATTTTTAATTTTCAATTGCGAATCATTTACTGAATGTCGGTTAGAAGCACAAGCCAGCAGTTATCTTCTTTTTGGCTGCTGGAATTACTAAACTTTACAATCAAACATTCTCAAATTGAGTAAAATCGAGAAAACCGCATTGCCAAAAAATCAGCAGAGGTCACAAACACCATGAAAATCAAACCGCCGATGACAATGATGGACTTCTTTCGCAAAAGCGAAGGAACCTGGTTTTCGCAGCGTTCAGTCCATCACTTCGACGCAGTAGCAGACGAGTCAGGCGAATCAAATCTCATCATTCAAATCATGGAAAAAAACCACCCCAAAATTCAAGAAATTTGCGAAAAGCAAGCAGTAAATCCAGCACTAGCCGTCGGTGGAGCTATATTCATGTGGCAGACAACCCTCGACGCACAAGACACAGAACCAAACCCAAATTACGCAGCAATTCTAGTAGATATTCCCGATCAAAACAATCCCCAATCAGGAAAATTTCTCCGCAACCAAGGCTATGTAGAAGGAATACCAGTTATCGGGAGATACAATTTTGCAACCGATGGAGTATTGACAATCGACACCGAATATGAAAAAAACCAAGGTCAAGAACGCTGCTGGTTTATCACTGACGATTTCCGCGTGCGCGTCAGCACAGTACGCATGATGAACGGCATCAATCTTATGACTTACAGCTCAGAACGCCGCTGCGTCGCACCCGCAGATTTGCAGCAAATCATTCAACAGCAACAACTAATCACTCATTAGTCATCAGCCATATCATGTCCGACTGAATAATTCTTACATATTCAAAGATTTGTAGTATTTGTAAGGTGCGTCGCCATCAAAAATTCATACATCCAATTAACAATCTCAGGGCGACGCACCTTACATCATATTTGAGAAAACAAGCCTAAAAATTATCTAATTTCAATCGCCGATTTTTATTTAACAGCGTTCATCAAACCTAGTATAAAAACTGCCGTATTTAATCCAGTATTGCTTGAGCTCGTGCTGAGGAGTGTGCAAACTCGCCTTAGCTTGATATAGAAGAACTTTTCGGTGATTGCCAATCCAAACTTTATTAATCGGGTGAACGCAAATAAAAGTTCCGCCCAAACTCTCAATGCACTCCCCAAAATTTTCAATAGTAGGATATTCTAGAGTTTCAAATATAAAAAAATTTCCCGAACAAATCAAATGCCGGCTCCGAATCCAGCACTCCATTTTTTTTCTAGCTAAGGGCGGTAGCATAATATTTTAAACATTCAAATTTCCTCATATTACCAAAGTGACTGCAGGCACTTCACTGGCAAAACTTTCGACTTTATCAAACAGCAAAGGCCCTTCAGTCGAGCCCCAAACTTGCTCGCCAGTATTAACATCCATTCCTCGGTCTAAACTTGTCCAAGTATGCTCTGTTAATTCCACATCACTCACTAAATAAGTCTCGCATCCCTTGCGATTGATCAAACACTTCTGCCCGGGTTCTACGCTTCCTCGAAATATTTCGCCATCTCTCTTAAATACCATTGAACAGTTATAGCGGCGTTCAATACTATCCGGCGTAATCGTCATCAAAATATCTAATTCTCGTCCTGCACCTGCATAAAGCATACCATCTTTTAGGCCGTAATTTTCTATATAAATTTGATCTTCTTGTTCGACAAGTCGGTGAATTCCTTGACGGTAAGGATTCCACACATCGTAGTCATAAACTTGTTCGGAATAAAAACCAATGCCGCCAAAAAACTCAAAGGGTAAAGGCCGAAACAAAACCCGAATGTGAGCGTAATTTTGCGGATTTGCAATTGATTGCTTTTGGTTGCTGAAATGCCCGGCCATCAAGTTAGCTAGGGCGATAAGTTCACTTGTCATTGGGTAAAAGGAAGAAGGAAGTTCGGCAACGAGCAATGTACGGGATGTAACGGATGTAAGTCCGTCGGAAGAAGGAAGAAGTCATTAGTCATTAGTCATTAGTCATTAGTCATTAGTCATTAGTCATTAGTCATTAGTCATCAGTCATCAGTCATGTTTTGCTGTCGCCTCCGAGATTTCCGTACAACGTCATCAGGCAGAAGGAAGAAGGAAGGAAGGAGGCAGAATAGAAAAAACCAGAAGGCAGAAGGCAGAAGGAAAAAACAGCTATTGCTGTATTTGTGACTTCCGAGTCGTGAATCAACGTAGTTGGTAATTCGTAATCGGTAATTGTCAACCACTAATGACTAATGACTAATGACTAATGACCACTGACTAACAACTAACAACTAACAACTAACAACTAACAACTAACAACTAACAACTAATGACTAATGACTAATGACTAATGACTAATGACTAATTAGCGGACAAACAGCGGATTTCTGATGAAAAAGAAGCGGTGGTAACGCCTGCGCCGTCGCTTGTTTTGATTAGGGAGACGCGGAAGCGCAAATTGGGACTACCGAACCAGATGCGCTCTTCTGCAGCGGCTCGATCGTACTCTGTAATTAAAATAAAAGTTCCGTCCTCTGTCAACTGGTAGCGGCCAACAGCAGGCACTGTCTCAGCATACCCGCGATCGCGCAGCAGTTTCCCCTCGGACGGATTTTCGGGATTTGGCACGGGTACGAGCACGCAACTGCCTTCTAGTACCTCTTTTTCGTCCCAATCCGACTCCCCCTCCCAACTCATCCGAAAAGGATGAGCAGCGTCAGCAGGATCGATATTGTACGATCGACAAAGCTCAACTACTTCTGCATCGTCGGCATTCAGCGCTACAATGTCAATTCTAGAACGAACTTCCTCAAAGTGACTGAATGCTAAATGATGAGCGCTGCGCTGCGATCGCCATTTGCCAATTGAACGATCGATAAATTCACTTAACTGCATCTGCTAATTGGTAATTTGTAATTTTAAATTAGTTATTGGTAATTTGTAATTGGTCAGTAGTTATCAGTAATTAGTTATTAGTTATTAGTTATTGAACACAACCAATAACCAATAACCAATAACCAATAACCAATAACTACTGACCAACGATCCCTCTAACCAACCTCAGTAATGCTGAGGATTTTGCCCCCACTTTTATTGATGTACTGAATGTTCTCAGACAACTGGCTGTAACCCACTTCATAAGTTACATTGCTCACCCTTCTCCGAGAGCCGCTACCCTTGACAGCCGAGATCCGAAAACGCTTGCCAGTATTGCTGTAAGCACCAAAACCGCTAGCAGGAGCTTTGATTTTTGTGCCGAGATTAGCCGCTACATCGGTAATCAATTTTGCCTTATTGCTGGCATCGCTGGTAGCATCGCCGCGGTACAAAGCAAACATCCGATTGAAACCAACATTTTTGTTGCCAACTTGGCTGCGAGTGCTGCGGGCATTGGGAACAGTATTTTCGCCAAAACTTGAATTGTACTCGTTGCTATCGAGATAAGAATCAATTTCAGCGTCGTATCCTTGCTCGTTATAAGTGATAACGTGTTCGGAAATTTCCGATTGATCGGCAGGGGCGCGGCCCAACAAATGCTTAGAATTGAGTTCGATAAACCGATAGGGGGAACTCGACTCAAAAAAGAGCGATCGATACAAATCCGATTTTGCGACCAAGTTCACAAAACCCTTAACGGTGATATCGCCATTGCGTAACAGCGATTCAGCACTGGTAAGTCGATCGCACTCCATCAAGTGTGCGTTACCCAAGACTTGTTTGTAAACAGCCCGAATCACTGTTTGCAAATCATCTTCTGTAGCATTTGCTCGCAGTTCCACAGGTGTCGATTCCACAGCCCATAAAGACATTTGATTTTCTCCTAATTTTCAATTGCTTTGGTAGTTGTATGTAATTAGTTCCACCGTTCGCAATGCCAGTCCTCCAATCGTGAAAACTTGCATTCCGAACGATGGAACTATTTTGAGTGGGAGGGATCGATCGGCAACGATATAACTGGTAATTGGTAACTCGCAAATTGTCAAAATTTGCACGCTTCGACGATGCGTAATTCCTCTTTTTTATTGGTAATTTCTCAAGTTTGAATTCATCATTCATTCTTTTGCTTTACCGTCGCAATTACCCTTCGCAATCACCAATTATCCATTACCAATTATCCAATTTCAGTGATGCTGACAATTCGGCCACTCGTGCGATTAATCCGCTGAATTTGGGGAGTCATTCTGTTACCGGGAACAATATATTCCACAGTGCTGCGGCGGCGAGGCTGATTGTACTTAGCACCTTGCACCACAATCTTAAACATCTTTTCAGTCGCGTCGGCATAACCACTACGGCCTCCAGACATCGGCGGTACAATCTTGTTGGTGCTGTTAGTGGCCACAGCATAGGTTAGCTGAGAATCCTTATTTGTGTCCGTTTCGGCAGGGCCGCGGAACAGAGCAAAAATCCGGTTGTAGCCTACTTGTTTTTGACCGACTTGGCTGACAGCAGCGCGGTAGAAAGGTACGGTATTTTCGCCAAAGTTTTCTTGATATTCTTGGCTGTCAAGATAAGAATCAATTTCTGCGTCGTA
Organism: Microcoleus sp. S36a_B3; assembly: GCF_036700745.1. Lineage (NCBI taxonomy): Bacteria > Bacillati > Cyanobacteriota > Cyanophyceae > Oscillatoriales > Microcoleaceae > Microcoleus > Microcoleus sp. S36a_B3. The sequence continues at coordinate 167,204 of NZ_JAUBPN010000014.1, read as the reverse complement.
ACCGTGTTCGTTGTACCGGCGAACGTGCTCGGAAATCTCGGCTTGATCTTGAGGTGCTCGACCTAACAAATGTTTGAAATTGAGTTCGACAAATCGGTAAGGAGAAGCTGTTTCAAAAAATCGGGCGCGATACATTTCAGATTTGGCGATCGCCCGCACGAAGTCGCGCACGGAAGTGCTACCATCGCACAACTGAGATTCTGCGCTCGTCAAACGCTCGCTTTCCATCACGTAAGCGTTGCCCAAAACCTGCCGGTAGGCTGCCCGAATCACGACTTGCAATTCTTCCAAACCGCTCGCCGGCCACAGCTCAACTGGTGCGCCCGAAAAAGCTTCTATTCCGAATTTTACTGCTGGTGCTGTACTGACCATTTGTACTTTTCCCCCTTCCTATTCTGTTGATAAAAACCTTTGAAAATCTGCTTTTCTACTCTGTTAAATTCCGCGAGTAGATTGCATCCAAAATAACTGTAAGGCGCGCACTGCGTACCCTACCCCACTCAGCGTTGCATCCGCACTTAAGGTAGCGTTCGCAATACGCGCCTTACTCAAACATTTTGCTGTTTCCTAGCTCACCGGTGTGATGCTAGCAATCACGCCGCCCATTTGGTGAATCCGCTGGTACTCTTGCGATAATTTGTCAAAAGGAACCAGATAGACTTGGTTGCTGCGGCGGAATTTCGAGACGCGGTTGACCACATTCGATCGATAAGCCGTAACTTCGATCCGGTATACCTTGCCTTCTTCGCCAGCTCCGGCTCCGTGACGAGTCCGAGCGCCAACGGGCGAATCTTGGAACGCCCAGCCGTCCGAACCGCCCGAAGGAGCGATTACAGCTAGGGGGGTTTCTTGAATTACGTGCTTGTACAATTTGGGACTGTTACCAGCCAAACTGCCCTTCAGGTCGCTGCTGGAAGCACCGCGCAGCAGTTGGAACATATAGGTAAAACCAACCATGTTCTTGCCCGTTTGGGTTTTGTACCCGCGGTAATACGGTACTATGTCTTCCCCGTAAGCATTTTGGTATTCGTCGCTGTCGATGTAGGCATCGATATCAGCTTCAAAGCCGCTTGCATCGAGGATATTGCTGTGATGCTTCGTTTCTTGGTAGCCCTCTGGCGCTCTACCTAACAGGTGCTTGAAAGTCAGCTCCGTATAGCGGTAGCGCGGACAAACGTCAAAAAAGCGCGATCGGTAAAGTTCCGATTTCGCAACTTGGCGCACGAACTCGCGGACGCTGATTTCGCCGCGTTTGAGCTGCGATTCGGGAACCGCAAGCCGTTCGCTTTCCATTACATAAGCATTGCCCAAAACTTGTCGGTACACTGCTTGAATTACGGTGGCGGCTTCCTCATCCGAGCGTCCGGGCCACAACTGAACAGGGTCTGTGTCTTCAAATAGGGCGACGCCCAATTGAGATGCAGGTCCAAAAGCCATTTAAACTCTCTCCTGGATAGCCACAAGGTTTGCTTAGAAAAATGTATCAAACTTTTACAAAGAAACCGATCGAACTCATAAACTCCCTCTCTGCCCTGACAGCAGCAGTTAGCTAGCGCGAGTCTGGTTCTCTAAGTTTTTCTTATTGGACTATACACCGCCCTCAAAACCCTAGAGATGAAGAATTGTAAAGTTTTGTCAACATCTTTGGGCTGCTGAATTAAAATCTTCTCATAAATAAAGATTAGCTTTTAGCAGGCGCAAATTGTGAAAAAAGATTTAAAACTCAGAATACGAGATCGAGTTCGCTGCTATTACAAGGTGCAATAAAATTTAACTGTTGATGCCCGGAACCAGTAGCATTAAGTTTGTCGAAAGGCAAAAACCCAAGGTCGCTGCCTTCGGAAAATCGCTTTCTTGGCGCTGCATCAACTCTTAAAGTTCTATTACTTTCCTTGCACGGGAGCCGGAGCCTTCGAACCCAGATTAAACTCTAGGATCTTCGCCGACAACGTAGGAGCGACCGTTTTGTTTGTCGGGAGCCGTGGTGGCAACAAAGTCTTTTAGTTTGTCAAAGCTGGTCGATCGCGCGTCGGTAACTGAACTCGATCAAAATGAATGCAGTCGCAGCCCATATTTTAGATCTCGCGATACTGCAAATTGCGCGCAAAACAGGGGACTAAACCCAGTGATGGATCTCGATTGTTTACCTTACGGCGCAGGCCACGCACAGGAAGGCGTCTGTTTGCTAGTCCGCATGGGGCCCCACCGCATTTTACTTGACTGCGGTGTACAGGATGTCTCGCCCCTGTCAGCGAAACTAGATCGATCACTCCCAGCCGATTTTGTGGTGTGCACCCACGCCCACTCCGACCACGCCAGAGGTTTGCTAGCACTTCACAAGTCTTTCCCGCACTTGCCAATTTACGCCAGCGAAGTCACAGCGCGACTGCTACCGCTCAACTGGTCGGAACAATCTCAGCAGCCGGAGTCCAGGTTCTGTCAGGGACTGCCCTGGCAGTCGTCGATCGAACTGCGGCCTGGGCTGACCGTGCAGTTGTTCCCGTCGGGCCATTTGCCCGGAGCGGCCACTGTACTGCTGACCTATACAGCCCCCCACCGCACCTACACCCTCGTTTACACGGGCGACTTTTTCCTGTCCAATTCTCGTTTGGTGGAAGGTTTGCCGCTGGGAGAACTCCGAGGCATGAAGCCGGACGTGTTAATTTTGGAAGGCAGTTACGGCACGGCGCGCCACCCTCACCGCCGACAACTGGAAAATCAATTAGCCGATCGCATCCACCGGGCGATCGGCGACGGGTACTCGGTACTCCTGCCCTCACCGGCGATCGGTTTGGGTCAAGAACTGCTGATGCTGCTCCGCAGCCACCACTATTTCACCGGTCGCGACTTGGATATTTGGGTAGACGGCACCGTCGCCGACGGCTGCGACGCTTATCTGGAACTGCTGCCCCAATTTCCCACGGCTGTCCAAAATTTTGCTCTGCACCAACCTTTATTTTGGGACGACAGGGTGAAACCCCGCGTCCGCCGACTGTCGGCCGAAGGGCGCGCCGGATTGGGTTCTACACCTTGTATTGTGATTACTGACCGCATTGCTGATTTGAATTTGTATGTTGCCGATCAGACAAATCCTTGGATTTTGCTCGCACCTCAAAAACCCGGATATCCGCTCCGGGACTGGCTGCCTAACTGGGCAGAATCAGGAGTCAGAAGCCTCGAAACTTATTTGCTAGCCGAACACTGCGACGGCCCGGGGACTACCCAACTCATCCACAACTTGCGTCCCCAGCACGTAATTTTTGTGCATGGTTCCCCCGCCTATTTGGCTGATTTGTCTAACTTAGAGGAGCTCCGCAACCGCTATCAGTTGCACACTCCGGCGACGGGTACGATCGTTGAATTGCCGATCGGGGAAATGTTTTTGCAGCCCGCGATCCCCGAAACTAACTATGAAGGAGAACTCAGCGAATTAGGCACAGAGGTAGCAATTAGCTTGCCGAGTCCGATAACAGCCGATCCTCGGTGGGCCAACTTTGCCGATACCGGTTTAGTAGAAGCCCGCTGGCAAGGCGAAGAACTTGTACTGCGCGGCATTTCCCAGCGGGAACTGCTTTTTCAAGGCAGCCCCGTTGCCACCAACCTCGAATGCTGCGGCAATTGCCAGCACTACCGCGGCCAGCGCTGTTGGAACCAGTCCAGTCCTTTGTTTGGCTTTAAAGTTACTCCCGACGGTTACTGTCCGGTGTTTGAATCGATATCGGAGTCAGAACTTTTCCTAGATGCGGAAACAGAAGGCGATTAAACTGTCGGGCACATTAAAACCAGCCCGCACCAAGACAAACAAAGGAGAGCTTCTCTGTTTTGCATTAATCAAGATACTTGAGTTGCAAGCTCTAGCTAAGCTGTTGTGCATCCCAATTGTCTGTGGTGATTGAGGGGGAGAGTGGGAGAGTGGGAGAGTGGGAGAGGGGGAGAGGGGGAGAAGATTTTTGATCGATCGTCGAAATATACAATTTAAATGCACAACAGCTTAAGACAGGCTAGCGCCGTGTCCGTGGGAGCATCTGTGTTTTGTATTGATAGTGCTGTCCCCGATCGCGAGTACAATACGAGAGCGGGGACAGCACTATCATCAAAAAATGCTTTTTACAAAGCCCCAGATGCTCCCCTGTCCGTCCCACAAAAATCTTTTTTTTCTTGTGATACGTTGATCCCCGCAGCGTCCCCAAAATTTTATCAAAAAAACTGAGGCAAGAAATATTCTGCTTAAACCCAATTTTTTGGTAATTCTTCCAGAAAAAAGGGAGAAAAATCGTTTGATTTTCCCCCAAATCTTATTTTTGATTCAAGCACGAGCTCAAAACTAATCTAAATTCGAGTCGGGGTAATGATTGCGAATTTGTTCCGCTTCGGGACAATCGTCAGAAACTAGGGGTTCGCAGTTAGTTCTCGACACCGAAGCCAACTTCTGGGATACAGCTCCAATACTTTCTAGACGCACCATTTCTTCCCAGGAGCTAATTTCATCTTCTTCGTCGGTTTCGTAGCGCAGCGTGACTAGATCCCCTTCAATATCTAGGATACGAGCGCGCTCTATCCAACGTTGCTGATCTCGAAGAAAAATAGAAACCTCACGACCATCACAACAGAGTTGATAGATTTTGCGCTGTAGCATTTGTCAGTTCTCCTGCGCAGTGTATTTGCTTAAAAAGATTGCCTGTTTACATTGACATAATCCCCAACCTCAAGGCATAGGGATTCTGGATTTCAAATAGCTTTCAGCAAGCACAGCTTGCCTGACATTGCCTATTCCGATAGTTGATGCCCCAACCTATTTGAGATTTTTGGGATTTATAGAGTTGAGACCGGATTGTGACATCTGGCTAATCAACAATACGTAACTTATCATGAAAGCCGTCCTATAAGGACTGGACTCCTATGCCAATTGTTCCGTAACGTACTTTGGGTTTGACATCGGAAGGCAGCCATATTGACGAGCCAGTTTCACGTTTTTTTGAAACTTCAACACCGATGGGTGTTACTAAATTTGATTTTACCACTAAATCTATCTAGTACGCCATTTATCCGATCGCAGATTTTGCAGCCACCGACATCTCTCGCCAGACGCATTTGCCACAATACATCCCAGAATCAGGATTTGAGGGAGCGATCGAACCCTCAGAGACACCAAGCAAGCGAGAATAAACACAGTTCGTAAGTAATTGGACAGAATTAATTACACACTGATTTTTTGCTGATTCTTTACTAGACAAGGCTTGTAGCCCAGAGTTTTGTGTAATTAATTGTGTCTTACTGCTTATTGCGGATGACCGTCCGCTCAGTTCTGCAATACCTGCATTCCGCACGCGCGATCGAATCTTACTGCGCTCAATCGAGCCGACATGATAAAACTCTTCGTGACTCGATCTCCCTGTCGCGGTGCTTGAGGCAGCGCACAAATGCTCTGCGATGATTGCACAGACCGCTTTTACATAGTATAATTCTGCGATCGAGCTGTTGATATCCCACCTGATAATAAGGATTTTCGGGCGATCGGGCAATCCAATCACCAACGGAAAATCAACAGTTTCAGACCGCGACTTCAAAACAGTTCGGACTGTGGGAAGAAATTGCGATCGAACAAGTGGCCGCGACTTTAAGACGCTGTAGAGTAAAGTTAAGCAAAATAGGAAAGCCCCTTAGCGATTAGAGGCGAACCGATCGAGAACCGGCATACCAAAGGGCGATACCAGGGGCTCGACAAAGCTCCAAAGTACACCTCCGGGACTTGCACGCTCAACTACCAGCGTGACTGCGACTTTAAAACCGAGCGTCAAGTCAGTATTCACACGCTAGATGGTCGAATTGTCCTCCCGACGGCTACAACCAGCACATCTATCTGATTGCTCAGTGCAAGGATATCGGTGCTGCGAAGATTGTCTGTCGGAAATTCTCGAAGACTGATTAATTGATGGTAAATCTACAGCTTAAAATGCCTGCTCTCGCTCCACTAAATATCACTAGAATTTATGGTGTGGACGCGGGTTTGAGATATCTTTGCCTCGAAACAGATTTGCCAAACAAGTCTAGTTTCTCTTCGGTCAAGGTGGCACTGCACAAAGCTAAACTTTATCAACAAGCCAAACAGTCCTTTCAGCGTAAAGATAACCGTTCGGCTTCGCGAATCTTAATCGTATCGTCGGGACGGAAAAGACGATTTATTGCTGATGCAAACACCAGATAGCGATTAATATTGCTAATGTTAATGGTTTAATTAAACTCAAATATATGGCCAAAACACCGGATAAATTTAAATCGTATTAGCAAAAATACGAACAACAAAAAGCAAAAATTTAATCAAGAAGTAGCTAAATAGTTGTTGCTATAGTTACCCATTTATGTCTGCTGTAAGGCTGGGTTTATTGGCTAAATAGCTAAATTTAGGTGCATCATATAGCGGTGATCAAGCATTGTGAGGTATGCCCTATGCCCGGTTTGGCCTATGCCCTATGCCGCATAGTACATCATCTTTCTGAGACTCGGCTATACCTCGCTTTAGTTGCTCGGATTCTGGGCAGACCTCTGAGACCGAGCGACCGCAGAAAAAGCTAATTTTTCGCTGTGAATGTCGGGGGTTTGAACTTGATGCCGATCGCGCCGGAAGCAGAAATATTGCAATATATATAAAGCTGCTTGTCCGGGAAGATTTCGAGGGGTACGAGGATATTCTCAGCACTCCCCTAATGTGTCCGACACTGAAGCCAAAGCAGCAATCCTTTCGAGGTTTTTGAAGTTGCGGTGGAATTCAGATGCTGCGCCCCCACCATGCAGCGGTACTCGGCCGGCGGTGGCTGTTAGTTGACAACAAATTAAAGTGATCGATGTGTTAAGGAGGATAATTTATGGTATATGCAGAAAATTGGTCGCAGCCGTCTATGTTGGAACTAGCGCGATCGGGTAACTTTCAAGCCCTGAATTACTGGATTGACAGCTTGCTCAGACCCGAAGGGATTTATGCTCGCGTCGAACAAGCTCAAGCCGGCTGCGTCCAAATCTTAGTAGAATTCCAGCGGGAATTTGCGCCGGATACTACATTACTGGGGAGCACTCTCCGGGAAAGCTTAGTCAAATTTATTTGTCACCAAGTCTGGAGACTCAATTCCCCAGCAGTAGAAGGGGTGCGAATTCACGCGCGGTTGGCGGGAGAACCAGAGATTCTCTGGAAACAGTCGGTGCGAATTGTGACTCCGGCAAATCGGCGGCAGCGGCGCGATCGTTCCCTATTCGTCATAGATTGGGTTAAATTTAAAACGTATCGTTCTCTGCTGCTAGTGGGATCGGCACTTGCTTCATTTATTTTAGGGTGCTGGGTGAGCTACCACGAGGCTCTGGCCGTGCGGTTAGTATCTCCAGTCTCGCCGTACCAGCAAGCTGGGCTAATTTCGGGGCCGCCTCCCAAACGTCCAGATTCGGTGCAAGCGGCTTTGGAAGTAGTACCAGTAGTGCAACAAAAGCAGGTTGCTAATCCCTACGATCCCACCGTAACGCTGATGTTCGGGGGAAATGTGAATCTATCGGATGCGATCGGAGCATCTGCCGGTAACAATTATGATTGGGCTTTTGCCAATATGGACGAGTACCGGCAAGCAGATGTGTCGATGGTTAATCTAGAAAATCCCCTGACTACCTCTACCTTGACCAAGAATAAAAAACAATTAAATTTTAAAGCCGATCCAGAATTGGTGAAAATATTAACAGCGGGAGGAGTGGATCTTGTCAATCTGGCAAACAGCCACGCTATGGATTACGAGGAACCGGGGCTGGTGGAGACTATAAATACTCTAAATAATGCTGGAATTGGGCATCTGGGAGCCGGTAAAAATATTAAAGAAGCTAGGCGTCCAGATATTATTGAGGTGAAGGGTCAGCGGATCGCTTACCTCAGTTATTATGATACCGACCTTAACTCTGCCGACCAAGGGAAAGCTGGTACTAATCCCCGCCGCAACAATCGCGTGGCAGAGGATATTCGAGCTCTCAGGGGTCAGGTAGACTGGATTATTGTTAATTACCACTGGGGAGTTGAGTTGGCAGATTATCCGGGAGATTGGCAAATTGATTTGGCTCGGTTTACGATCGACCAAGGAGCAGATTTGGTAGTGGGACACCACCCCCACGTCCTCCAAGGTGCAGAAGTGTACAAAGGCCGCCCAATTGTTTACTCGCTGGGTGATTTTATATTCGGCGCGAATGCTCGCAGCGATTACGATACTGCAGTCCTGAAAGTATCGCTCAAAGACAGGAATATGAAGGTAGAATTTCTGCCTGTGGAGGTGAAAAAGTTTCAGCCGAAGGTGGTGAATGGGGCGGCGGGCGATCGGATTCTCAAACACGTCGAACAAATTTCTAGTATTTTCGATCGCCCAATGCGATCTTCTGTAGTTCTAGATGCCACAATTAACTCAGGAATCACACCAAAAACTCCAAACTATCCATTGTCCCCAGCCAAGAGCGGTATCGACGGGCCAGGGCTGAATTCGCCCAAAACACCAGGTGAAAGCAATCTGCCAGACTCAGCACCATCCAAACCTACTCCGATTTTGCCAGCTTTGCCTGCAGCGCCCAAACAGCCGGACAACTCCTCATTATTTCAGAACGGCGCTGGGCCTGCAATTGAGTCAAGCCCGCCTCAAAATCAAGATTTGCCGCCGCGCATCTACCACACTCAACCTCAAAATCCTAACCGGGAAGCAGATCCGTTTACCAAAGAGCCATTCATCAAAGAACCGTTTATTGCGCCCCTATCTGGGAGTCAAGGAGGGGCGATGAGTCCCCAAAGCTATCTTCCCCCGCCTCGGGCTCTATCTTTCAAAGTCGAGGTCAAAGAGCAGCAGACACGCAGGAACATTCCAGACACCAGCAGAGATAGGTCTAAGCAGCCGATCGCGCTGCCTCCTATAATAACTGCGAGGATGGGGACGGCCTATGAAAGTCGGATCTATGATGCACAGGGGTAAAAAAGGGGCGGTAATGGGCAAAAATCAACTAGCAGCGACCAATTACGACCGATTTACTAAGAACCAATGATCGACGACCTACTACTGATGACAAATGTGTTTGCGATCGCGCTGAAGCAAAAGCAGTATAAAACCTATATCCTCTCCGACGAAACCGCTAACTCTACTCTAGAAGTTGTGCCGGAACGGGGCGGTATTGCCACTAGCTGGCTGGTTGAAGGCAAAGAAATGTTGTACTTGGACGCGGAACGGTTCGCCAATCCCGATCAAACTGTACGCGGCGGGATTCCCATCTTGTTTCCCATCTGCGGCAATCTCGCCGACCAGACCTACACCTACAAAGGAGTCTCGCGCCAGCTCGAACGACACGGCTTTGCTCGCGATTTGCCTTGGACGGCGACGGAACAAGTCACGGAGGGTTGCGCGGCTCTTACCCTAGTGCTTAAAAGCGACGAGAAGACTCAAGCTGTTTATCCGTTTGATTTCCAGCTAGCTTTTACTTATCAAATTAAAGGCAATTCTTTGGAAATTGTGCAGGAATACACCAATCTTGGTGTCGAGCCCATGCCCTTTTCTAGCGGCTTGCACCCTTACTTTTTCGCTCCCGACAAGACAAATCTGCGCTTTCAGATTCCGGGGATGCAGTACAGAGATCGGAATACCCACTCTAAGGGTTATTTCACGGGGGTTTTTGACCCGACACTGGATGAAATAGATATTTCCTTTGATGAACTCACGGGTCTTGCTGCTATTGTTACTGACGCGGCGCGGGGCTTGCGGCTCACCCTCAGTTACAATTCCAGCTATGGGAAGTTGATCTTCTGGATGATCGAGGGCAAGGATTTTTACTGTCTGGAACCTTGGACTGCTCCTGGAAATGCTCTAAACACTGGCGAACACTTGATTTATTTGCAGCCGGGAGCGACTTGTGAGACGATCGTGCGGATGACTGCAAATTTTTTCTAAAAAACACTTGCTATTTTAAATGATGGGTGCTACTGTTAGAAATTGTCTGCGGTAACAACGTTTACACGGGTCGCTAGCTCAGCGGTAGAGCATTCGGCTTTTAACCGATTGGTCTCGGGTTCAAATCCCGGGCGACCCATTAAAAATCTAGAATTTTGAGTTTCGAGTTGAATGCTCGGAGCTCGAAATTTTGTTTTTTGAGCTTTTAAGTAGAAATTTGGAAAGATAATGCGCGATCGGCTACAAATTGTCTTAAGATTATCGTAAGAATTGAGCTTGTCTAAAATTCACGGCCCAGAAACACAAATAACTAGGAGGAATATCTATGGCGCTTGTACCTATGCGACTGCTGCTCGACCACGCGGCTGAAAACGGTTACGGCCTACCGGCTTACAACGTCAACAACATGGAGCAAATCCAAGCGATCATGCGCGCTGCTGACGAAACCAACAGCCCTGTGATCTTGCAAGCTTCTCGCGGCGCTCGCTCCTACGCTGGGGAAAATTTCCTGCGCCATTTGATTTTGGCGGCAGTTGAAACCTATCCTCACATTCCCATTACAATGCACCAAGACCACGGCAATGCCCCCGGCACTTGCTATTCTGCCATGCGCCAAGGTTTCACCAGCGTAATGATGGACGGTTCTCTGGAAGCGGATGCTAAAACTCCGGCCAGCTACGAGTACAACGTTGAAGTTACTCGCGAAGTTGTGAAAGTGGCTCATTCGATCGGCGTTAGCGTTGAAGGCGAACTGGGTTGCTTGGGTTCTCTGGAAACAGGAATGGGCGAAGCAGAAGACGGCCACGGCTTTGAAGGTGCGCTTTCCCACGATCAATTGCTGACAGATCCCGAAGAAGCTGTTAATTTCGTTGAGCAAACCGGCGTTGATGCTCTCGCAGTGGCGATCGGCACTTCTCACGGCGCTTACAAGTTCACTCGCAAGCCGACTGGCGAAATTTTGGCAATCAGCCGCATTGAAGAAATTCACCGCCGCTTGCCGAATACTCACTTGGTAATGCACGGTTCTTCTTCTGTACCCCAAGAATTGCTGGAAATCATAAACAGCAACGGCGGCAAAATCCGCGAAACCTACGGCGTACCTGTGGAAGAAATCCAAAAGGGTATCAAGTGCGGTGTGCGCAAGATCAATATCGATACTGACAACCGTTTGGCGATTACTGCTGCGGTGCGCGAAGCTTTGTTTGCTAAGCCCGAAGAATTCGATCCGCGCCACTTCTTGAAGCCGTCGATCAAGTATATGCAGAAGGTTTGTAGCGATCGTTACAACTCTTTTGGTTGCGCCGGTCAAGGTACAAAGATCAAGCAAGTTTCTTTGGACGATTTCGCAGCTAAGTATGCTAAGGGCGAATTGAGCTCTTCTACTAAGAAGACTGTCGCTGTTTAATAATTTTAGGTTTGAGATTTGAGATTTATCTGAAGTCTAAAGTTTGGATAGCCGGGTAGCTGTGAAGTTGCCCGGTTTTTGTTTTTTTGTTGGTGGACAGAAACTCCATAGAACAGTCTTGAACGCACTCGCGTCTGCACAAGCGCGTTTTGTACGGGAAATCCCGCGCCCGGTTGCCCCAGTCGGTGATGTTACCTCCAGCATTATTACTGCTGGCGAATACTCTCGATCAATTCAGTCCTTGCTGCTAAAATATCAGACATTTGCACGCAACGAACTAGCAAAGTAATATCTAAATCTGGCAAAAATTCACTGCGGGAAATTTGCTCGTAATTATTTTCCTGGAGTCCATAAAGCACAAGCTGATTATTTTCCCAAAACCAGACTTCAGCGATTTTCAAACGCTTGTATTTTTCTAGTTTATCTATGCCACCGCTGGTAATAGTGACTTCTATTGCTAAATCTGGATGTGCTTTTTTGTCACCTAAATAGTAAGACTCATCTGGTTCAAATGACACATCTTGAGTTTTGTCCCTGCGAGTTGCATTGCCAACTGGAATAAACTTAATACCTTTTTCAAAAAAGTAAGCTTCTAGCAAAATAGCTAGCATTTTTTTGAAAATTTCATGCGGTTCACCAGTTGTCATAAACTCCACACACCCATCTAAATAAGTTATTCGCAAGCCTGGGGCATCTTTTATTAAGCTTTCTAGCGCCTCGAACTGCTCCCAAGTATAATAACCGGGTAAGAGAAAGCGTTGTTCTTGAAGAGTTGTTATTTGTTCTGAAACTTGTAATATCATGGGCGTAATGCTCCGAATAAAAATCAGTAGCCCTTGCTTAGCATAACAAAAATAGGGACTCCAAATCAAAAAAAATCACTCGTGTTTGAGTTTTTTATTATAAAATGAAGTTAATCAATGTTGGAAATTAACTGCTTGAATCAAAGGTGAACGCATGGCAAAGGTTATTGCAGTTACAGATGCTATTAAAAGCCTTGCTGAGGCTGAATCAAGGTTGAATTTGAGCAGAACTGAGGATGAGGCTTTTTTTACTGAGTGGCTAGCCCAATTGCCAAATCCCAGCGATTCTGAACAAGCTGCTTTGGATACGCTACGACGCAGATTGCTATATCATAGAGCAGATGGAGAGTTGTTAGAAGGGTCAGTGACTTTGCTGGTGGCATCACCTTTGTTAGAACTGGCGGGTTTCTACGATCCACCGTTTAGAATGAAGGCTGAGGCTGCGGTCGAAATTGCGATCGATGATGGGGAAGAAACGCTGCGCGGACGCATTGATATTTTGATTTTGCAGAATCAGCTTTGGGTAATGGTTTTGGAGTGTAAGAAGACTACGATTTCGGTGCGATCGGCATTACCCCAAGCATTAGCATACATGATGGCAAATCCCGATCTGGATAAACCGAGATTTGGGATGTTGACGAATGGCGATGATGTGTTGTTTGTGAAACTTATGGCTCAACCTACGCCCGAATACGGGTTATCGCGGGCATTTTCGATCTATACTGTGCGTAGTGAATTGCGATCGGCATTTCAAGTCTTGAAGCATATAGGGCAAAGCATTACTAGCTGATAAGTTAATGTCGATCGTTTTCCCTAATTTCTGTTTCAATTTCATCGGGAAAAGCTTCGGCATAGGCCCAAGCGTTAGCAATATCAGTAGCAGAGAGAGATAGATAGCTTGTGAGTAAATCGGCTTCGCTATAACCAATGCGACGAGCTTCGACAAGTCCCCAAACGGTGATGCGAGTTCCTGCAATGCAGGCACTGCCACCACAGACATCAGGCGTTTTTTCAATACCGCGCCCCAGGGTGATTTTGCCCTGAGATAGGAGTTGAACAACTTGAGCTTTTTCGTCGTCAGAGAGTGCCAGCAGTTGAGGCTCTAATTCTTTCAGCGTCATGGCAAACAATGGAATTGCGACTACTGATTATTCTATCTAATTTATTCTATTTAGTTTGCGATCGCACGGGTGCGTCGAAACCGGGTTTTTGGAGAAAATACTGCATCGAAGCCTTTAATCTCGCTGAAAAACCCGGTTTCTTTGGTATTTATTCGTAATATCAAGAAACCCGGAGGGCGGGCACGGGGGCACCGCCCCTACACAAACCCGTCGTTTTTTTTCTTTGAAAAGTATGGGAAATCCCCCCGTGGTTGCCCGGTTTCAAGCGCCGAGTCTTATTGTGGCATATTGCCTCAATACAGGTGAAATAGTGTAAAATTTTGCTTGTTGTTCTATCAAGCAGCGACGCGATAAAGATTGCAGCGCATTTACCAAATCTGAGGCGGGAATTTGGCTATTTTCTAGCAATTGGGTGAGGTTAATTGCATCGCTTGCTTTGGCTAATAAGGAGATTACTTGTTTTTCTAGTTCGGATAGGCGGCTAAATAGCTGCTGTAAAACATCTTTCAAATCTTCGGGCAACAATATGGTATCATTTGGTAATAACTGATTGACGCAGCCTCCCAATTCTTGAATCAGAGTCGCCACGCTTTTTAACCATAGGGGATTGCCTTGGTAGCGATGAATGAGTGTTTCAATGTTATCGCTTTCTGCTAACCCATAATCTATCAGAATTTTCCGTCCGGCTGCGATGTCTAAACCTTTGATTTGTAAGCTACGAATGGAAGTATTTTGGTTTTTAACTTGAGTCACTTCTCTCGGTTGTTCCCAACCGATTAACATCAAGCAGCTTTGATGGGATAATTTTTCTATTTGTTTGAATAAAGTGCGATATTCTTCGCATTCTGGTTTATATTTTCCTGCCAATTCGCCGCTACAAAAAAGGTTGTGAACGTCATCTAATATTATTAAACAGCGATGGTTTTGTAAATATTTAATTAACGGTAATGATTTCTGGTTTGTTGGGGATGAATCTTGTTTTTGTGAGTTAGAAAAAAGCTGTATTAGGTTAGATTGAAATTTATCTATGGTGGGGAATTCGTCTAGGGTGTACCAAGCTGTGTACTCAAACTCGTTTTTGATTTGTTGTACGAGTTGTACTGCTAGGGTGGTTTTGCCGATGCCGCTGATGCCGGTGAGGGTGATGAGGCGGCTGTGTTGTTGTAGAATCCAGGTGGTGAGGGTTTGGTGTTCGGGAGTGCGATCGAAGAAATCACCCAACTCCGGCATTTCGCTTAAATCTTGATGTAGAGTTTTGGTTTGTTGTGGGTTAGATTTTTCGTCATTATGTGAGTTTGATATATCTGGCGGGTGTCTAGGTTCTCCACACAGGTTAAAGATACCAATTCCTACAACATCTTTTGCAAAGTTTGAAACATTAGAGACTTGAAACCTGTGAATTGCCGAGCGAAAATTCTTTTTATTGACATCTTCTCCCAACTCTTCTGAAAGTAATTGCCATAATTCCGAAGCCGCATTCCTAACACGACTTTCAGAACAGTCAAAGTCTTTGGCTACGTGCTTGTATGTATCGTGTTGTAAAGTTGCTTTTAGTACCGCCTCTTGTAAATCGTCAAGGTGTTGACCCGTTTTCTCAAAGACTATGCGATCGGCGAGGTTTAGCATTTCTTTCAGATTCATCGGGTCAAGAGGATGGGATTTTTTGGGTATTATATCACATTTTTAGATATTTTAGTATATTTTTAGATATTTTAGTACACAACTAGATTTAAAGAGAGTGGAAGTAGGAGAAAGTTATCGGCAAAATAAGACTTTTTTGACTAAAAAAAGCCCGGATTTATTAATAAATAATGGGAGAATTATTTAAACCTAAGTTTATGGTTAGAATGCTTGCCGTTTTATACCCTGTAGTAGCGTGTTATGCCGCTGTTGCGGTCTAATAAATAGTTAGCTAGAAGATTGACCATTTTTGTACATTTTTAGCTGGGAGGCCATTATGAAAATACTCATGAGACTTTTAATTTCTATCGGTGTCGTAGCTACAGTTTTTAGTTCGATTGAAGCAGCATATTCACAAATATCTGGATTACGAGGAAAGTTTGATGGCACACAAACTCAGGAAGCTCGGATTCGAGAGGTAGGCTCTCTTGCTGTAGCAGTAGAAGTCAATGATGGTAAAACCTGGCAACAATGGTATGCAACACGTCGGGGAGATACGAACTTCTCAAAAATAGTTAGTTGTACTGTTGGTGAGTTCAATGGTGATAAAAAGTCCGATATTGCTTGTCTGTATGACTATGGAAACTTTGATGTTGGAATATGGGTATTGACCTCGGACGGGAAGAACTTTAACTCTAGCATCTGGTGGAGAAGCGGTAAAGGTAACTTGAACCCAAATTCTGTTGTTGGGCGGATTGAGTCCATCGATAATAATAATGATGGTCTGTCTGATCTGAAAATGCCCTACCTTTATCCCAATGGTATCCGTAACGATATTGTTTTTTATTCAGATGGTCAGAAATTTTATCGCTAGTTTTTGGGATTTATTTTACCCAGTAAGTTAGGCTGGATGCTCTAGTAGGTTGGGTTTTATGAATTCAACCCAACCTTTTTTTACAATCACAATGTTATCATTTCCACCATTCTCATGGGATGCTTGTAAAGATAGCGATCGCCTCACCAATCATAAAGAGCGATCGCTGTTTGCTTTTTCTGATGACCGATCGCCCTTCACACATAAAGAGCGATCGCTCTTTATGCAACCAAAAGCATCAACGTTAGTTTTAATTCACTGCAAATTCTGTGAACTGACGCATATAAGGTGGATGAAACCCAACCACAATATCAGACTTCGGCACACCTATATTAACCAGCTCTTGCCCTAAATCGATTTCTGTTCCATTCTGCTGAATCCAGATTTTGCCATCCTTAATATCGAGATGTATAGGACAACCGTAAACTCGCTGTTTGTTATCCCAACCCACTCGAACAACTTGATAATGATTGTGTTCTGTGTCAAAAACAACTTGCACATCCACTTCTCCATAAGAAGGCTTGTATGCAGCATATTTTGTGAGAACTTGTTTGATACAATCCCGATATTTGTCTACTTTTTCCATAAAGCTATCACCTCTTCTTCTACGTCATATACTAATAATTTGAACTGGTAATCTTCCACAACTGCGATGGTAAATTCACGCTTGAAGAAATCGTTATACGCTGTCAAAGGAATTGCCAAAAATAGCTGACGTTGGGGGTCTTTAAACTTGAGTGCTAACATAAAGCCCTGATGACAAACAACTACAATTATACTGGCGTTAATTGAGATGTGTGAGCGCAATAGTCATTACAAACACAAAAGGAATGTCCGCATCCCTATCTATCGAAAGCTTACCACCATTTCGCAAACCCCCAAAATTTGGCGGAGATCCTCATGAATTGCTGAGCATCGGGTAAATCCCTTCAGTGGTGCGATCGCCCTTCACACCAAATACCAAACACTGTGATAATTTTACGAGTTGCGTGAAGCGTAGCTATCCCGCAGAGCGATCGCCCTTTCTTGTTTCTGATGAGCGATCGCCTAAAATGAAAGAGCGATCGCCATTGGTTGGCAATTAACTTAATTTAAAAGTTTATTCGTCAATAAAGCTCAAGACAATCCAAAGTAGCGCTATCGCTCAATTCTTGAATTGCGTCTGCTCCAGCTCGAAGCATTGCTTCCACACTGCTGGTAGGTGTATTGCCACACCGCAGCCCAATCACCTTTGGCGGAGAACCATAAAGACGGCTTCTTTCTGCAAAATCAGCATCCTGAGTAACAATACAAAACCCTTGAATTTTAGCTAAATCCCAAATTTCGCTATCCATAGCTTCTGTAAACCCGTGAAACTGAACATGACTAGCATCCGGGAAGATATCAGCCAAGCGATTCACTAACTTCCGGCTCAAGTTTTGATCGAACAGTAATTTCACCTTTCACCTACTACGGCAATTAAACGATGTTCTCTATCGGCAGCAAATTCAAGACAAGCTCTAATATCTTCCTCTGTTAACTCTGGGAAGTCATCTAAAATTTCTGCATGAGACATACCAGCAGCTAACCAGCCCAAAACATCGTACACGGTAATCCGCATTCGTCTGATACATGGCTGGCCACCACGCTTACCTGGTTCTATTGTAATGATGTTGCGATAGCTCATGGGAAAGGGAATTTGGTATTTATAAAGCCAGTTTAGCCTAATTTTCCATTCTTTTGGTGTTCTGCCTCACTAGACAAATTAATTGTTCCTCTCTTCTCTCAACTCCTGATGCCGAATTCCCTGAATAAACTCCGTCCTTGCCTCAATCCTTGAAGGCATTAAAACACAACGCACCAACAATTCTAAATCCAATTCCGGCAACAAATCACTTTTAGAAATTAGCTCATAATCATTCTCGCGCAGCCCATACACAGCCAACTGATTATTTTCCCAAAACCAGACTTCTGGAATGCGAAGTCGCAGATATTTAGCTAGTTTATTTGTACTACCGCTAGTAATTGTCACTTCTACTGCTAAATCGGGATGCTCTTTCGTTTCACCTATATAATAAGACTCATCAGGCTCAAATGAGACATCTTTGGCTCGATTTTTGCGAGTTGCACTTCCTACAGGAATATATTCAATTTCCCTTTCACAAAAGTAGAGTTGTATCAAAAAATTAAGAATACAACTGATTGTCTCATGTGCTTCGCCCAATGTCATAAACTCGATCCACCCATCAAGATAAATAATTCGCAAACCAGGCGCATCTGCCATTAAAGATTCCAACGCCTCAAATTGCTCCCAACTATAATAACCGGGGAGAATCAATCGCTGTTCGGCAAGCGTAACTATTTCTTCTAAAACTTGTGGTGTCATAGGTATAGCCATTTTATTTTAATATTGCTAGCCCTTATCTAGTGTAACCCTGGTAGGGACAGCATGAAATCCCATTCAAAACTTAGCGAACAAAGTCGAGCTTACTGCGGCCCAATCCCCTTCAAAAACTCCTTTCTTGCCTCAATCCTTGAAGGCATTAAAACACAACGCACCAACAATTCTAAATCCAATTCCGGCAACAAATCACTTTTAGAAATTAGCTCATAATCATTCTCGCGCAGCCCATACACAGCCAACTGATTATTTTCCCAAAACCAGACTTCTGGAATGCGAAGTCGCAGATATTTAGCTAGTTTATTTGTACTACCGCTAGTAATTGTCACTTCTACTGCTAAATCGGGATGTTCTTTCTTTTCACCTATATAATAAGACTCATCAGGCTCAAATGAGACATCTTTGGCTCGATTTCTGCGAGTTGCGCTTCCTACAGGGATAAAGTTAATCCCTTTCTCGAAAAAGTAAAGTGCTATAAATATAGCCAAAATACTTTTTATCTCCTCATGTGCTTCGCCCAATGTCATAAACTCGATCCACCCATCAAGATAAGTTATCCGCAAACCAGAAGAGTTTGCCATCAAAGACTCTATAGCCTCAAATTGCTCCCAACTATAATAACCGGGCAGAATTAATCGCTGTTCCCCAAGCGTAACTACTTCTTCTAAAACTTGTGCAGTCACAGCTATCACCATCCTATTTTAAATATTGCTAGCCCCTACCTAGTAAAAACCAGGCAGGGGCATTCTTTCACATTCTAACTTAATGAACTAGCTCGATCGCCCTTTTAGTCAACGCCTCAGCAGTCAACCCGTTAAACGCCATCAACTGACCCGCACTAGCAGTAGTTTCCCCCCGCTTCCAAGCGAAAGTATCACGCGGGCAATTGCTGCGGAGCATCACAGGTTCCAACATCCCAGAAGCACCGCCTGTCACGCCAATCAAGGCATCTCCACCAAACATTTTGGCAAAATTCTCATCGCTCAAAAAGCCGCCGTCAGCTTCGGAACAAGTATCCCAAGCAACATCGCTTGGACGGTACAAGCGGCGCGGATTCACAACCGAAACAATCCGCACTCCAATCCCTTCGGTTTCCAAAAATGCTGCGGCTTCAAACACCGGTATTAAAGTCATGTCGCCGACAACAGCAAACACAACTTTCTTGCTTCCCCCTTGATTTTGGGAAGCTTGCGGAGAAGCGACTTCGTGCAGCACAATTGCACCATCTTCCAAACCTTGGCGAGTCTGTTCAAAAGTAGTGCGAATTGGCAGCGGAGACTTGCTCGCAGTAATCACAACACCCTTATTTCTGGCACTCAAAGCCCAATCGTAACAAGCTTGAATACTGTTAGCATCCGGTGGAAACAAAGGAAACACATTACCGTTACGCATCATCGCCGCAAAATAAGCTTCAATTTCCGGGCGTTGGTGCGTCCAACCATTGCGGCCTTGCTCCAATGCACCCGCTGTAAATAAGGTGACAGCAGCCGGAGTTGGACGGCGCAATTCTGCCATTGCTTGGGTGACAGTTTGCCAAATTGGTAAACCGTTGATGGCAAAAGATTCGTAGGAACACCACAAACTCCGCGCTCCGAATAGCGATAAACCTACAGCCAAACCCGCGCAAGCATCTTCGCTCAAAGGTTCGTAAACTTGACCGTTTGGCGATTGATTGTACAAGTCATCCGTCGTCGGGTGAATGATTTTCAGAGCTTGGTTGATGTTGGCAATTGCCGATGCTTCATTACCGTCAGCATTGGTGACAAGAAAAGTGCGATCGCACTCGCCGACTTTCGCTACCAAACGTCCCATTGCAGTTGTCGAAATCTTGGCTTCTCCGCCAACCGCAAATTCTTCTAAAGGCAATTCGCCCAAATCTGCCAGCGGCAATGTAAACTCAGTAACAACTGTTTTCGCCGCAGGCCCGCCGCCCGCACGCTCGCAATTTGTCCGCACCAACTGCCACGCCTCAGCAGTCAAAGCGCGCTCTTTTAAGGCACTGATAATGTGCGGAGCATCGAGGGTATCTTTTGGATAAAGGTTGTGAGATTTTGCGCCCAATGCGTGCACGCCAGCACCTTTCAACTGTTTGATAATAAACACAGTCAATTTGCCGCCGAGAGCAGATTTTGCCGCTTTGTCAACTCCTTGTAAAACAGCTTTGGTAAATGCCATCCGCTGTTCGAGTGAAAAAGCAGTGCTGTCAACATAAGCTTCCGGTTGATTTTTATCGTCAAATTCCTTAGCATCAACTAAGATAATTTCTTCAAAACCGTTTCCTTGCCAATAAGCAATCATTTCAGCATTAGTTTTTGTCGAAACCATACTGTGATGTTCTTGGGAATATCCGTTCCAAACTAACACTGGTAAAAAGTTAGTAGCCTTGGGATAAGCAGTGTGGAAATGCCCCATGCTGCTCATTGGATAGGGTTCGCCCATGCCGCCGTCGCCCATTGTGAAAGCAAACAGTTTTCCGGGATGCAAAAGCGCTCCCGCCATTGCAAAATGCTGTCCTTGTCCGAGGGGGCCAGCAGGTGCTAAAAGACCGGGAATGAAACCGGAAAGATGTCCTAACAAACCGTCTTTTTCGCGGAATTTATCGCGCACTTGCTGCACGTTGACAATTCCCATATCTTCTAAAGATCGATCGAGAAACATGGCACTGTAAAATCCCGGCGCGTGGTGCCCCACTTCGGTGACAATGTTCTTGTGTCCGAGCATCACCAACGCGGCATAAGCCTCGGCTTGGCTGGCAAAACCCCCCGGATGTCCCGATGCCTTGCTGGCGGTGACTTGCAGCGTCAGGTAGCGCAGGGCATCTGCTCCCAGCATTGTTTGAAAGACGGCGGCGGGATCTGCCGCATCGGCGATCGACTTGCTCCCCTGGGCGATCGCGGGTGCTTTCCCGTAAGTCTCAAAACCCGGCACTGTTTCGGAGAAATACTGGATTCCTTCGCAAAAACTGGGGATGGCTGACGTTGCCTTCGACGTAGTTGCAGTCATGCTTGATACCTGAAAAATTTGGATTAGATTAATTTAACAGTAATTTTATAACTTATTTGTTGCAAAATATCGCTATTTCTGTTATTGCCAATTATAAATCATTCAAATATCTCAAATTTTTAGATGAGTGCGCCCGACATTTTCACAAGCAAATCAGCGCGATTTTGCCGAAAAAATATCGCCGATCAGATTTCTTCCACGAGTCTTGGAGCGCTATGAAAACCGCAGATTTTAGGCAGATAAACACAAATAAACGCAGATGTTTTTCCAGATTGTTTCTAAATTTTGCCAGCAGTCTATTACAAATTAGGGTTCGCTAACATCTAACCCCAGCCGTTCCCCAACATTAATATAAACGGGACTGCTACTTTCAAAAAGAGAAGGTCTAGCCTTCTGATTCCCCAGCCACACAAAGAAACTGCTGAGTGCTGGAGCCGGATCTTGATCGCGGCGCAGCGTGTAGATCAAACCTTCGCAGGGCCCGTTAACGCGGCTGCTGGTGCAAATCACTTTCTGATTGTTTACAGTGCCTACAGTGACATAATTTAGCTGTTTGTTGCGGCTGTAATTTTCCAGGCGCTGAGTCACTTGTTTGCAGCGAGTCAGAGGATCGTAGCCAGAATCCGAAAAGAAATTAGAATTCCAGCGAATCCAAGGCTCCCTAAACCCTTGCGGATTTTGATAAACAGTCATCGGTTCGCCGGTGGAGGTATCGCAGACAAAGCCTCCTGGCCCCAGATTCGATTGAGTTTGGCTGTAGCCGCGCTGGATCGAAATATTGCTGAGAATATCAAACCCGTTAGGTTTAGCTTGCGATCGCAACGACATCAAAGAATCGATCGGGATTGCTGCATTCAACCCAGTTTTAATTTCCTCAATTTGACCGTTCCACTGGCTGAGCACCGTACCAACAGTATCACCCTGACCGTGAATTCCCACAACGGTGCCATCAGCATCAAATACAGGCCCGCCGCTCATGCCGCGCCTGGTGACAGCTTGATATCGCAGTCCGTATCCCGATGATGCGCGATCGAGACGAGAAGAAACAATACCAGCAGTAAATTCGAGTTTTCTTTCATACCAAGAAGCGATGGGCAGTGGATAGCCAGCAACGTAAATAGTAGAACCGACTACAGCACGTTTTGATTCGCCAATTGGCGCTACTGGATAATTGTCTCGGCTGTAAAACTGGATCAGAGCTAAGTCTATATCGCGGTCGTTTTTCGGCAGCCGCTGTATTCTGATTGCTCTATAATTTTTTTCTAAATGAGTGCGAATGCTGTATTCTTGGGCGAGGCTAGCAACAACGTGATTCGCCGTCAGAACTGTATAAATATTGCCTTGTTTTGCAATAATTACTCCCGAACCGCTAGTAGCAAAACCCAGCGTATTGTTAACTTCGACGGTGCTCAAAGTTGCTACCTGAGCAATTTCTTCCGCTGTTTTGGCACAAGCAGCATATTGTTGGCCGACAATTGCTGTCGCCGTTATTGCACCGGTCAAGATGATTGTCAGCGCCCCGAACCGCGAACTCCACAAATTCATCGCTAACTCCCCAGACATGACGAGACGAACTGCAAATGTATACCGATCGGAATTCCCCAACTGGATTTAACCATTTTTTCCAATAATTCTCGCGTCGGCGCGCTTCCATCTTCAAAAGTATAGACCTCAAAACCGGGCTGTCGATCGCTGCCCCGATCGTTAATTGCCACCAAGAAACCTTTGCCATTAAAAATCCGGCGGCGGTTCACGGCAATTTTAACGTTATTTGTATACCGCAAGCTATAGCCTTGACAAAAAGATTTTGGCAGCAGCAACTCTACAAAACCCCGCGCTACTGCCCACACTTCAGCACCAGCAGGGAATCAGGTGGCGGCGACTGTCCCACCGCCCTGCGTAGGAATTGCTGTCGATCGATCTGTTAACCGCAGATTTCAAGCGTACAAACACCGATCAACACAGATGCATTCAATCTGGAAAATTGCCCAACCATTAAGCAAGGCTGGAGGATGGCGAAAAAATCGGCTATTGCGCCCCATCATCCGTGCTTTCCCCTAGTTTTGGCCTCACGTCAATGTAAGGAATGTTACGGGATTCATCAAAAGACGGCATCCCGACATATCCTTGACGCCAAGCTAACAAATTATATAAAGAGCCGATCGGGTCTTGGCCGGGTCTGAGAGTATAAATCAAATTTTGACACAAACCGTTGACTTGATTCGCCGTGCAGATGACGTTTTGGCCGTTCATCCGGCCTGCTGTAATGTACTTGAGCACCCGGTTGCGGCGATAGGTTTCGAGGCGCTGGCTGACTAATTGGCACCGAGTTTGTGGATTGTAGCCAGAACCGGAAAAATAATCTGAATTCCACTCAATCCAAGGCTCTACCGCACCTTGAGAGTTTTGGTACACCGTCACCGGTGCGCCCCTGACGGTACTGCAAGAAAATCCCTTTTCCGTGGGTGAAGTCCAGCCGTAACTAGGCTCAAAAGGCACTGTCAGGCTGCTGAGGGCGATCGCGCTTGCCGCCAAAACCTTCGTCAATAATTGCTGTTTCATGATGATGTTCTCACTATTTTTGATGGAATTCGGTAGAAAAATCACCAAATATTGCGATCGCACCCTGAATATGCCAGAGGCTGGCTGCTAAATTATGTTGTTAGCGACTGGCACTTTTGCAATACCAAATCCGGCTTAAATACCCGCTTTATTTCTTAGTCCGCCTCGGCGGAGGAAGGCTTGTACAGTCGAGGTTTCAACCGCCGACTCATCAGGGATTTTTAATGCGGATTTTGTTTTGTAACTGCACCGAAAGCCCAGTTATGCCACTCCGAAGCCCTCGTAAAATGCGCGGGCCAGTCAAAAATATGTCCTCATTACTACTAATCAAGGTCAAGGTTTCGCCAACCGGAAAAAAGCTGTTTAAATCAGACGGAATAAAGCGATTTGAAACGCTACATCACACCGCTGATAGGTTATTCAATCTGACTGGCAGTCTAGCGTTAGGAGCTTAATCCGATCGGATACCGAGCCGGCAGCAGCGTTGCACGCATAAAGTGCCTTACCCGTTTACGTGATACCACACTAAAAGCCAGGTATTAATAATAACTTTTAACTTTTTTCATGTACGTATATCTCTGGCACGGATTCACAAATTATCTGAAATTATCTAATCTAGAGTGTGCTTATCTGCTTTTCATCTGCGGTTTATGTATGGATCCAGAACTTATCCAAGACGTCTTGTATTGCGGATGCCGGGAAATACTCATAAGTGAGTGTAATCAGGAAGTAAGTGCTTTCTACCAGAAAAATTCACCCTCCACGCACAGACGTGGAGTTGAGTATTAAAAACTATGAACAGTATCTGCAAACAGTTAGGGTATTTAGCCACTGGATTAATTTTGATGGGCGTTAGCAGTTGTTCCAGCTATGATTCAGCGAACTTAACCGCAAACCAGAGCCGATCGCCAACGGGTGCTGGTCAATTCGGAGACATACAGCTAACGGGAAATCAACTTGAGGAGCGATCGACTCAAACAGCTCCGGCTTCTAACTTTATTTCTCCTGTTTTAGCCAGTGGAGTAGCATCAGAAAATACTGTCACCGTTAAAGTTTATAAGGTAAACAATCTCTGTCAAACTCTGAACCCGGAAACAGTAACAGGCACCGACAATCAGTTAATGTCATCCGTCATTAATGAAGTGTTAAAACAGCAGATTTTCGATAGTCTTGGTTTGGTTGGCTATCGGCTGACGATCGATCGCGACCTCGGAATAGCGACCCTCGATCTGCGGGCCTTCGGGAATTCCCGGCAGAAATTGCAAAATCTGTCGAGCTGTCAAATGCTAGGTTTGTTTGGAGGCGTGCGCCAAACTTTAACCAGTTATGCTCCTTGGCAAATCAAAACAGTGCGTTTTACAGAACTGGGACAGGACATTGTAAGCACCGTTCGAGAATAAGCTATTAAAATTATTGGAGATGGGACTTACGCAATTCTCCCCTGAAAAACAAGGGTTGGGAGGGATTGAACAAACCTTCAAACCCTTTGAGATTTGTTGATGCTGCTAAGTCCTGTGACCCAAACCCAGGTAATTCCTATGACACTACCTAACGGCCCCAAAGCTCCACCCTTTGTGCAGCTAATTCAATGGATCGGCGATCCATTGACATTCATGGATAAATATGCCAAACAATACGGCGACATTTTCACAGCTCAACTGAACAACGGGAAACCATTGGTGATGATCCACCACCCCCAAGCTGTCCAGGAGATGCTCAACAGCAACGCATTTCACGCTCCAGGCCGCCTTAACAGCATCCTAAAACCCATGCTGGGAGAAGAATCCATGATTATGCTCTCGGGAGAAAGGCACAAACGCGAGCGCCAATTATTGATGCCGCCCTTTCACGGCGAACGGATGCGGAATTACGGCCAACTAATTTGCGATATCGCTCAAGATGTTGCCAGCAAATGGTCGGCTGATCGACCTTTTGTTGCTCGCAGCGCCATGCAGGAAGTCACCATGCGGGTAATCTTGCAAGCTGTCTTCGGCATGGATGACGGGCCGCGATTGGAAGAGATCAGGCCCTTACTTGCCTCAGTCGTCGATATGACCAACTCTCCCCTGCGATCGAGTATGCTGTTTTTCGGCTGGATGCAGCAAGATTGGGGCTCTTGGAGTCCTTGGGGACGGATGAAACAGCGGCAGCGGACAATTGACGAACTGATGGACGCGGAAATTGAAGAACGCAGACTGCAACCAGAGGCCAACCGCACCGACATTCTCAGCTTAATGATGACCGCGCGCGACGAAAACGGCCAACCGATGACCAATGAGGAATTGCGCGACGAGTTGATGACGCTGCTGTTTGCAGGTCACGAAACCACCGCAACGGCCTTAGCTTGGGCATTTTACTGGATTCACAGTTTGCCCTCGGTACGCCAGAAGTTGCTGCAAGAATTGGACAGTTTGGGGGAAAATCCCGACCCGATGGAGATTTTCCGCTTACCTTACCTGAGTGCAGTTTGTCAGGAGACGCTGCGTATTTACCCGGTGGGAATGCTGACGTTTGCGCGAGAAGCGCTCGCGCCCGTAGAACTGATGGGATATCAACTCGAACCGGGCACGGTTGTCGTCGGCTCGATTTATTTAACCCACCGGCGGGAGGATTTGTATCCAGAACCGCTGCAATTTAAGCCGGAACGGTTTTTGGAGAGGCAATTCTCGCCTTACGAGTATTTGCCCTTTGGAGGTGGCAGCCGCCGCTGTATCGGCTTGGCGCTGGCCCAGTTGGAGATGAAACTCGTGCTGGCAACCATTTTGCGGGATTTCAACTTAGTATTGACCGAGAAAAAGCCCGTACAGGCAAAACGCCGAGGGGTGACTTTAGGGCCGGCCGGTGGCGTGCGGATGGCTCTGCTGGGGCGGCGGATGCGGCAGTCAAAGCCTGAACCTGTGGTTAGTGGGGTTTGATGTTGTAGCTGCAAAGAATTAGGGAAGAATGGGCGATACCTTCGGTCTGCTTCGCTTACGACCGGCAAGCGCCCATTTTTTGTAGCACCCGCTACATAAAAACCGCTAGAATCCTTAACCTGTAACCATCACCCGCTCTCAAGTTTCAAATTTTAAGTCTAAAATGGTATGAACCTTGCAAACACAACCTGAAAGCAAAAGTGGGTGATTGCAATAGCCCTCTTGATATCTCGAAAGCTTGGCTGCCATACTTTAAAAACATATGCATACCCTGTTATTCAGCAAGGTCGGAAGCGTGTTGGCATTGCCAGCAATCTTCCGACCTCTTTATTTTTTGGGCTACTTTAGACCTTGGACTTTCTGATGCAGAAGGCAAGGCAAAAGTATAAATTCTCCCTATCTTCTCACCTCCCCTCTCTTCAATTAGAGTGGTTTATCCTCAAATTGAAAAAGCATCCGCCACCAAGTTTAATAAATTTCTGTGGGTGATTGCAATAGTCCTCTTGATATCTAGAAGGCTTCCCTGCCATACTTTAGAAACATATGCATACCCTGTTATTTAGCAAAGGTCGGAAGCGTGTTGGCATTGCCTGCAATCTTCCGGCTTCTTTATTTTTTGGGATTTGAAGACTTGCGGCTAGAGATGCAGAAAGCAAGACAAAAGTAGAAATTCTCCTCTCTCCCCATCTGCCCCTCTCCGCAATTAGGGAGGTTCTGTCTGCAATTGAAATAGAATCGGGCAGCAAGTTTAAGGAATTACTAAGGAATAGTTAATAACTTGTTAAACGCTCTTCTTCTGCCCCCTTTTCAATCTTCTGTTTTCAGGAATTCCGAAACCGAGACCGACTTGGGGAGGCTCTCGACATCTTTAATTTCGCTTTCGTGGGCAAAAAATTCGACTTCTTTGTCGTCAATCTCTATCTGATAGCTAGCGGTAGCAGTCACAATCCGCCGCTTTTTTTTATCTTCTATTAAAACCCAACACACGACAGGTCTTACCCACCTCTCAACGTGCTGGCTTTGCTTGGTACTTCCAAAGGCGTACCAGCCTTTAGCTTCAATAATTTGCAGGACTTTAAAATCGTTACTTGCCATAAATATCTCGATCGCGTTAATTTCACTATTATTCTTAGATAGAACGGCACGCTGGCTAAGCAGGAAAAGGCTTGGGGAATTATCATCGGGGCTGAAAAACCAGATATTTAGTCTAAATTTAGCGATTTTCTAAGGCATGGTCTGGGTTGTATCCCGCTAAATTTAGTGCGATGTTTTTGTACTCTCCTACAATTACGGTCAAGTATTTATGCTGGATACTCAAAAAATAGTTTGGCAGTAGCCTCAAAAGCAGCCAACTAGACATGAGTTAAGTGCATTTAAGTGGATGCTAACTGCTTCTAACGCCTGGTTGTTGAGAGCTATCGGCATACAAGACTGTTCAAAATTTCTGTTGCAATCAACAGTCATGTTTGCCCGATCGGGTAAAACGTAACTAGAGATTGCTGTTTTCAATTCTAAGCCTCGGCGTGCCTAATTCCACATTAATTGTATGGTTTAGTTGATAATTGCCAAACTGTCGATCGCACAAAACAGCCGTGTCTAATTCTTCGATTACCGTCACCGTTAAACTGTTCGCCGCCTTCGGTGAAGCCTACGGCGTTTCCTTCCTTACTGTAGAACTCCCTCCCGAAACTCCAGTGTCTCAAGTGCTCGAAAACTCGATCGCCCAATATCCTCAATTAGAACAGTGGCGCGATCGCACCCGCTTCGGCGTCAACCTAGAATTCGTCTCTCCCGACACCATCCTCCAAGACGGCGACGAAGTTGTACTCATCCCCCCCGTCAGCGGTGGATAATACGATTTTGGATTTTGGATTTTCGATTGAAGAATTGGGAAAGCCCGCGCGGTTACTGCGGTGAATTCAGAAACCGGGTTTCTGGCGATATTTCTCGTGACTCAACCCAAAATCTCGTAGAAACCTGGTTTCTCGCCCGCGCGGTGAATTCAGAAACCGGGTTTCTGGCGATATTTCTGGTGACTCAATCCAAAATCTCGTAGAAACCTGGTTTCTCGCCCGCGCGGTGAATTCAGAAACCGGGTTTCTGGCGATATTTCTGGTGACTCAATCCAAAATCTCGTAGAAACCTGGTTTCTCGCCCGCGCATCAACCCTGTAGTTTGTCGTTTTGAGTCACCCAGCAAAAAAAACTTTATAAAGTTTTGAAATTAGTTTTGCAGCCAAATTATTCTTGAGTTCGGTTAAATAAGAGATTTTTCCTCTGAACCAACACTATTCTGCATAGCCTAGAAACTGCTCTGAGAAAGAGATTGAGGACTATCCAACCACCTGCAGTTTCGGACAAAAAACTGCTGAAAAATTAATCCCGACCAAAAAAGTCGGGTATGGTTGACGGGGTAGATCCACCGTGTTAATCTGTCCTAAGAATTAGAAAACATCGCAAAACTAGAGAGTTGAGCTATGACCCAAGCAACCAGAACCCAATCCACAGCAGCAACCTTCACAGCCCTCAAATGTAAAGAATGCGGTGAAGAGTACGAACTCCAAGCCAAGCACGTCTGCGATTGCTGTTTTGGCCCGCTTGAGGTCAAGTACGACTACGAAGCAATCCGCCGCCGCGTCACTCGCCAAACTATCCAAGCAGGCCCCAACTCGATCTGGCGCTACCGTGAATTTTTACCCGTCGCTACAGATAACGTCATCGATGTCGGCACCGGCATGACTCCTTTAGTAAAATCCCACCGCTTGGCCCGCCGCCTCGGTCTAAAAAATCTTTATATTAAAAACGATGCCGTCAATATGCCCACTCTCAGCTTTAAGGACAGAGTGGTGTCAGTCGCCCTCAGCAGAGCGAGAGAATTGGGTTTCACAACGGTATCCTGTGCCAGCACTGGCAACTTAGCTAACTCCACCGCTGCGATCGCCGCCCACGCCGGCCTCGACTGCGTAGTTTTCATCCCCTCCGACTTAGAATCAGGCAAAGTCCTCGGGACTCTGATTTACAATCCAACTGTAATGGCAGTTCACGGCAACTACGACCAAGTTAACCGCCTGTGCTGCGAAGTCGCCAATACACACGGCTGGGGATTTGTCAACATTAACTTGCGTCCCTACTACTCCGAAGGCTCGAAAACCCTCGGCTACGAAGTTGCCGAACAGCTAGGCTGGCAGTTGCCAGATCACATCGTCGCCCCCCTCGCTTCCGGCTCTTTGTTCACAAAAATCTACAAAGGCTTTAATGAATTCATCGAAGTCGGTTTGGTTGATGAGAAGAAAGTTCGGTTCAGTGGCGCTCAAGCTGACGGCTGTTCGCCGATCGCCCAAGCATACCGCGAAGGCCGCGATTTTGTAACGCCAGTGAAACCGAATACTATTGCTAAGTCGATCGCGATCGGCAACCCAGCAGACGGTATGTACGCCTTGGAAATCGCCCGCAAAACTAACGGGAACATCGAATCCGTCAGCGACACCGAAATCATCGAAGGCATGAAACTGCTAGCCGAAACCGAAGGCATATTCACCGAAACCGCTGGCGGCACGACGATCGCAGTCTTGAAGAAACTTGTAGAAGCAGGTAAAATCAACCCCGACGAAACCACCGTCGCCTACATCACCGGCAACGGTTTGAAGACTCAGGAAGCCGTCCAAGGTTACATCGGCGAACCTATCACCCTCGAACCGAAATTAGAAGCCTTCGAGCGCGCCCTAGAACGCGCCCGCACGCTCGAACGCTTAGAATGGCAGCAAGTTTCGGTTTAATTATTAGTCATTGGTCATTGGTCATTGGTCATTGGTCATTAGTTATCAAGCTGTTGACTGTTGACTGTTGACTGTTGACTGTTGACTGTTGGCTGTTGGCTACTAAGAGGGCCCGCACGCACCATCCACCGCCCCTACCTACTGACTACTGACTACTTACCACTGACTACTTACCACTGACTACTTACTACTTACTACTGATTACTTACTAAGGACTAAAAAAATGACTGTTAAAGTTTTAATTCCCACTCCGCTGCAAAAATTCACCAACAATCAAGCCACTATCCAATGCGGCGGCGAGAATATTTCTGAGTTGATTGAATCCCTCGAATCAAATTGTCCCGGTATCAAAAAAAGCTTGTGCGATGAAAAGGGAGAACCCCGCAGGTTTTTGAATTTCTACGTCAATAGCGAAGATATCCGCTTTTTGGACGGCTCAAAAACAGCCCTCCAAGATGGCGATGAAGTGAGTATTGTTCCAGCAGTTGCTGGTGGTTGATTTTTGCTACCGCAGATGCTGGCAGATTAACACAAATGGACGCAGATAGAAGAATTAACGACTATCTGCGTTTTTTTGCGTTCGTCTGCGGTTGAAAAATAAATCCCTGGCTTTACCAGGGATTGTTAATTCTAGGAGACGGTGGAAGCGACCTTGGCTGCAGTCCGGGGGCGACGACGACCTGTTACTTTATTCACAGGAACTGGCGCTGGCGGCGGCGTTGGTGCTGATGTCGGTGATGAACCTAATAGTTTGGGTGCTTCTAGAGAACCTGGTGTTACTTCTGCTGGTTCCCGTCGCACAAATGATGCTCCTTCGGGAATTTGCATCAGGAATACTAGCATGGGATTGCTTTGAAGTTCCCGGCGCAGCACTCGTGCAATTGCTCGTTCTATTTGCGTTTGCACTCCTGCCCAGTCTACGTCAACTCCTGATTCGGTAGTTGCAGAAGGCGTGACAAATTCTGACCAGCGATCGCTCAAAACTGTGTCTATCGTTTGAGCGATCGACTGTTGTAATAGTGTGCGATCGGCTGATGTGACTACACCTTTCAAGTGTATTTCTGGCTTAGCAACTAATTTGCCTTCTGCATTCAACGCCGCAGCTACTGTTACCGCGCCATCTCCGGCTAACTGCTGACGTTCTTTGAGGACGTTTGCTTTGACAACGCCCGATCGAGAAGAGTCTACTAATTCAATTCCTGAAGGTACTGTACCAGCAACTCGGATCGAATTTTCTGTTAGTTCTACGACATCGCCGTTGTCAATAATCACCATATTGCTCGCGGGAATGCCCATACTTTGAGCTGTCTTGGAGTGCTGAATCAGCATCCGGTGTTCTCCGTGTACCGGCAAGAAGAACTTGGGACGGGTCATGTTGATCATTAACTTTTGATCTTCCTGACAGCCGTGCCCGGAAACGTGAATGCCTTTGTCGCGCCCGTAAACTACGTTTGCTCCCAGCATCATCAGTTTGTCGATCGTGTTTACCACTGCGATCGTATTTCCCGGAATCGGATTAGCTGAGAAAATCACTGTATCGCCTTTTCTGATTTTCAGTTCGTGATGTTCGCCGTTAGCAATCCGAGTCATCGCCGCCATCGGTTCGCCTTGGGAACCTGTAGTCAAAATCAAAACCTTGTCATCTGGCAAATTGCGGATTTCTCTGAGCGGTTTGAACAGGCTGTCTTCGCATTTGATGTAGCCGAGATTGCGGCAGTGAGAGATGACGTTCAACATCGATCGACCTACCACTCCCACAAACCGATTGTTTTTCTTAGCCAATTCTAAAACAATTTGCAATCGGTGTACCGATGAAGCAAAAGTCGTCAGCAGTACCCGTCCCGTTGCTTGAGCGATAATTCTATCTAAATTCGGAGCGACAGAACGTTCTGAAGCGGTAAAACCGGGAACTTCCGAGTTAGTAGAATCGCTGATCAAGCACAGCACGCCTCTCTCGCCGTATTCCGCCAGCTTTTGCAAGTCGAAATGTTCGCCGTCTACAGGAGTGTGGTCAATTTTAAAGTCTCCGGTGTGGATGATAATTCCGACTGGAGTGTGAATCGCCACCGTAAAGCTGTCGGCCATTGAGTGAGTGTTGCGGATGTATTCGACTAAGAAATTCTTGCCAATTCTCACCGTATCCCGCGGTCTCACTGTCCTTAATTCTGTGCGGTGAGATACTCCCGCTTCTTCCAATTTTCCGGCTAGCAAAGCCATCGCCAAACGCGGGCCGTAAATGACGGGAATTTCAAATTCTTTGAGGTGATAAGGGATGCCGCCGATGTGGTCTTCGTGACCGTGAGTCACGATCATACCTTTGATTTTGTGGCTGTTTTCCCGCAGGTAAGTCATGTCTGGGAGGACAATATTTACACCGTGCATTCCATCTGTCGGGAATGCTAAACCTGCATCTAAAAGAATTATTTCGTCACCGTACTCGAACACGCAAGTGTTTTTTCCAATTTCGTGCAGCCCGCCGAGGGGAATCACTTTTAGAGCCGATGCAGTTGTATTTTTGATCATGCGTATCCTTTGTTAGTTATTTTTGAGTGTTAACTGTTAACTGTTGACTGGTGTCTGTTGTCTGTCGTCTACTGTCTTTTGTCTGTTTTCTACTGTCTTTTGTCGTCTGCTGTTCGTTAGATGGGGGCGATTTTTTCCAAGATATTTGTGAAAAAATCCCCTACGGGTTTTACTCTCCCGTACAGTCAGTTGTCTTCCGCCTTCAATCTTTAATTCTCAGTATTTAATCCTTCACTATTAGCTAATTACTAACAGTTAATGACTGATGAATGAGGACTAATGACTAATGACTCATTACAACTAATATTCAGTTGTCTGAAAACTCGTTCTCGCCTATCTAGCTAGTAGATACTGCTGCTAGCTTATCCAGTACGTCCTTTAACTTTTGAGTTACCTCAACGGGCGGATCGCACAGGGGCGGACGGGTGGAACCTACATCCCAGCCTTGAAGTTTGAGAGCTGCTTTGACGGGAATGGGATTTGTGGTGAGAAAGAGAGCTTTAAACAAGTCAAAAAGTTGCAAGTGAATCTGGGTAGCGACTTGAACTTGACCGGTCTCAAAAGCTTCGATCATCTGTTGCAGTTGCTCTCCTACCAGATGGCTGGCTACGCTAACTACACCAGATCCTCCTACAGCCAACATCGGCAAGGTTAGGGAATCATCTCCAGCATAGATGGCAAATTCAGGTGGTGTCAAGCGTCGAATTTGGCTGGCTTGATCCAAGTTGCCACTTGCTTCTTTTACGGCCGCAATGTTGGGGATTTGGGCCAGTCGAGCTACTGTTTCCGGCAACATATTTTGGCCTGTGCGACCGGGGATGTTATATAACATTATAGGCAATTCTGGAGCAGATTGCGCGATCGTCCGAAAATGATTGTACAAACCTTCTTGCGGCGGCTTGTTGTAATAAGGAACCACCTGCAAGCACCCGTCCAATCCGAGTTTAGCTGCTTTTTTCGTAGCTGCGACTGCTTCGGAAGTAGAATTCGATCCGGCTCCTGCTATTACCAAAGCTTTACCGGAGACTGCCTTTTGCACCACCTGAAATAATTCGTACTCTTCATCCCAGCTCATAGTGGGAGACTCGCCTGTAGTTCCGCACACTACCAAGCTGTCCGTACCGTGATCGGCTAAATGAACTGCCAACCGTTCTGCTACTGCATAGTTAACGCTGCCGTCTTCCTTAAACGGCGTAATCATTGCAGTCAGAACCCGTCCAAACTTTACCACACTTTCTCCGATTTTAGACTGTTGATTGTTGATTTTAACTTTTTGATTTTAGATCGAAGGTTTATCTAAAGTCGCCATTTCTCTTGCCCAATTGCCAGCCTCAGTCGATTTTAGATACTTCGGCTTCGCGAGCGTACAAGTTTGAAATTTTTCGACTTGCTTCGGCTACGCTGGCTCACAAGTCGCGAGCGAACAAGTTTTTGATTTTAGATTTACTTGCTGCTGCAGATTTATCTGGGAGATTAACTCGATCCTAAAATTTTAGGTTTTTTACGACACTACTTAAATTTGAGTAGGAGGCTTTTATCCGTTTTTTTGGGTCGAGTCCACCTTAATTATAAGCAGCCGCTGCTTTGATTCGCAACAAATCTTTTTCTGCTAGCAACTCAGCTATCTGCACCGCATTTAAAGCCGCCCCTTTGCGAATTTGATCGCCGCTCAGCCACATCTCCAACCCGCAGGGGTGAGAAATATCTTGGCGAATCCTGCCGACTAACACCTCATCCTTACCGCTGGCTTCTACAGGCATCGGGAAATAATTAGCTTGCCAGTCTTCTACCAGCTTAACCCCGATCGCCCCCTTTAAGATTTCCCTGGCCTCGATCGGACTAAAAGGCTCTGCAAACTCTAGATTAATCGCTTCGGAATGGGCGCGGAGTACGGGAACCCGCACGCAAGTTGCAGTAATTTTAATTTCGTCCGTACCGAATATCTTCCGAGTTTCGTTTAGCATTTTCATCTCTTCCTCACAATACCCCAAATCGTTAATCGGCGTATTGTGCGGAAACAAATTAAAAGCTAACGGGTAAGGAAATATCTCTGTTTTGGGAGTTTCCCCAGCCAAAATTGCTCTGGCTTGAGCTTTCGTTTCCTCCATTGCTCTGGCTCCCGCGCCGCTAGCAGACTGGTAAGTCGCTACAACTATGCGCTTCACAGGCCTAACTTTGTGAAGCGGCCAAACGGCAACTGCCATCAAAATCGTCGTGCAGTTGGGATTAGCAATGATACCTCGGTGAGCAGCCACCGCTTCGGGATTGACTTCGGGAACCACTAGCGGCACCGTCGCATCCATGCGGAAAGCGCTGGAATTGTCAATTACCACTGCCCCAGCGGCCACGGCTTTCGGAGCCCATAGTTTAGAAGTAGAACCGCCTGCGGAGGCGAGCACTAGATCCACATTATCGAACGATCGCTCCGAAACTGCTTCGACCGTCAGCATCTCGCCGCCAAAGGGCACTTTTGTGCCGGCGGAACGCTCCGAAGCTAACAGCTTCAATTCAGAAATCGGAAATTTCCTGCTGTACAAGAGTTCTAGCAACTCGGCACCGACTGCGCCGGTGGCTCCTAATATGGCAACTCGGTAGGATTGAGACAAATTAGTTTCCTCCACAAATTATAGTTTCTACGATCGAAATCAAAAATTTAAATAACGGCATCACAAGCTGTTGCGCCTGAGAGCTTGTGTATGGCGAATCAGGGGGAGAGAGTCCCAGAGTCCCAGAGTCCCAGAGTCCCAGAGTCCGAGGGGGAGAGGATTTTTAAGCTGTTCGGGAAATATACAATTTAAATTTACAATAGCTTATCAAAATTAATTTATTTTATTTATGCGATATCAGAACGCGAGCCTGTGGTAGAGGTGCAGTTAACCGCAGCGGTCGATCGCACTCAATCCCAGTTTAGCATCTTTCGCCTCGCGATCGCGTCCAATTCGCATCCGGTTAGCTTTTAGGAGCTACCTGCATTTTAGCAAGCACATCCTTTGATGGCAGCGCCGATCGTCCCCGCCACATTGACATCAGAGGGCGATTTGTGCTATTGTGCATCGGCGATTGGTGGATTTAACCTCCACATTTCTAGCAGCAAAAGCTAGTATCCTCAAACTAAAGCTATTTGGTAAGATCCAAAAAAGTAGCCGGAAACGACTTACAGTCTCATCCGGTAGAGGTGTTTGTAGCTGTACAGCTATGGAAAGCGTAGAAACTTAAAATGCAGGCAAAGTCAAATTTGTATGTATTTTTTGAAGGAGGCAGGAGGCAGAAGGCAGAAGGCAGAAAATCTTATTCAGCAGGGGTATCAATCCCCTTTTGAATAAAAGTCACCCAATTAAAATTTGGTGGGGTCTTAAAACCGAACTGCTGTCACAGGCAGAGGGTAGAAATCAGTATTCCTCCTGCCTCCTGCCCTCTGCATTTCTCGATAACTATTGTTTAATATCAAAAAAAGCCGATGAAAGTAACCCAGGAAAAACTTCCAGCCAGCCAAATTGGTCTGGAAATCGAAATTCCATCAGAAAAATCCAAACAAGCTTACGAGCAGGTAATTAAACAATTCGCTCGCGAAGTGAATATTCCTGGGTTCCGCAAAGGCAAAGTTCCCCGCAACATTTTGCTGCAGCGCCTGGGCCAGACTCGTTTGAAGGCGACGGCTTTGGAAAATTTGATTAACGACTCGCTACAAAAAGCCCTCGAACAAGAAAAAATTCAGGCGATTGGCAGTTTTGAACTGCGTACCGAGTTTGAAGAATTGCTAGAAAAGTTCGATCCAGAACAGCCTCTGACTTTTTCGGCTAAGGTTGACGTACAACCAGAAGTGAAAATGAATCAGTACACCGGCTTGCAGCTTCAAGCAGAAGAAGTTAAGTATGATGAAGCTCAGGTGGATGAGGTACTGGCCAAATATCGATCGGACAAAGCAACTTTAATCCCCGTAGAAGGCCGGCCCGCTCAGTTGGGAGACGTGGCTTTGGTTGACTTCGCCGGTAGATTTGCCGAAGCACCAGAAGGCGAAACACCCGCAGAAATTCCCGGTGGCGGTGCAGAAGACTTTCAAGTAGAACTGTCGGAAGATCAGTTTGTACCTGGTTTTATCCAAGGCATGATCGGGATGAATCCCGGAGAAACAAGAGAAGTTTCCGTGCAGTTTCCAGAAGAGTACAGCAGTGAAGAATTAGCCGGAAAACCAGCAGTTTTTACGATTACTCTGAAAGAACTTAAGGAAAAAGAATTGCCGGAGTTGGACGACGACTTCGCTCAAGAAGTTAGCGAGTTTGAAACTTTAGCCGAACTGCGCGCATCCCTAGAAACTCGGTTTAAAGCCGACCAAGAAAACAAGTTATCAGCTAATAAGGAAAAAGCCATATCAGCAGCACTCGTGCAGCTAATTGAAGTGGAAATTCCCGAAACAATGGTCGATCGCGAAATCGATTATTTGCTGAACCAACAAGCGCTGCAATTGAAAAATTACGGCATAGATATCAACCAACTGTTTACCGAAGAAAATATGGGGCCGATGCGGGAACGCTCGCGCCCGGAAGCAATAGAAAAGCTGAAGCAGTCTCTAGCTCTGGCAGAAGTGGCCAAGCTCGAATCCTTGTATGTGGAAGACTCGGAAGTAGCAGCAGAAGTCGCAAAAGTCAGAAAGCAGTTTCCTAAAGGAAATTTTGACCCTGAAAAGTTGCGGGAATTTGTAGGAGAAGACTTGCTCAAACAAAAAACTCTGAAATGGTTGGAGGAAAAAGGTACGATCGAACTCGTACCTGAAGGCTCTCTCAATCCTGCTCTAGACGAAGAATCAGAAGCAGAAGACGCTGAAGTTTCTGGAGAAGAAGCAGCCACTAGCGTTGTTGATGTGGAAGTCGTAGGCCAAGAGTAAAACCTTCTACTTTTTGGCAATGCCAAAAACTACCAGCCTAGGATGCAGCGAACTTACCCGCAGGGGGCTAGAAACCCGGTTTCTATGTAGGTAACTGACGCATTCGATCGCCAAAAAACCGGGTTTTTACCGAATCTGCAGCCTGCAACGAAAGCTGTTGGTAAAAAAAAACCCGGTTTCTGAACGCTCGCGCCTCCTGCAGTGTAGATGCCTCATGGCCCAAGGCTGATGTTTCTTTGAAACCGGGTTTCTGTTGCTAAGTTATATACAAGCTCGGGGCGCGCACTAAAAACGAGAAACTAGAAACAGCGACGATCGATCGGTAAGTATTTCAACTCATTCACCCCCCAGTCGCGGGAAGTCGCCTCAGCTTTGCGCTTCGCTGCGGAAAGCAATTTGCCAACTCAAAACTCCCGATTCCCCCCATGTCGGTTCAGAAAAGGCATAATAGTTAAAAGCTGACGGCTTAATTTCAAGCTTTCATCAGCAGCAAATTGTCTAGTATCCTTGACTGGTGTCTTATGGTTGTATCTCAATCTTCCAATTACCTAATTACAAGCTATAACGATTTTGATGTCAGCTCTAGTCCCAGCAATGTAGTGCCGATGGTACTAGAACAGTCGGGGATGGGCGAGCGGGCATTTGACATTTACTCGCGCTTGCTGCGGGAGCGAATCGTGTTTTTAGGAACTCCCGTAACCGATGAAGTGGCTGACTCGATCGTAGCTCAGCTATTGTATCTAGATGCCGAAGATCCAGAAAAAGATGTCCAAATGTACATAAATTCCCCCGGTGGCTCGGTGACGGCGGGTATGGCAATTTATGACACAATGCAGCAAATCCGCCCGGATGTGGTGACGATTTGTTACGGCTTGGCCGCGAGTATGGGCGCATTTCTGCTGACAGCAGGAGCCCACGGGAAGCGGATGTCTCTTCCGAGCTCCCGGATTATGATTCACCAACCGCTTGGAGGCGCTCAAGGTCAGGCAGTTGATATTGAGATTCAAGCTAAAGAAATCCTTTATCATAAGCGTAAGCTGAATCAACTTTTAGCGCACCACACGGGTCAATCCCTCGAAAAGTTGGAGGCTGATACTGAGCGCGACTTTTTTATGTCGGCCGAGGAAGCTAAAGATTACGGATTGGTCGATCGAGTTATCGAAAAGGAAAATCTTCCGACGGCGGGAGAAAATGTCACTGCACTGAAATAAGAGGCTGTTATGTCTAAGTACGACTCCCATCTAAAATGTTCGTTTTGTGGCAAGTCTCAAGAGCAGGTACGCAAGTTGATCGCAGGCCCTGGGGTGTATATCTGTGACGAATGCGTTGACTTGTGCAATGAAATTTTAGATGAGGAGTTGTTTGATTCGAGTGCAGTGCCGGCGGCGGCGGTTCCGAAGCAGGAAACAACCCAAAAACGCCGCGCTACCTCGGGCAAAAGTATGTCGATGAGCCAAATTCCCAAGCCGAGGGAAATTAAAAATTATCTCGACGAAAATGCGATCGGTCAAGAAGAGGCGAAAAAGGTGCTCTCCGTGGCGGTTTACAACCACTACAAGCGACTGAGTTTTATCCATGCCAAAAATAGCGGCAAGCACCCGCCGGAAGAAGTAGAACTGCAAAAATCAAATATTTTGTTAATCGGGCCGACGGGCTGCGGAAAAACTCTCCTCGCTCAGACTTTGGCGGATATGCTGGACGTGCCGTTTGCGGTGGCTGACGCGACGACTCTGACGGAAGCCGGTTATGTCGGGGAAGATGTGGAAAATATTTTGCTGCGGCTGCTGCAGGTGGCAGATATGGATGTGGAAGAGGCGCAGCGCGGAATTATTTATATTGATGAAATTGACAAAATTGCCCGGAAGAGCGAAAATCCTTCGATTACGCGGGATGTCTCTGGAGAAGGGGTGCAGCAGGCGCTACTGAAAATGCTTGAGGGGACGATCGCCAATGTACCTCCCCAAGGCGGCCGCAAGCATCCCTACCAAGACTGCATCCAAATTGATACCAGCAATATCATGTTTATTTGCGGCGGCGCTTTTGTCGGTCTCGACAAGGTGATCGAGCAGAGAACGGGTAAAAAGTCAATGGGTTTTATTCAGCCGGGAGAAGCTGTGCCGAAGGAAAAACGGGCCGCTGATGTGCTCAGGCAACTGGAACCAGACGATTTGGTCAAATTTGGGATGATTCCTGAGTTTATCGGGCGGGTGCCGGTGGCGGCGGTGTTAGATCCGCTGGATGAGGAAACGCTGATGGCGATTTTGACTGAGCCTCGCAATGCTTTGGTTAAGCAGTATCAAAAGCTGCTAAAAATGGATAATGTGCAGTTGGACTTTAAGCCGGATGCGATTCGGGCGATCGCCCAGGAAGCCTACCGCCGCAAAACTGGAGCGCGGGCGCTCAGGGGAATTGTCGAAGAATTGATGTTGGATGTGATGTACGAGTTGCCGTCGCGCAAGGATGTGACGCGGTGTACGATTACTAAGGAAATGGTTGAGAAGCGATCGACCGCCGAGCTCTTGGTACTTCCGTCTTCGCTACCAAAACCGGAGTCAGCCTAAAAGCAAGGTTTTCAGCACAGCCGCTTATGGAATCTCGCATTCAACTATACCTGCGCTTTGCCGCCAGCCAGCAGCGCGACACCGAGCGGATCGGGCCCTTCCTCGCTACCTTCAGCCCCCACAGCGCTAACCCTTATCTGAACTATGCCATTCCCGACGACGGCGCAGCACCTTCCCTCGCCGATGTCAACGCCCTAATCGCTGCGTACTCTTGGCGCGGGCGAAAGCCGCGTTTGGAGTATGTCTCGAAACTAGCGCCTGCTGTCGAAGAAGCCCTGATCTCGGCTGGTTTCACTGTTGAGGGACGCTTGCCGCTGATGATTTGTACTCCGGGCTCGGAGAAATTGCTTCCCATCCCCCCAGAAATTGAGCTAATTTTGCCAGTTTCCGACGCTGAGCTCCTCGGTACTGTGGCGGCGCAACACGAGGCTTACGGCGAAGTTGCACCAAGCCCTGAAGACGTTGACAGTCTTCGCAAAAGTATCGCGGCGGGCAGCATTGCGGTACTCGCCCGCGTAGCAGCAACGGGGGAACCTGCGGGGGCTGGAGTCTGTACCGTACCGGAAAATCTGACGACGGAAATCGCAGGTATCGGTGTCCGCCCTTCTTTTCGGCGGCGGGGCATCGCAGGGGCTTTGACGGCGCGGCTGCTGCGAGAGGCTTTCGACGCGGGTGTTGCGGTGGGGTTTTTGATGGCAGGACACGAGGAGGAATTTCGAGTTTACACCCGCGCGGGATTTTGTGCGATCGGCGAAATCTGGCACATTTCCCTCCCGCCCAATTTGATTACCAACCCATAAAATCATCCCCATCAACCTCAGCAGATAACTCAGGAAAATCCGGTTCAGATTCCAATCTAAAAGTTTCCGACTCCCAAATCTCTAAATCATCCGACAAATCGACTACTTCCCCCTCAAATATATGAGCCAACTCCCTAGCTAAATTTGCCACATCTCGCGCGTCATCTCGCACCGCTACAGCCTGAGCTTTAGAGTCATTCTGAGAGTCTGTAATGTGGTTTTTATCCCGCAGAGGTTCAGAAATATTTGGCAGTTTTGCGGCGGTATTTTCAGCCTCCAAAGAGCGTTTTTGCTCTTCTCCTTCATCCCTATTAAAATTATCTGGAATTTCAGAACCCGCCGAATTCTGTATCTGTTGCTTCCCATCGCCCGCCGGATGAGAATTCCTCAAATTTTCGGCAACCAGTCCGTTAGAAGCTGGCAAATCCTTGATGCTGGAACTATTAGTTTCAGCGGGATTTGTCAAGCCCACTTTTACTGTTACTCGACGGTTAAAAATTTGCACAAAAGCTTCTTCAAGATTAGCTACTTTGTCTTTAACCATCTTGAGTAACGGCTGGGAACTAATCTTAACATAAGCACTATCATTGCTAAAAATTACTAGCTGTCCATGTTGGCGGAGTAGCGATTGAGTGCCGGGAGGGCGCACGCGATCGAGTACCTGTTCCCACAATCTATCTAAATCAATTTCATCGGCTGAATTAGTCGAGGCATAATTTGTTTGATTCGTTTCAGGAGTTGGTACAGGTGCGGGAATTTCAGCAGGAGGTGTGCTTTCTATTCTATTAGCCACAGGCGGCGACTGAGGCGGAGAATTTTGCGAATTGGGAACTGAAGATTGTTCAATATGAGATGTCTGATTCCCCCCCGATTGTAGGGGCGATGCCCCCTGGCTAGCCCTAGGTTGAGAGGGGTGAATTTGGGATTGAGCAATATTTCTAGCTGGTTCTGCTGTTGGTTGCTGCTGAGTTCTAATTGCTGAGGGCAATAATCCCAATAGGGTTACTTCCAGCCACAATCGCGGCTGAGTGCTGTTTTTAATTTGCACTTCCTGGGTTTGCAATTGTTTCTGACTTGCTAAAATTAACTCGGTATCCCAGTTGCGAGCAACATCGCAAAGTTTTTCCCAAGTGGCGGCTGTTAAAGCGACTAAATCTGAGCGTTTGGGTGCTGTTTTGGCTATTAGCAAATCTCGGTAAAAGCTGGCGAGACTTTGCAGCACTATTAGCGGTTCCCGACCGCGATCCATGAGGTGGCGGGTCATGTCTATTAATGCTGTAGGGTTATCTTTTTCAATTGCTTGCAGCAGTTCCATTAAGTCGTTTTCGGGGACTGCGCCGACTAAATCCCAAACTTTTTCGATTGTTATTTGGTCGGGAAATAAGCTGAGTTGGTCGAGCAAACTTTCGGCATCTCGCAGTCCTCCTTGGGCGATTTGAGCAACCATTTGTACTGCTTCGCTGGCAATGTTGATGTTTTCTAATTGGGCGATTTTGTGCAAGTGAGCAATCATTGCATCGAGGGGTATGCGGCGAAAGTCGAACTTTTGGCAGCGTGAGATGATGGTGGGCAGGACTCTTTGGGGGTCGGTTGTGGCGAGGACGAATACGACGCGATCGGGTGGTTCTTCTAAGGTTTTTAATAAGGCATTAAATGCCTGGGTACTCAGCATATGAACTTCGTCGATTACATATACTTTATAGCGACACTGGACGGGGGCAAATTGGGCTCGTTCGATCAAGTCTCGGATGTTATCTACTCCGGTGTTGCTGGCGGCGTCGATTTCGATGACATCTAGTGTGGAACCTCTGGCAATTTCTTGGCAAACGTTGCATTTGCCGCAGGGAGTTGGGGTGGGCGCGCCAGTAGAAATACAGTTGAGGGATTTGGCAAAAATTCTGGCGCTGGAGGTTTTGCCGGTGCCTCTGGGGCCTGTGAATAGATATGCTGGTGCTATGCGCTGTTGTAGGATGGCGCTGGTTAGGGTTTGGGCGATCGCCTCTTGGCCGACTAATTCGGCAAATGTCTGAGGGCGATATTTGTGATGGAGGGGTTCGTAGGTCACGATCGAATATTGGTGGTATTAGCTGTAATCTTAGCTAAGGACACGTTGTTCGATCGCACCGCTAGCGATCGTCTCCAACCAAATCACTCGCTATACCGGGCGACGGGAGCGAGGGAGCCTGTAGCAATTAGCACCTTCCTCGCCTGTACCCGGACGATCTCCGGGCGATCGGTTGTTCGGCAGAATTGTTTTGGGCAATCGCTCTCAGAGTTACTATTAATTTATGTGTGTTTACTGTTCTTTTCTGAGAAGCAGAGCCCGCCGAACCTACTTGTTTTTGAACTGTACTGGTATAATATAACACAGAGAATCCGCAATTTCTTTTTCCCATTGGCCGATCGCGATTTTGCGATATTTCGGGAACCAGCTTGCAGTTAAAGATAGAGTATTAATTAGAGGGTGCCTGTTCGAGTTGTAGAAATCCGGTTGTAGACAGATAGTGATAGAAAGAGATCGATGTTAGTCGATCGAGTTGCACTGCCAGCTCTACTCTGGAGTCCTGTAGAAATATAGTGCCAAATTTTACCCTTTAAAAGCCCATGTCAACCAAAATAATCCTTGTAGAATCAAGGTTGGCAGTAGCCTCTCCCAAGCCCAAACAGGCTAAACCAGCAGGTTTAGCCTCCGATCAACTCTTGATGGGAGCATCCGGGGCACTGTTGTTATTGCTTATCGGTTTAGCGGTGTTTACCAAGCTAAAACTCAAAGATTTGAGCAAGAAGCTCAAATTTGAAGAGTTTAGAAATCGAGAACTCCAGAAAAAATACAAAATGGCTCTGGAAACCTTGACAAAGATGGAAAAAAATCCCGACCTCATCCACTCGCGAGACTTTAATTTAGACTACCTGAGAATGCGGATGGCGGAAGAGGTTTTTCACTTTGCCATTGTGAACAAAATTAAGGTAAAAGTCAAAGACAAAATTAGTATTGCCCTGCGTCCGACTCAGGGTGCTGTCGGAGATAAAAACGGAAGTGCAGGCAGCGGCAGACAAGTGGATTCGATGTTTGATATCGAATACGAAACTGGCGATCCGGCAGTAAAAATAGAAAAGCGAGTGCTGTTTCGGATTCAAATTAAGCTGATGA
Organism: Microcoleus sp. S36a_B3; assembly: GCF_036700745.1. NCBI lineage: Bacteria > Bacillati > Cyanobacteriota > Cyanophyceae > Oscillatoriales > Microcoleaceae > Microcoleus > Microcoleus sp. S36a_B3. The sequence continues at coordinate 122,885 of NZ_JAUBPN010000014.1, read as the reverse complement.
AACTGCCGACTCAGGCAACATCGGCGACAATTAATCAAATTATTGATTGTTTGGAAACTTACCTGAGTCCTTCCGACGATCACGACAGTTGGCAGCCAACAATTCAAGGCCGCATTGTTCACATTGAGTGGGATCAAAAAGCCAAGCCAACGCCGATGTTGGTGCTGGAACAGTCAAACGAAGGGGTGAATGTTAGCTTTAGGACTACGAGAGCTGCTGCGGGCAGACTTGCGAACGATCTTCCAAGTCAAGTTACCTCTGTTAAAAGTTCAAAAGGAACAAAAGGTGTTACCAAGATCCCAAGTAAAACTGCATCTAAAAGTTCTAGTAAAACTGGGGCGAAGCGCCCTACTTCCCGCAAATAAGCGGATTTAATTAAGTTTATTTGCTGGCAATAGCAGCGGTGGCGGTGTTGGTGGCGGTGTCTTGTGCGAGGTAGCCGTCTTCCATGTGAATAATGCGATCTGCTATGTCTAAAATCCGGTTGTCGTGGGTGACGAGCAATATTGTACTGTGCTGTTCTTTGGCTAAACTTCGCATGATTTCTACCACATCTCTACCAGATTTGCTGTCTAGGGCTGCGGTAGGTTCGTCGGCTAATATTAATTTTGGTTGACTGACTAATGCGCGGGCGATCGCAACTCTTTGTTTTTGTCCGCCAGAAAGACTGTCCGGGTAATATTCTATTCTTTCTCCCAACCCTACAGCTTCCAGCATTCGCTCTATTTTATCGTTAGTTTCTTGGGTAGAAAGATGGCTGTGCAGTTCCAGAGACATTTGCACGTTTTGCCTTGCTGTCAAGCATTTGAGCAAATTGTGAGCTTGGAAAATATAACCGATGTCGCGGCGGAGTTGAACTAATTTATTTTTCTTGGTTCCCCGCAATTCTTGGTCAAGAATTTTGAGACTGCCTTCTTGGATCGATCGCAAAGCTCCAATCAAGGTTAACAACGTTGTTTTGCCAGACCCAGAAGGCCCGGTCATCAGCACGATTTCGCCCGGATAAATTTCGAGGTTGATGTCAAATAATGTCTGTTTGCGAAGTTGTCCTTCGCCGAAGGAATGATTGAGATTTTTAATGGAAACAACTGGTGTAGCGTTCATAATTAATTGGCATTATTTAATGAAATCAACCCATAAGGTTCAAAATAATCAGACAAGGCTCAATTGAGATCGGGATCGACTCCCTGCGATCGCAAATAAGCAGCCAATCGCTCTTTTTGTTCTCGTTCAGCATCGGCGCGTTGGCTTTCAACATCGGCGTCGAGGTAACGCTGTGGGGTTGAAGCTTTGGGTCATAGCGCAGAACCCAGGAAGAGTGCGATCGAGATGGATGCTCTCTTACAGCATAGCGTTTGATCGGCAAAACTATCAATAACAAATAACCAATAACAAATAACAAATAACAAATAACCAATAACAAATAACCAATAACAAATAACAAATAACCAATAACCAACAACCAATAACCAACAACTAATCACCAATCACCAATCACCAATCACCAATCACCAATCACCAATCACCAATAACCCATTTAAAAAATATCCGCCGGGTCAGCAGCCTGCAACTTCCTAACTGCGATCGCCCCCGATAGACAACACATCACAACGGTCATTACAAAAACAGTTACAGCCTTCCCCACCGTCATGTACATCGGCAAACTCGTAGCACTTCTCCCTAAATTGTACAGCACCACAGAAACCCCAAACCCAGGTAAATAGCCAAGAATTGCTAATATCAAAGCCTCTTTAAAAACTACCCCCAAAAAGTAAAAATCCTTATATCCCATCGCCTTGAGCGTAGCGTATTCCGGCAAGTGATCGTTAACATCAGTATAAAGAATTTGGTATACAATCACTATCCCGACGATAAATCCCATTGCCGCGCCGAGAGTGAAAATAAAACCGATCGCCGTACTTTCTTCCCAATACTTTTTCTCAAAAGCTACAAACTCTTCCTTAGAATCAATTCGCACATCTGACGGCAAAGTTGCCCTCATTTTTTCCACAACAGCCTTAACATCCGTTGCAGGCTGCAAGTGAACAATTCCTATATCAATTAAACCTTTAGTTCTTCTAGTGTGAAAAATACGCAGAAAGTTCAAATCGCTGGTGACAAGATTTCCGTCAGCACTGAAAGAAGCCCCTATAGTAAATAAACCATCTACCCTAACGCGGCGATTGTCAACTTCAGTTTCAACAACTTTTCCCTGTTTGAAATATTCTGCTACCGGCCCAAACTCTGGGCGGGAAGCTTGGTCAAATAAAACCACATCGGGAATTTTGATTGTGTCCAAATTATTTGTGATTTCTGGCATCTCAAAAATTGGATGAGTGGGGTCAAAACCGATGACCATCAATTGCCGGGTATTGCGAACGTTTGGGTCGGGATTTTTCCACAATCCAAAGCCTATATATACCGGGCTGATTTCTGTAACGCCGTTAAAACTCAAAGCTTGATACAAGCGCCGCTGGGGAAAACTTTTCATGGCTATTAAAGCCGTAGATTGGGTGTTGGTGATGAAAATATCTCCTTTTAACTTTGAGTGGAAGCTGATGGAACTTTCAAACAGCGCGTCTCTAAATCCGAACTGCATAAACATCAGCAAGTCGGCAAATCCGATGCCTGCTAGCGCGATGACTAAGCGCATTTTTTCGCGGGTTAACTGTGCCCAAGCTAAGGGTATTTTTGCCATAATGAAGGAAGGGGGAAGAAGGCAGTTGGTGGTTGGCAGTTGGTGGTTGGCAGTTGGCAGTTGGCAGTTGGCAGTTGGCAGTTGGCAGTTGGCAGTTGGCAGTAGTTAACGGTTAACAGTCAACAGTCAACAGTCAACAGTCAACAATTCCGAATCTTAGATGTCTATTTTAACTTCAACTTGCAAGTTTGTGAGCGATGCAACTTTCTTGCTCGATTCGGGATCGAGGCGAATTCTTACTTCTACAACTCTCGCGTCGGTGTCGGCTGCGGGGTCAGTATTGAGGACATCTTTTTTGCCGATTTGTTTGCCGATTCGAGTGACTGTTCCTTCTAAATTGCCTGCAAATACGGGGCTGCTGATGGTAGCGCGCTGGCCGTTTAGGACTTTGGCGATGTCGGTTTCATAAACTTCGGCTATGGCGTACATTTGATCGGTGCGGCCTAGTTCTACTATGCCGTCTTGGGTGTTGATGCGTTCTCCTTGTCTGGTGTTAACTTTGAGGATGGAACCGGATACGGGTGCTTTGACGTAGCTTAAGTTTAAGTCTACTTGGGCTTTTTGTCTGGTGGCGATCGCACTTTCGACTGCGGCTTGGGCGGCTTGTACGTCTTCGGAACGGACTTCGGATATTTGGTCGAGATTTGCTCTGGCTTGATTGATTTGTGCTTCGCCGGTTTCTGCTTTTTGTTTCAGCATTGCTTCGGCTTGATTGATTTGTTCTCGGCCTGTTTCTATCTTTTGATTTAAAGTAGCGCGGGCTTGGTTAATTTCCTGCCGCCCTGTTTCTAATTTGCGTTTAAGATTGGCGCGGGATTGGTTGATTTCTTGTTGGCCTGTTTCTAATATTTGTTTGAGGGTAGCTTGAGTTTCAATTATTTCCTGTTGCACAGTTGCGACGGTTTTTTCTAATATCGCTTGTGCTTCTCTAACTTTTTGTTTGGCTGTAGCTACTGTTAAGCGTTTGGTGTCGTAGCTAGAAGCGGAAATTGCGCCTGTTTCGGAGAGTTCTTTGTTGCGTTGTTCCTCGGCTTCGGCGTTGGTTAATTCGGCTTTTAGTCGATCGACTGTAGCGTTTTGAGAGGCAATTTCGCCGCGCAATTGAGCTTCCAGCCTCGCGAGTTTGGCTTGCTGCGCTTGAGTTTCTCTTTGCAGTTGCGCTTCAAATTTGGCAAGATTGGCTTGTTCGGCTTCGGTTTCTCTTTGCAGTTGAGCTTCAAATTTGGCTACGTTTGCTTGTTCGGCTTCGGTTTCTCTTTGCAGTTGAGCTTCTAGGCGGGCGACATTGGCTGCTTCGCCTTCAGTTTCTCTTTGACGTTGAACTTCTGACTTGGAAACTTCGGCTTTTTGGGCGACGATTTCCCCGGTTTTTGCGCCTCCTTGAATTTTGGCTAATTCTGCTTGTTTGACTTGAACTTCTTTGTCGGCTTGTTGGAGGATGGCTTGGAGCCGATCGCGCGTATCGAGAACTGCTATGATTTGTCCTTGACTGACGCGATCGCCCTCTTCCACCCGCAACTCTTCAATTCTCGCTCCCTCCGACGCTGAAGGGGCGGACAATTTGATCACTTCCCCTTGGGGAGTCAACCTACCCAAAGCTGTGATGCTGCTGCGAGTGGAGGCTGGAGTTGCAGCCGCCGTTGCAGCCGCCTTTAACTCTTCGGCTTTTTTAATTTGAGATACTTGCCAAAAACCTACTCCTGTGATAATGACAGTAGCGGCGATCGCTAAACCAATGACTCCTCGCCCTGGAGGTTTTAAAAATGACTTATCCTTGACCCGCGATTCCTTTCCCATGACTTATCACATAGGTGATTTCTTGATTAAGTTTTTTCACACCTATTGTTAAGTAGTGTAAACTGATTTCAGCTATTTAGGGAAATCAAAAAGCACCTGAGTCATGTAATTTTCTGCCCAATCTTGACCGAAAGCTTTTTCGAGGACGCGGCGGGTTTTGTCGTTTTGCTGCTGCTGGGTGCAGTAGTAAATTTGAGCGTCGAGAATTTTCGATGCTTCGGCCGCAGAGACTGGTTCTGCTGCGACTGCGAGTTGGCAGTGAATTTCAACGTAGGATTCAACTATGTCCAGAAATCTGGTTTCTTCTTCTGGTGAATCGGGCCGGACAAACAGGCAAAATTCTGAGAAAATATCTCCCCATTCAGGAATTTGGCGGGGACAGGAAAATTGGTTGACCGGCAAATTTTGCAGTTGGGTTCGGTAATTTTCCGACAAAGTGCGGCTGGGATTGAGGGGAGAAAGGTCTGCGATTGCGGCGCTAATTTTGCCTTTGCCTGCTACGATATCGGTGCCGAACATTGGCAAAGCGTAATTCGGTCTGGGAAACATCACGCAGTGCAGAATATCCAGCACCGGCCCGACTTTAGCGAGTTCGAGGTGTATTTTGCGGAACTGCGGCGTTTGATAGCAGCGGTTTTCCACGATCAATTTTTCTCCCTCCAAGCGCCCTTCTATGTATCCCAACTCAGCGGGGAGGTGGTAGGGTTCGAGGTCGAGATAGCGGTGCCATACTGCTTCCATCCGTTGTGCTAGTTCGCGGATGAGGTAGTGCTGTTGCTCGCGCAGGGAAGGCTGGGAGATTTCTAACATTCCTAATTTATCGGGCGATCGCTTAATAAAACTTGATTCTACGGTTGCAGGATGCAGGAAAAAAGGTAGATACTTTTAAGGATACCAGCAGATTGACTTGCGATCGAGCAAGTTTTATAGGAGATGACTGTATGTTTGGTCTGGGATTGCCCGAAATGGGCATTATTGCGGTAGTCGCTATTCTAATTTTTGGCCCTAAAAAAATTCCTGAGTTGGGAAATGCTTTGGGTAAAACGCTGCGGAGTTTTAAGGAAGGGGTCGGTCTAGGAGATGATGAATCGGCTCTAGACGAGAAGGAGAAGGAGAAGAAGAAAGAGGAAGAGGCTGGGCCGAAGGTGTAAATTAGGGGAGCATCTGGGGCGCTCCTAGAAAAAATGCCCCAGATGCTCTTTAAATTAGGTTGGTTGATTGGGACTGAAATCGTCATTTGTAATGACTTGCATTCCTAACGGCGAATCTATTCGGGAAATTTTCGTTCTCTAACTTCTAGGGAATAATCTTTGACAGCTTGAGTAATTGTTTCTCGCAAATTCGCATAAGCTTTGGCAAAAGGCGGTTGTTTTTCCGAAAGTCCCAACAAATCGGAAGTAACTAAAACTTGTCCGTCGCAGTGCGGTCCGGCCCCGATACCAATGGTGGGAACAGTTAATTTTTGAGTAATTTGAGCAGCTAAGTCTGGGGGAATGTGTTCTAGGACGATCGCAAAAACCCCGGCTTCTTCCAGTGCGATCGATTCTGCTATGATGCGATCGGCAGATTCCGCTGTTTTGCCTTGTTTTTTGTAGCCTAATTGGTGTACCGACTGCGGAGTTAAACCGACGTGTCCCATCACCGGAATTCCGGCGGATGTTAGCTGTGAAACTGTAGCAGCCATTGCTGGATATCCACCCTCCAATTTGACAGCTTGAGCGCCAGTTTCTTTCAAAACTCTCCCCGCCGAGTGCATCGCTTGCTGCGGACTTTCCTGGTAAGTCAAAAACGGCAAATCCACCACAATTAATGCTTGTTTGACTCCGCGACACACTGCTTTAGCGTGGTGCAGCATTTCATCGAGGGTTAGCGGCAGTGTTGTTTCGTAGCCCAATACTGTCATTGCTAGGGAATCGCCGACTAAGATGATGTCAGCGCCGGCTTGGTCGAGTAGTTGGGCGATCGCACAATCATAACCTGTCAGCGCGACAATTGCACGTCCTTGCTGTTTCCACTGAATAAGTTGGTGTGTAGTTACTGCCATTTATTGCAAATATATATTGACTTTTTGGGTTAACAGTTTTGAACCCACGCATTCTATTGTAGGGTGCGCGGCGGTACATCTTAGCGCTATGATTAGCACGTAAACTCAATCATTTTTAGCCTTAGTCCTGACTGTTAAAACTACACCCGAATATAGCTTTGATTGCCTTCATTTGGTAAAACAATCAACCGTTGATTTTTCAAATCAGGTTCTAAGCCTAAATCTTCCAAAGGAATTAAGCCTATTAAAGGTTCTTGTCCTGCCGATAGTTCCACGCAATCATACCTTCCTTCTCTTCCCGCTAAGGCAAGACTGACATTTTTAAAGAGGCGAAATTTTCTAGATCCGATTACAGTATGTCCGTCAATTTCTCCAACTAGGGTTAAACCTAGCTGAGCGATAATTTCTTCTGGCAAACAGAGTCTAGTTGCCCCTGTATCAACCAATACGTTATCGAGAGTGATTGAACGTACTTGGTCTGTTGCTATAAACCCTCTCTCTACCAGCATCTTGTCTACTTCGTTGGTGACGGCGATTGTTGCAGTAACTCTGCCCATGTTTTTATCCTTCTGTTATGCTAGATAGTGCGATCGCGCATTTCTAAATGATATTTTTGCGATCCTGCTGGACGGCCATCTTACATTTTAGCAAAATATGTAGCTAAAAGGGCGATCGCCAAAGCTAAATCGTGCTCTGACTTACGCATCACCTAGGTAATTTTGTCATGATTCGCTGCCGTTGACAATCTCCAATCATTAGTCGATGGTTAAGCTGTCGTGCATTTAAATTGTCTGTCAAAAACCCATCAAACTATGAGTGTGTTTCACAGTCTTGGCCCGCCCCGAATATCCCAATTAAATCCACAACAGCTTAACAGTTTGCCCATAGGAATGAATGCGTCTAATTTACGCATTCATCTATTATCTCAACTACTTGATAAAGCAGATTTATGTTAAAAGTTGTCGTAGGTCATAGCAACGATCCTGACTCTCTAGAAGCAATAACAGAAGTCCTAGAACAATGCCATGAATCCCTATCAGGTGAAATTCCTCAAGCAGGCATCTTGTTTGCGGCCATTGATTTCGACTATCTCCTAATTTTGCAGCAAATCAATCAGACATATCCCGAAATTCAACTGATTGGCGGCACAACGGATGGAGAAATGTCTTCTGTTTTAGGATTTGAACAAGATTCAGTTAGCCTGATGCTATTTTGTTCCGATCGAATTACTATCCGTGCCGGCCTTGGACGAGGGATTTCTCAGGACTTGGAGGCGGCGGTTGAAACTGCTATTGTTCAAGCAAAAACCGGCCATCAAGAACCGATTAAACTTTGTATTACCTTCCCAGAAAGTCTCACCGCCAGCGCTGCTTTGATGTTAGATAGCTTGAATCAAGCTTTAGAAAAAAAAGTCCCGATTTTTGGCGGACTCGCGGCGGATCAGTGGCGGTTTCAGCAAACCTATCAATTCTTCGGTACAGAGGTTTTTAGTGATGCGATTCCCATTCTCTTAATTTCTGGAGACATTTTATTTTCTCATGGTGTGGCTAGTGGCTGGAAACCAGTAGGGAAAAAGGGCACAGTCACCAAAGCCTCTCAAAATATCCTGTACGAAATCGATCGCCAACCCGCTCTAGAATTTTATCATCACTATTTGGGGAAATTGCCGCCTTCCTCAGAATATCCCCTGGCCGTGTTTGATGTAGATGAAAGTCATTACTATATGCGAGCACCCAGTGGAGTTTGCGATGGGGTACTCGGAAGCGTAACCTTTTTTGGGGACATTCCCGAAGGGGCGATCGTTCAAATTACCGAAACTACCCACGATCGTATTCTGACTGCATCTCAAGTATCTATGATGCAAGCCTTAGAAAATTATCCGGGTAAAGTACCTGCTGCTGCTATGTATTTTTCCTGTGCTAGTCGGCGACAAATTTTAGGTAGTCGGACTCAAGAAGAATATGCGCTAACTCAAGCCTGCTTAACCGAGGCTTTACCGAGTTGTGGGTTTTACACCAATGGCGAAATTTCTCCTTTCAAGCATCAGAAAATCTCCTGTTTTCATAATGAGACATTTATTACTTTGCTACTGGGAGGAGAATAGAAATATGGAATTTAAAAAAACAGATAATTTAACAATTGAGCAGCTAGAAAAAGAAAACAGAATTTTACAAAAAAAGTTAGCTCGTTCCCAAAAAAACTGTTTGGAACTAGAACAAACTAATCAAAAAAAGGAGTCTTTGCTCCGACAAATCATCCACGAGCTAGAAGATTCACAGAGGGAAGTCAAGGAAAAGCGTCAGTTAGAAGCGACATTGCTCGAACTCAAACGAACTCAAGCCCAACTTGTTCATACTGAGAAGATGTCTAGCTTAGGACAGCTTGTAGCGGGTGTAGCCCATGAAATTAATAACCCTGTTAACTTTATCCACGGCAACCTCACATATATTCAGCAATATTCGCAAAACCTGCTGGAATTAGTGCAACTATACCAGCAGCACTATTCCAATCCAGTCGCTGAAATTCAAGCGAAAGAAAATGAAATAGATCTGGATTTTTTGCAGATAGACTTACTCCAAATCCTGAAATCTATGAATATCGGAACTGAACGTATCAGTCAAATTGTGTGGTCGTTACGGAATTTTTCGCGCATGGATGAAGCCGAGTTAAAGTCAGTAGATATTCACGAAGGGATAGATAGTACATTGCTGATTTTGCAACACCGTCTGAAGGAGAATCGAGGAGGCTCAGAGATTAAGGTGATTCGCAATTATGGCAAGTTACCGTTGGTGGAGTGTTATGCTGGACAATTAAATCAGGTTTTTATAAATATTCTGGCAAACGCTATTGATGCGATTGATGAGGTGAATGCTCAAAAAACTCAACAAGAAAGACAAGAAAATCTTAATCTGATTACTATTTCTACATCTATAATTAATGTAGACTGGGTGCAAATTGCGATCGCCGACAGTGGAGCCGGAATTTTAGAATCAATAAAAAAACAGATATTTAATCCATTTTTCACTACAAAACCTGTTGGTAAGGGAACCGGAATGGGAATGGCGATTTGTTACCACATCATCACCCAAAAACATGGTGGTCAGCTAATATGTTTTTCAACTCTGGGCACGGGGGCGGAGTTTGTGATTCGTATTCCTGTCCGCAAAAATTCTGAAATATCTCCCTTACAATTAGCATAAATCTGCCTCAAGCGCGATAGAGCTTGGAGTATATCAGCATCTCCTGCATTGAAAAAAGCGTTTTTTATTATAATCCTGTCCCTGCTGGCACGACCAAAGCAAAAATGAGATGCTTCCTCAAAAAAATTGACTCGTCGTTGCGATCGCATCTGTACAAGATTTTTGACAGTTAAACGATTATTTCAGTTTGTCTGGGATTTTGAGCTGTTCAATAATCCCAATTAAAAAAATACGATGCTTTTGCACGACTAATTGAGACGTGCTGTATATTGCAATACGGTTCACTTAAGACAGATCACCCTGGCAATAAATAGTGTTAAATGAACCGTATTGCTGTATATTGTACCCAAAAAATAGTGACTCAAGAATATCGTAAAATCTAGCCACATAATATCGGATAATTGTGAAGCAACCAACCAGGCAAATAGCATGAGTATTGACCAATTAAACACAGACTACGGCATTGCAGACAACCTCACCTTCGCTAGCGGAAACGGTGGTTTCCCGATGATTCACATCGACAACGGCCAAGCCAAAGCCGTGATTTCTGTGTATGCTGGCCAAGTGCTCTCCTTCCAACCAGCCACCGAAACCGCAGACGTGATGTTTTTGAGCGAAAAAGCTTACTACGCCGAAGGAAAAGCCATTAAAGGCGGTATACCCATTTGTTGGCCCTGGTTTGGCCCAGATCCCGAAGACTTGGGCCGCCCCAGCCACGGGTTTGTGCGGAATCGCCTGTGGAATGTGGTAGCAACTGCCACCACCCCAGAGGGCGCCACCAAAGTCACTCTAGGACTTCAGGATACCGAGGAAACTAGAGAAATTTGGTCTCAAGCCTTTGAACTGGCGATCGCCATTACCGTTGGCACCAGCCTCACTGTAGAATTAATCACCCGCAATCTGGGCGACAAAGCATTTCCCCTCACCCAAGCTTTGCACACCTACTTCCAAGTCGGCGACATCAACCGCGTGCAGGTTTTGGGTTTAGAAAATAGCCAGTATCTTGATAAAGTTGATGGTGGTGTAGAAAAAACTCAAGTAGGTGCAGTTGTAGCAGTCGGTGAGGTCGATCGCATTTATCTCGATGTCACCAATCAATTAGTAATTGACGATGCCGCCCTCAACCGTCGAATTCGTATTCAATCCTCTGGCAGTAAATCCGCCGTTGTGTGGAATCCCTGGGTGACAATTTCTGCAAACATGGCCGACCTCGACGATGCAGATTATCAGCGCTTAATCTGCGTAGAAACGACCAATGCGGCTACAGATATTGTGGAAGTCCCCGCGCATGGTGAGTTCTGCTTGCAAGCAATTTACAGTGTTGAACGCGACTAAAGAATGAGAGTCTAATCTCAGCGGTGATGGGGCTATAATTTTCATGATTGGATTTAAAAACTCTGTCACCGTAACGACGAAGAATGTCTTACCCTCAGAGATATTGCTATAATGATATCTCAAGAAAAGTTATAGGGAAATCAACAGCGAACATCCGGTATTGTGACCACAAATAAATTTGACGAGGAAATTTTATTTATGTCTTCCACTACTCGCGAACAACTACATCAACAGATTGATAGCTTACCAGATCATATTGTCGAACAAATTGCCAGCTTAATCCTATCTATAACCACCCAACAGAAAATACCAGCATCAGAATACACGGAATGGCAAAGTACCCAGTGGCAAGATTTTGCATTAACGCAACTTTTCGGCGAAAATGATGAAATTGAATATTCCTTAGAAGATGCTCAAGAAATTTATCAACCATGAAACCAGGTGATATTGTATTAATTCGTTTTCCTCAAGCTGACTTGAAACAAGGAAAACTTCGTCCTGCATTGGTAATCGCCATTGCACCCGGTCGCCATCCTGATTTATTACTCGCTTTGGTTTCCTCACGCATCGATCAATCAACAGCAGGATTTGACGAAATAATAGATGTGGCAGATTCTGACTATATAGCTACTGGTCTTAAGGTTGCTTCTATTGTTCGACTAGGACGATTAGCGAGTGTCGAATCATCGGTTGTCAATGGTCGTTTAGGAAGTATTTCAAATGAAAGATTAATACAGATAAAAAAACGTTTAATTGATTGGCTCCAAAATAGTTTATAATCGAAATAGTGAGGATAGTAAAAAAATAATTATGCAAAACTATAACTGGAAAAAACTCCAAAATGGCTCAGATATTCGTGGTATCGCCCTCGAAGGCGTTCCCGGTGAACAAGTCAACCTCACGCCCGAAATTGCCACAATTTTAGGTAAATCCTTTGTCAGTTGGCTGGTGAAAAAAGTCCACAAACCGGCTGCAGCGTTGATAATTGCGATCGGGCGCGACAGCCGCCTATCTGGCCCAACTTTAATGCAAGCAGTCATGGAGGGAATCGCCTCAGTTGGTTCCACAGTCTACGACTTTGAAATGGCCTCAACTCCCGCCATGTTTATGAGTACAATCACCCCCGGTTTTGAGTGCGACGGCGCGATTATGCTCACAGCTAGCCATTTACCATTTAATCGCAATGGCTTAAAGTTTTTTACCGCCAATGGTGGGTTACAAAAAAAAGATATTACCGATATTTTAACACTAGCTCAAGGCAATAATTTTCAGCCAGCCGCAGCGCCCGGTAACATTACCAAGCATGATTTTATCTCTGTTTATGCCAACCAATTTGTCAAAAATATTCGGGAATCAGTCAATCATCCCGATAACTTTGAGCAACCGCTGACAGGGTTAAAAATTGTTGTGGATGCGGGGAATGGTGCGGGCGGATTTTATGTCGATCAAGTCTTAAAACCTTTAGGTGCAGACACTACCGGCAGTCAATTTTTAGAACCAGATGGTACTTTTCCCAATCATGTACCCAATCCCGAAGATAAACAGGCAATGCAGTCAATTTGTCAAGCGGTAATTGAAAATCATGCTGATTTTGGGATTATTTTTGATACTGATGTCGATCGCAGTGCGGCCGTCGATGGAGTTGGCAAGGAACTCAATCGCAATCGCTTAATTGCTTTGATTTCTGCGATAATCTTACAAGAACACCCAGGCTCTACCATTGTCACCGATTCTATCACTTCTGATGGTTTAACGCAATTCATCGAACAGGATTTAAAAGGGATTCACCATCGCTTTAAACGCGGCTACAAAAATGTGATTGACGAGTCGGTTCGCCTGAATCAAGCCGGACAGGAGTCATGGCTGGCGATTGAAACCTCTGGACACGGAGCTTTGAAAGAAAATTATTTTCTGGATGATGGCGCTTACTTGGTGAGCAAATTATTGATTGAATTGGCTAAATCCAAGCTGGCCAATCAATCGTTACCAGATTTAATTGCTAATTTACAAGAACCCGCAGAAAGTGCAGAATTTCGGATTAAAATTAATGTGGATGATTTCAAAGTTCTGGGAGAGGCTGTCATCGACAAACTGCAAGATTTTACTTCAACGCAAGCCGACTGGAAAATTGTTCCCAATAACTACGAAGGCGTGCGAATTTCTTGCACATCAGCTAGCGAATCCGGCTGGTTTTTGTTACGCTTATCGTTGCACGATCCGGTGATGGTTTTGAATGTTGAGTCTAATGTTAATGGTGGTGTCGCTCTCATAGTTGCTCGGCTTTTAGCTTTTTTCCAAATAACAGAATCGCTAGATTTATCTGCTTGGCAAACCCAATTTTAATTGGGATTATTACTAAACCAAACCCTAGGAGGAATTCGATAATGTGGCTTTTAATTATTAATTGTTCTGCAGCAAGCTGGGAAACCCATTCCAAAGCTTTTAAGGCGATCGCAGAAAAATATCCGGCCACGCCTCTTTCTTCCAAAAAGATGAAAGGCGACGGTGAACGCATCATGGAATATAAACTTGAAAATGTCAATGATGTAGAGGATTTCATGGAAGAATGCTTGACTTTGGATGGCTTTACCGCTACTTTTGAATCTCTATAAACCCGGGGTTGGAAGTCGAAAAATTCTCAATCAACTTCTTGCGTAAATCTTCGGTTGTTCGGTCAACTGCGGAGGTAAGGCAGATGATTTAATGAGAGTTTACGAATAAAGCAACTCTGCTTTGAATTTATGGTTTGTAGTGGGTGCGAAAGTCCTCTGTTTAATATAGTCCCCGGTCGATTGACCGATCTCGCGATTGGCTCGCGCGTGCGTCAGTCAGTGTCCGCAACAAATGAGCGGACTCGCATTCCGTACTACGAACCTTTGTTAGATCGGTTAATCGATGGGACAGGGTATGAAACCTTTTGATTTATAGAGCTGCATTGGTTTTTGGGAGTGGGATGAATTGGTAATCGGGAGACTTCAAAGCCCAAGCTAAAAAACGTTCTGTGTAATACAAAGCTAATTGATTGCTAGGCCCATTAAAAACTGCATCAAAGGCGTGTTCTGCCCAAGGAATTTCGAGCAACATAGCACGATTTCCTGTGGCGCGCAATCGTTCGTAGAGCGATCGCCCAAACTTAGCCTGTACGATATGGTCGCGACCTCCATAAACCAGTAGAGAAGGGGGAAGATTCGTTTTAATATAATTGATGGGAGAAGCCTGACGGTAAAGTTCCTTGAGTCTCTCTGGCGTTCCTCCGAGAAAGGCACGCAAGACGGCTCGAACATCGAGCGCATCAGGAAAAGGTGGGTCATTGTATCCGCGAATCAGGTCATTGGGGCCGTAATAATTCACCACTGCTCTGATGGGAAGCACGCTTGAACCGTAAGTAGTTAGCATTGCTAAATGAGCCCCTGCAGACCTTCCCATCAAAGCAATTTTATCGAGATCGATTTCCCAATCACCGGCATTAGTTTTGATGTAGGAAAGAGCGGCTTGCACGTCTTCAAGCTGAGCCGGAAACTTATATTTGGGAGCGTGGCGGTAATCAATTGCTACAACACAATAACCTCGCGCGGCCATGTAGCGGTTGAATTCTTCATTGTAATCGGGATTGCCTCTTTGCCAAGCTCCTCCGTAAAGCATGATTATCGCGGGATATTTGCCAATTTGCATCGGCCGGTAAAGGTTGATTTTAAGTGAAACTCCGTCAGGGTTAGCAAATACAATATCCCGATCGCTCCTGACATCTCTCATGGGAATTCCCCGGAACGCATCTGCTAGGATAAACGGTTGAGGGCGTAGCTGCGCGCGCAGGGTTTGAGGAACGGTGGCTAAATAGTTTGTGCCTAAAACTGCTGGCATTTCGGTAGCTATCGCTGCGTTCGTTGCTGTTAATTGCATCAGCGGAAGCAGGCTCAGAATGAGGGCGAACAGGTTACAAATTAGTAAAGTAATGTAGACTTTGCCTCGATGTCGTTTGAGCAGATTCAGCAAAAGGGCGATCGTATTTAGACCCACCAACCAAGGACTAATTTCTGGTGCACCCACCGCCAAAGGATACAAAAACATCGTCGGTGCTGGTACGACGATCCAGAGACTGAGAAATAGCCCGATCGCGCTGGCGAACCAACGAATAAATCGCGAGACTGAGAACCCTGTCAACAATCGTAACTTTTTGCCGTTATTCTTGGGGAGCATCGGATTTTCGCAACCTAATTTTTAATCAGCTTAAATTAATCGGGCGGTTTTGATTGGTGAGTCGATCGCCCCTGCCACCACCAAACCATAGTAATGCGTTCGGGTGCCGCAATTTGTGAGATTGCTGACATATTTCACAGTTTTTGATGCAAACAAGCCAAAATTGTGATAACATCATATATGTACAAAAATCGGTTCCAACAACAAACCAGCGTTGGAAGAAACGGGGAAAATTCGGTGCAAATCCGCTGCTGTCCCGCAACTGTGATGAGATGATAGAATCTCTCAGTCAGAAGACCCGCCGATCGCAAACCTGTTCTTTTTCGTCTGCGAGGCATAGATGATGGTTAATTCAGTATTATTTAGTCGATCGCCCTTTAGAAGATTGGGGCCTTGAAGATTTACTTGCAGCGCAGTGAATCACTAGAGCTTGAATTTTCTGCTAAAATTTAGTGTCCGGTACGACAAAAGTACGCGGCAAAAAACCGATTGTTGGGGTAAAAATCGCTCTATGGAATGAGAAAGATATTGATTTTACCTCTGGCATTCATTCACAAATTATCTGAAAAGCATCTGCGTTGCATCTGTGTCGATCTGCTTGACATCTGCAGTTGATGTATCGATCGAAGACTTATGCAGCGCAAGTCTATGAAATTTCACCGATTGCTGATAGATGTTCAGTCAGATAATAGCTGATTCGTGACAGTAAAGACTAGGCGATCGCCCATAAATCGCTAACTTTTTCGCTGTAGTCTGTCGCGACAAATAGATATCGTGAATCAAAAACGCACCAAGTTGGATTTTGTGCTAGCTCCTGAGATGATAAGAGAAAGGAAAAAATGAATTTATTTGTGGTATTTGGACTTTTGTTTGGACTGCTGGCGATCGCCCTTCTGATCTATTTAATCACGGCTCGTCCTTATCAATCATCCGACTCTGTGGCCAACTCCTACGACGAGTGGACAGAAGACGGAATTTTGGAATTTTACTGGGGCGAACACATCCACTTAGGCCATTACGGTTCGCCGCCACAACGGAAAGATTTCCTCACAGCAAAATCAGATTTTGTGCATGAAATGGTGCGCTGGGGCGGCTTAGATAAATTACCTGCTGGTACTACTGTTCTAGATGTGGGCTGTGGAATTGGCGGTAGCAGCCGCATTCTGGCGCAGGATTATAAGTTTGCTGTGACGGGAATTACTATCAGCCCGCAGCAAGTTAAACGCGCTCAAGAATTAACTCCCCCAGAACTCGATCTGCAGTTTCGGGTGGATGATGCTATGGCGCTTTCGTTTCCCGATGCGAGTTTTGATGTGGTTTGGTCGATCGAAGCAGGGCCCCATATGCCAGATAAAGCTGTTTTTGCCAAAGAGTTGATGAGGGTAATCAAGCCTGGTGGCCTGCTGGTTGTGGCTGACTGGAATCAAAGAGATTCGCGCCAAATCCCTCTCAATTTTTGGGAGAAACCCGTAATGCGACAACTGCTGGATCAGTGGTCGCATCCGGCTTTTTCAAGCATCGAGGGCTTTTCAGAACTGTTAGAAGAAACGGGGTTTGTGGATGGTACTGTAACCACCGCAGATTGGACGCAAGAAACCCTTCCTTCTTGGATAGATTCTATCTGGCAAGGTATAGTTAGACCTGTCGGATTAGTACGTTTTGGTGTATCGGGTTTTATCAAGTCTCTGCGAGAAGTACCGACACTTTTACTAATGCGATTAGCGTTTGGTGTGGGGCTATGTCGCTTTGGGATGTTTCGCGCAGTGCGATCGCATTCCTTGGCAGAATTAACCGAAATAAGTTCTACCAAAGTTATGACTGGCGTTTAGCCACTCCATCATCAATGGTTGGGAGCATCTTATACCAATTTCATAAATTAGCGCTAGATTTTACCCCCCCAACCCCCCCTTATTAAGGGGGGGCTTCGGAATTCATCTATAGCACATCTTTAGAAAAATGGTATTAGTTTTGCATTATAGTGCGAGCTTAAGAGCTCGCGTATTGTACTCGCGAGCTCTTAAGCTCGCACTATCATAAAAAAATGCTTTTTGCAAAACTGAGATGCTCCCCAATGGTTCGCACTACGAACCGTTTTTGCCCTAATTAGCGCCAGCCCAACCACCTCAGAACGGGCACAACTAAATAATGACTTACTCCCAAACAAAGCCCGATCGTACTTCCCAACAAACCAAAAAATGCGATCGCACCCCAAACTTGCAGCCAGAAATTAGTATTAGACGATTGTGACAAAATCGCAAAGAAACTCCCAGGAAAAATATTCCAAGCATTCAAAAACAGAAGAATTCCTGTAGAACAAACAGCCACCACCAAAGCATGAACTAATTGATGGCTACGCAAACCCATTCCTACAGTCATAGAGGCGATCGCAAAAGCCCCTAAAATAATCCCCTGCACGCCGCTAGAAGTTGTTGCTTCCATCCAGCACAAACCAGCCAATAAATAGGCTTGAGCTCCCATCAATCCCGACAGCCAATACTGTTTGTGCTGGCGAAAACTCCCCGCATCCGTCAAACCGATCGCAGTTCCCCAACCGGCAAAGGCAAACAGCAGCAATTCCGGCCCGACAGTAAAAGTCATGTCATGGATTAATTGGTGCAAACCTTCATTTAAAAAACTGGCAATTTCCTGGCCGACAGGCGCAGAACTCAAAACCAAACCGCCGATCGCCCCGGCACATCCACCAACCCCGCCGAGCACCATTTCCCAGCCGGTATCGAGAGAAGCTACTACGATTTGGGCGATCGCCCCGAACAGCAAAACCGTCAAACTTGCGGTTTTTTGCGCCCCCGCCACCACCACTTGCCGGCAGAATTCCACAATAGCTTGACCGGTTGGGGCGATCGCAATTTTGCCCTTACTCCTAGCATAAATCTCCTGCAAGCGCGATCGAACATCCCCAGCCGCAGCCGGACGCTGCTGCACGTTCGATCGCACCATATCATCCAACAAATTCGCCAAAGCCGGACTCACAGACACAATATGTCGCCACCGCAACTCACCCGTCATCGGATCTTCAATTTCAGCGGGATACTTCCCCGTCAGCAAATGAATGCAAGTCCGCCCCAAAGCATAAAAATCCGTCGCCGGCACCACACCACCGCCCACAATTTGTTCCGGCGGGCTGTATCCGGGCGAAATCAAGCGCGTCGAGCTCGGAGAATCTTTCCCCACCGGTGCGCCACCGCCCATCTGTTTAACTCCCCCAAAGTCGATCGCCACCAATTGCAGTCCGCCCAAACCCTTGCTCAGCAAAACTTGTGGCGATTCCGGGTCTCGCAGCATCAAATTTGAGGGTTTAATGTCGCGGTGAATAATCTGACACCTGTGCAATTCCTCTAAAATATCCACAGCTTGACTCAGCCAACTAAACACCCATTCCTGCGGACACCCCTGAGAGTGTTCTTCGAGAACTGCTTCTAAAGTTTTGCCGTGAATTTTTTCCATGACCAAACAAGGCAAGTGCCTCGCTGTGACATTTCTATCCACGCCTGAAAAATTTTGAGTTTTGACATGAAAATAACCGTCCGGCTCGACTATCGGGACACCGGGATGCCGCAAAAATGCCAAAACCCAAGCTTCTTGCTCGAACAGTTTCAGCGCTTTCGGGGCAGTTTCGAGCAATACTTTCAGGACGCGCTCGGTTTGAGTTTCTGTGTCCCAAACCGTGTATATGGCTGCAAAACCCCCGGAACCGAGAACTTCTAAAGGAACGTAGCGATTTTTTAGCCGCAGCGGAGTCCCGCAATTCTGACAAAAATTGTTGCCCCAAGTCTGAGGGTAAGGCCTTGGGCAATCTGGATTGATGCAGTGGACGGCTTTTGAAGGGGGGTGAGGCACAACCAGAGTAGAAATGGGGCTAGATATCCATATTAGACTTACGCGCAGCTAAGGCAGAAACCCGGTTTTAAGCGAAGTTTAATTGCTGTAACGACGGATTTTGGTTGGAAAAACCAGGTTGCTGCACCAGTCCTGTCCATATTATGTGCTATGCTGTCGATTTTTGACTTTGCCCTCTGAGAGTCAGTCGATTTTAGATTTTCGATTTTCGATTTTCGATTTTCGATTTTGGGAGAGTTGGCGTACAGGGCTTGACAACCTCAGAACCCGGTTTCTTGCTATATTTCTCGTTCAGCACCAATTTTTCGTAGAAACCCGGTTTCTCGCCCACCCACGGGATTTTAGATTTTCGATTTTGGATTTTCGATTGAAGATTGTGCCAGAGTTGGCGCGATCGGGCTTTACAACCTCAGAAACCCGGTTTCTTGCTATATTTCTCGTTAATACACCCAAATTTTTCCCATAAACCCGGTTTCTTGGCCCCCCACGGGATTTTCAATTAAATAATTGCATACTCGATTGCAGTTGAGTTCGATCTCCTACCCTAAAATTAAGTATTTATAACTAACTTTTCCTCCCCCCAACCTAAAATTTACAATCTCAAATTTAATCGATCTCCACCATAAAATTAAGTATTTATGACTAATTTTTCCTGTTTCCTCCATCTAAAATCTAAAATCTAAAATCCAAAATCTCCTCGATCCCCAGCCTTTCCCCCTGCATCCTTTGCCGCTTTTGTTTAATAAGATATGTTACAAAAAATATCTAAATATAAAGAAAAATAAACAATACTTATGAGGATTAAAAGAATATTAAAATTAAAGAGCACCCATTTATTGATATATTTTTAACAGCCTGCGATCGGGCAAAAAAATTAAGCGAATACTAGGAAGCGAGATATGGCTTACGCGCAAACCCAAACTCAATCAAAGGCTGGGTATAAAGCCGGAGTTCAAGACTATAAACTAACGTATTACACCCCGGACTACACGCCGAAAGATACAGATATTTTGGCTGCCTTCCGCGTCACACCGCAGCCAGGAGTTCCCCCAGAAGAAGCTGGAGCTGCTGTGGCCGCTGAATCTTCCACCGGTACATGGACAACTGTTTGGACTGACCTCCTGACCGACCTCGACCGCTACAAAGGTCGCTGCTACGACATCGAGCCAGTCCCCGGTGAAGACAACCAATACATCTGCTTCATTGCCTATCCTTTGGATTTGTTTGAAGAAGGTTCCGTCACCAACTTGCTGACCTCTTTGGTCGGTAACGTGTTCGGTTTCAAAGCTCTGCGTGCTCTGCGGTTGGAAGACTTGCGGATTCCCATTGCTTACCTGAAAACCTTCCAAGGCCCTCCTCACGGTATTACCGTTGAGCGGGACAAATTGAACAAGTACGGCCGTCCTTTGCTGGGTTGTACAATTAAGCCCAAATTGGGTCTGTCTGCTAAGAACTACGGTCGTGCCGTTTACGAAGTTCTGCGCGGCGGTTTGGACTTTACCAAAGACGACGAAAACATCAACTCGCAACCGTTCATGCGCTGGCGCGATCGTTTCTTGTTCGTTCAAGAAGCTATTGAAAAAGCTCAAGCAGAAACCGGCGAAGTCAAGGGTCACTACTTAAACGTAACTGCCCCTACCTTTGAAGAAATGATGGAACGGGCTGAGTTCGCCAAAGAAATCAAAACCCCGATCATCATGCACGACTACCTAACCGGTGGTTTCACTGCAAACACCAGCTTGGCCAAATGGTGCCGCAAAAACGGTATTTTGCTGCACATTCACCGCGCCATGCACGCCGTGATCGATCGTCAAAAAAACCACGGTATCCACTTCCGCGTACTTGCCAAGTGCTTGCGGATGTCCGGCGGCGACCACCTGCACTCCGGTACAGTTGTGGGCAAACTCGAAGGCGAAAAAGGCATCACGATGGGCTTCGTAGACTTGATGCGCGAAGACCACATCGAACAAGACCGCAGCCGCGGTATTTACTTCACCCAAGACTGGGCATCCATGCCCGGTGTCATGCCGGTTGCTTCCGGCGGTATCCACATCTGGCATATGCCGGCTTTGGTGGAAATCTTCGGCGACGACTCCTGCTTGCAGTTCGGCGGCGGCACCTTGGGCCACCCTTGGGGCAACGCACCTGGTGCAGCAGCTAACCGCGTTGCATTGGAAGCTTGCGTCCAAGCTCGTAACGAAGGCCGCAACTTGATGCGCGAAGGCGGAGACATCATTCGCGAAGCTTGCAAATGGAGCCCTGAATTGGCTGTTGCTTGCGAACTCTGGAAAGAAATCAAGTTTGAGTTCGAGGCAATGGATACCGTTTGATGATTTTGGGTTGCAGATTTTAGGTTTTAGGTCGCAAACTTGCTCTTAAGTCTTTATCTTTGAAGAAGATTTACAAGTAAGTTTGCATCTAAAATCTAAAATCCAAAATCTCAAATTTGAGGGAGCTGGGGTCAAAAATGGATCTCAAACAAGTTGCGAAAGACACCGCTAAGGTGCTGGCAAGTTACCTAACCTATCAATCCGTGCGGATTGTGGTCGCTCAGTTGAGCGAAACCAATCCTGCCCAAGCCATCTGGTTGAATGACTTTTCCACGAAGAACAAAATCCAAGATGGAGAAGCTTACATTGACGAGCTGCTGAGGGAAAATCAAGATTTAGGATTTCGGATCATGACTGTGCGAGAATATCTGGCTCACGATGTGACGGAATTTTTGCCAGAAATGGTTTGTACTGGCATTCAACAGTCGAATATGGAACACAGACGCCAGCATTTAGAGCGAATTACGCAACTTAATTGGTCTGTTTCTACCAGTCATCCTGAAGCATCAATAGATTCTGAACCGAATCTGGATAATTTGTCGAGTTAATCGATCGAGAAGTGCGATCGAACACACACCTTAGAGATACAAAAAATGAAGACTTTACCTAAAGAGCGTCGTTACGAAACTCTGTCCTATTTGCCCCCGCTGACAGACTCCCAAATTGCCAAGCAACTCCAATACATCCTGGATCAAGGCTACATTCCCGGCGTAGAATTCAACGAAAGTTCTGCTGCTGAAATGCGCTACTGGACTTTGTGGAAGTTGCCTTTGTTTGGTGCTCGCAGCGTCCAAGAAATCATGACTGAAATTCAAGCTTGTCGCCAAGAAAATCCTCAGTGCTACATCCGCGTCATGGGTTTTGACAACGTGAAGCAGTGCCAAGTGCTCAGCTTCATCGTCCACAAGCCTAACAGCAGAGGCTACTAAGCTTTAACAGCCCTATTTTTTTAGGGGAAAAGTTAGCTAAAAATTGAGGTAGGGAATTCTCCCCGCCTCATTTTTTTTTAGGGCGATGATGATTAGACTTATTAGATAAATCTTTTATTGATAGATATACCGCAGATGATAGGCAGATAAACACATATCAACGCAGATGATTTCAAGAGAGTCTCCGAATCAAAGCAAGATGTTTCTTCATCCTTCATCCTTCATCCTTCATCCTTCATCCTTCTTCCCTCTTCCTTCTTCCTTCTTCCTTCATCTACAGCTTACAAATAGCCTTTAAAACTTGCAGCAACAAAATTGAAGGTTCGGGTTCCATCAAGTTTAGCAAAGGCAATAGCTGATAGCTTGGGGTATTGCCCCCCTGAATATTCACGAACTGATAGTGCATTCCGTTGGTTGTCAAACCCCAGATAGTGTCTTGATATTTTAAATTTTGATAAGCATAGGTTAGCAATTGAGATAAACCCATCAATGCGTTGATTCCAGAATTTTTACTTTCAATTACCAAAACCCAAAAATATGTATCGCTTCTGATGGGCTTTATCCTGTTGACAGCCAAGATATCAAACCGTCCTTTAATGATAGTATCTTCATCTTCAATGCTAATTTCAGCGATGTCTTGTTCTAAACTAATTTTAATCGGGCGGCGGTAGAAGCCAGCCAATCGCATTAAGGGAAAGGTAGTCAGAGCTTTTACCAGTCCTTCTGAAACTCGATCCGTGGAAATATAGTCATCAAAATCATCCCTAATTTGTGTAAGTTCCTGCTGTTCGTGTTCTGTGATATCTTCAAGAGATAACAGAGAGGTAAATGAGTTAGTGTACTGCTTTTGAAAGCCGAACAGACGGTGTACTTCTGATAATGTTAGATTTTTTGCATTAATAACTGTCATAACTTTAAAACCAATTAAATCTCTATTCTAATCCTAACATATTAGGAAAAACAGGTTCGTAGTGAGGACTTTAGTTTTTTATTCCTATGCTTTAATAAGGGACTAAAGTCTTTACTACGAACCTAATCCATCCGCTCCATTACAACTCCGTCAACTATTTCATAACCCCAACTAGAATGTCTAGCTGCAAGCTCTTTCGCC
This sequence comes from Microcoleus sp. S36a_B3, assembly GCF_036700745.1. Classification (NCBI taxonomy): domain Bacteria; kingdom Bacillati; phylum Cyanobacteriota; class Cyanophyceae; order Oscillatoriales; family Microcoleaceae; genus Microcoleus; species Microcoleus sp. S36a_B3. The sequence continues at coordinate 99,386 of NZ_JAUBPN010000014.1, read as the reverse complement.
ATGCCGTATTCGCCCAAACTGCAAAATTCTATTAACTGCTGAAAACCTAAACTTTTCTCGTGCTGCAATCTTTCCTGTCGCAGCTTTTCTCTTTCTGCATCCGAAGGATTTGCCCGCTCAATTCCCAGCGGATCGATATCGCTAACTCGCTTCACATTCGCCTCCTAAAAAAAAATGGATTCTATAATTTCACCATTAACAATTTCATAGCCCCATTGTGGATTAGCAGCGATTTGTTTTTCAACTATACTGCGACCGAGAGGAGTTTGGTAAGCTTTTTGTAAAGAGGAAATACTGGGGATTTCGTCAGCGGTGATCTGTTCTTGTGGTTCGAGTTTTGGTGGTTCGGCGATAGTTTCAGATGTGGATTGATTCAGGGCAAATTGCGGCCCGATCGCCCCTAATTTTCGCATTACGCTATCCTTGGTGATTTGCGGTTTTTCGTTGAAGGAAGAGGGCAGATATGGTGTGTCAACCCCCTGCAGTTTTGCTTTGAGCGCATCATCCGCAATACGATCGCACTTTCGCAAAAAACCCTCCCACAAATCCTTCCCCAACACCGGATTTCTCAAGTCAGCGCGGGCTTTAGACACTGCTGCTTCCAGCGGTTCGCCCTTGTGGACGTAATACTGAATTCGCTCCTCTTCAAACGCCGGATAAGGCACTTCCGGCTCAATTTCCCAATCCCGCTTAACTTTCTGACTTTCTCCCAAAGAAATTCCCGCGATAAATTCGTCCCAAAAAGTCGAAGTTAACCCTTTTGTCATGCTGTCAATAATTTTAAAAGCCCATCCCGAAGGATTGCCAAATCCTAAGTTGCGAACTCTGGCATATTCTTCTAAAGCCCGCTGAAAGTTGTGCAATTCTTCTTGGGAATTCCAAGGGCCGCTAAATTGGTAATTCGCGTTGACAGCAACCGCTATTTGCTGGCGCGGTTGTCCGAAATATTTGTCGGTTTTAACTGCACGCTGTGGGGGGGAAGTTTCGGATAATATTTCTACAGGGCGATTTGTGCGATCGCGAATTGGTTCTGTTATAGTCTTGGTGTGGTTATTGGCAAAAAAGTTATTAAGTTTTTCCTCAAAAGCGTCAATGTCCGCCCAGAGTTCTAGGGTGTCGGTGTGGGGATTTGTTGATTTTTCTTTCAAGAGCGATCGCACTTTTAGCAAGCGTCTCGCGATTTCTTGTTCTTCGGGACTTAAACCCGTGGCTTTTTCTATTTCGTTGCTGTTAGTTTTCACCCATTCGCTAGAGTTGGAATGTTGCACTTTCCATTGCAATAATTGGCAAAGAAAAATGCTCGCACCAACTCCGCCGGTAATTTGGGCGAGTTTGGGATAGTAGATAGCGGGATTTCCTAAATTTCCTAAAAATATTCCTATTTTCATTTTATAAATTCCTAATTTTCTTGAATCCTAGGGTACCAGTCGGCCTATCTTACCTAATATTAGAGTGTGCCAAATAACACCTTACCTCAACTAAACTAAGATTAAGAAACTTAAGATTTTCTTTAAGCTTCTGTCTATTCCAGACGGAATAAAGATTCTAGAGCAAAGACGGGGATCGCATATTCGATCGCCTGATTGACAGAACAGAATTAAGCGTAATAATAAATTATTTACTGTACCCATCCTCCCAAAATGAATCCAGAACGCCAAGAAGCTTATTTGAACTTGATCGAGCGAGTGCTCACCTGTCCCAACGGCCAAGAACCAGAGGTTTTAAGTTCCTGTTCCGATTTAATAGATGCCGGATTTGTGCAGATGCTAATCCAGATATCAGCTTCAATGGCCGGGGAAGGAGACAGAGATACTGCCAATTTTTTAGTGCAACTGGCTCGTTTGCTGGGGAAATCTTTGGGATTGTCGCCGGATTTAGTGCCGGCTGGGTACAGCAGCGCACAGGGGTAGATAAAAGTCCGCGCGATGTAGCCATCCCTCTTCATAAATCGCCTCGTTTTGTTTCAGAAAATCGGGGCTATTTTAACTGCATCAATGGCTTTACAGTTGATATTCCAGAGGCTCGCAAAAATCATTTACCCCAGTTTTAAATACATAAATAATCACGGAAGTTACCAAAATTTTAGGACAAATTTTGGCAGCGACTAAATCTCTAAATGCTGCATTCAATTGTCCGTTTGTCAAATCTTCTTTAACCTCAGATTTGCAGATAGCAACGCGGCATCTTTTGGCCAATCCGTCCAGCCACTTTTCCGAGATGTTCGGTTCTTGTCCGGCTTGAATTGCCAGAGATATTGCTGCATCTTCGATGTTACCTTCGCAATCTTCGATTTCGTCGAGGGCTTTTAGGGCTTCGGGATATTCGGCTAATTGCGATCGAAATTGGGCAATTTCTTGTGAAGTAATAATCACCATAAAATTTTAGTTTGTGCTTTGTTGACTGGAGAAGTTTAGGAGTTAAATTATATATTATAGCATTTTTTTGATTGATGTTGAGATTGGGCGATCGAACTTAATTATATTGTCACCTGAGATTGGGTACTTCGCAATAGTCCGAATCGGCTTTTAACCCCAGTCGGAAAGCGAAAGTCCTCCCTGGGAGGACTGATTTTAAAATTGATTTGTTTCGTCTGTCATTACGAAGGTCGTGAAGCAATATCACAGAGCAGGCGATAAATTTGTCATTGACAGAAAGCGGCGCTAAAATAGGTTGGCAGAACTCATATTTTTCGGGAGTTAGGAAAAATGACAACCGTTACTTTAAACTTAGATAGTGTCGAACTAACAGATGAACAGTTTTACCGTTTGTGCCAGATGAATCGAGATTGGCAATTTGAACGGACTGCTAAAGGAGAAATCATCATTATGTCACCAGTAGGCGGAGTCAGCGGCAATCGAGAAGCCGATTTAATTACAGATTTGGGCTTGTGGAACCGTCAAACGCAGCTAGGGAGAGTGTTTAGTTCTTCGACAATTTTTAGGCTGCCAAATAACGGAGACCGTTCTCCCGATGCGGCTTGGGTTAGCTTGGAAAGATGGTCGGCTTTGACAGATGAACAAAGGGAGAAGTTTCCGCCGATTTGCCCTGATTTTGTGATAGAATTGCGCTCGCGGACAGATGCGCTGCGGCCGCTTCAGGAGAAAATGCAGGAATATATCAACAGCGGTTTGCGCTTGGGTTGGCTGATTAATCCTCAAGACGAACAAGTGGAAATTTATCGCGCTAATTGCGAGGTGGAGATTGTACAGTTTCCGGTGAGTTTGTCGGGTGAAGATGTGTTGCCGGGATTTGTTTTGAATTTGCCGATGGTTTGAACGGGAATTGGGAACCAGCAATGGGAATCGGATCTTGAAATCGCTTCTACAAAAACAAAGTCCGCGCAACGCGAGACTGAAGATTAGATTAAATTTTTACGGTTTCCAATGGGATTTTTTTCGGACAAATATCATCATCATACCAACCAGTCAAAGCCACCGCCAAAGCATCCGCCGCATCGTCCGGTTTCGGAATATAAGCCAACTCTAACTCCCGCGCTACGGCCTCTTGTACTTCAGATTTATCCGCATTACCGCGCCCAGTTAATGCTTTTTTGATTTGCGCTGGGGTAAACTCGAACAGCGGCACTCCACACTGCGCTAATACCAGTGTCAAAACGCCCCGCGCTTGGGCTACGAGTATGGTATTTCCCATTTTGTAAAAGAACAGTTTTTCAGCAATTGCCAAATCTGGTTTTATTTGTTCAATTACCTCGTGCAAATCATCATAAATTGTTTTCAACCGCTGTCCCATTTCCTGTTTAGGCGTTGTTTTAATCACGCCACAATCAATCATGGAAACAAAGTTTTCATCTTGTTTTCCGGGGATGATTTGACAGCAAATTGCCCCGTAGCCGAGATTTGCTAAGCCCGGATCTAATCCTAAAATTCGTTTTTCCATTGCAGAAATTAGTAATTGGAAATGGGGAATGAGGCATTAAAAATTTGGGAAATGTTTCATCACCACCAATTACCAATTACCAATTATTAATTATCCCTCAGTTGTTTCTAGGCCGAATACCCGATCGAACACTTTAGTCACTTTATAGCCCGAATCGATCGATTCTAACGGGTCTTTCCGCAATCGGTGCCGCAAACATAGGGTCATCACCCGGCGAATATCGTCTACAGTGACCTCTGTGCGACATTCTAGGGCTGTGAAAGCTTTGGCTGCCCGATTTGTGACTAAATCGCCCCGCAGCCCGTCTACGTCCAATTCGGCGCAGACTTGGGAGATTTTTACTCGCAAATCTCGATCGATAGTTACGGATTTTAGCCTTTCCTGGGCTTCCACCAATTTCTCCTGCATATCGTCTTGTTCGTGCTGATATTTCGCGAGAAACTCTGAGGGATTTTGGTCAAAACTCGATCGCTGTTCGACAATTTCTACTCTTAAATTCGGGTCTTTGACAGTCCGAATTTCGGCGTGCATTCCGAATCTGTCGAGCAATTGCGGCCGCAATTCTCCTTCTTCGGGATTCCCGGAACCGATGAGAATAAACTTAGCCGGGTGGCGGATCGAAATGCCCTCGCGTTCGACTGTATTCCAGCCGCTGGCGGCGGAGTCGAGCAAAACATCGACTAAGTGATCGTCGAGCAAATTGACTTCATCGACGTAAAGAATGCCACGGTTAGCTTTGGCTAACAGGCCTGGTTCAAAAGCTTTAACTCCTTCGGCCAAAGCTTTCTCGATGTCGATCGTACCGCAAACTCGGTCTTCGGTAGCGCCGAGCGGCAAGTCTACCATTTGGACTTTTTTGCGGGCGATCGGCATTGTACCGTGATGCAAAGTGCGATCGCGCACCTCATCGCTCATAAAATCCGGATCGGTGGGATGACTGTTAAAAGGATCGTCAGCCACCACCTCAATTTCTGGCAGCAAGTCAGCGAGGGCGCGGATTGTGGTAGATTTGCCCGTACCGCGATCGCCCATAATCATCACTCCGCCAATTTTGGGATCGATGACATTCAACAGCAGCGCCAGTTTCATCTCCTCCTGGCCAACAATTGCAGTGAAGGGAAAAACAGCGCGGCGGGCTGCGGTGACGGTTGGCAGAGCGCCCGCATTTACGGTATTGCTGACTTCGGCAGTAGGACTCACAGGATAACTCAAAATATAATAATTGCCTGTTTATTGTAAGGGATAACCGATTTTAGATTTTAGATTTGCGATTTTAGATTAACGTATTTCTGTCATTTGGAAGGTAGTGAAGCAATCTCAAAGCCTTGCTACACCGTCATAATGCGTCCCTGACTGAGAAACCGAATTTTTGGGCAAAACTGGGCTACAGCTTTTAATCCCGGTAAAAAAACCTGGTTTCTGTGGGAGTGCAGGGGCCTTAGCTGGGGCGGGCGGGGACTGGTGAAACCGGGTTTGATGGATGAAAATCTTCTCTCCTCTGGAAGGAGGCAGCAGTTGAAAGGCAGGAGGCAGGAGGTTGGAAATTGGAAGAGGATTCAGACCCCTCCCAATTTCTGATCCCATTTAAAGGAGAGGCTTGTACCGACTTAGGGGAAAGGGATTAAGCACAAATCCTCCTGCCTCCTGCCTTCAGAGGCAGAAGCGGAGGTCACAGATTAGGTAAAAAACCAGGTTTCTGCGGTACTGATGCGTCCAAGACTGAAACTGCTGGGCGATCGTATTGAAAGATGTAATAATACTTTGCGCCAACGTGTTTCTCGTCTCGCAAGAAAGACTCTTTCATTTTCTAAAAAATTAGACAATCATATTGGTTATATTTGGTATTTTATCGATCATTATAACTATGTTTTGAGCCAATAACCATATCACTCAATATTTATTACTACCAACAACCAATAACCAATAAGCAATAACAACTAATAACCAACAACCAACAACCAATAACCAATAACCAATAACTAATAACCAATAACTAATAACCAATAACTAATAACCCACAACTACCACTGCGGCTCAGAAGCCATCAAAGCAGTCGCAGCCTCGCTCGGTAAAGGCTTAGCAAAAAAATAACCTTGACCGTATTCGCAGCCGATCGCCCTTAACCGAGCTAATTGTGCCGCCGTCTCCACACCCTCAGCAATCACATCCATCCCCAAAGCGTGCGCCAGCGCCACAATCGTCCGCACGATCGCCACATTTTCCCCCTCGCTTTCGAGCTCCATCAGCCCCACAAACGACTTATCAACCTTCAAAGTATCCGTAGGAAACCGACTCAAATAACTCAACGACGAATAACCAGTACCAAAATCATCAATTCCCAACTTGACATTAAGCGCTTTCATCTCCTTTAAAACCGCGATCGCCGACTCCACATCATCCATCACCACACTCTCAGTAATCTCCAACTTCAAACTCTGAGCACTCAAACCCGTTGTTCCCAAAATAGCCCGAATGCGATCGATCAAATCCGGCTGAGCAAACTGCTTCCCAGATAAATTTACACTCATAATCAAAGGTCGATCGAAATCAAACATTCCCTCCCACAGCCGCAACTGCCGACAAGCCTCCTCCAAAACCCACTCGCCCAGCGGCACAATCGCCCCCGTTTCCTCAGCCACCGGAATAAACTTAACCGGCGAAATCAAGCCCCGCTGCGGGTGCTGCCAGCGCACCAAAGCCTCAAACCCAATAATCCTGCCGCTGGCTAAAGACACAAACGGCTGGTAGTAAAGCAAAAACTCCCGACGTTTTACAGCCATCCGCAAATCCGTCTCCAACTGCAACCTCTCCAACGCCAAATCGTGCATCGCAGCATTAAACACCTGATACCTTCCCGTTCCCAAAGCCTTAGCCCGGTACATCGCCGTGTGAGCGTCCCGCAGCAAGTGTTCCGGCTGTTCCCGGGCGGCGAGTGCGGGTTGGCCACCCACCGCAATCCCGATGCTAGCAGTGACAAACACTTCCTGGCCTCCGAGTTCAAAAGGCACAATTAAAGCTTGATGAATGCGATCGGCCAAATCCACCGCACTCTGGGCATCAACATTCCTCACCAAAATTGCAAAATCGTCGCCCCCCACCCGCGCCACAGTATCCGCCATGCTGACACTCGCCTGCAACCGCACCACCACCGCCATCAGCAACTCATCCCCCACCAAATTACCCAAAGAATCATTAATCACCTTAAATCGGTCTAAATCCAAAAAAAGCACCGCAAACAGATAGCTGCGGTGGTGCCTAGTATTGACGATCGCCCGCCCCAAACACTCTACAAACAAATCCCGATTCGGCAAACCAGTCAGAGAGTCGTGAAAAGCATCGTAAAGCTTCCTGTAAGCGCTCAACCCCGCACCAGTCACCACCAAACCCACAGCCGGCGACACCAGCGGCACCCACCCACCCTCAGTAAAAATCAAAAAACTAATCCCCAACAGCCCCACCAAAGCCGCACCCACAACCAATCCCGCCCGCAATGGGTGGTGAATCCGCCAAGCCACAAGCCCGCCCAGCACCGCCCAAGCAGCATTCCACAGAATTTCTGCCCATTCTGGCCACACCCAAAACACCGATCGCCCCTGCAAAACAGCAGTCAATATTTGGCTGAGCATTTGAGCGTGCAGCAACACCCCCGGCATTTTCGGATTTTGCTTTTTAACCGGGCTGTAGGGCGTGAGAAACACATCTCTGGTACTCGGTGCAGTCGTCCCGATCAGCACAATCTTGTCCTTTACCCAACTCGGATCAATTTCGCCCTTCAATACTTGCAGGATACTGACTTGTCGCGCCACCCCAACAGCAGAACGGTATTTGAGCAGAATTTGGTAGCCTCTAGCATCAAGATTTGCATAGCCACCGCTGTCAGATGCTAAAGGCACAAATTTTGCTTTCCCCCAGTTGATTTGATGGGGATTGACACGGCTATCTGTCGGCTGCAGCTTGTCCTTGAGATACAGCGAAGCCACTTGCAAAGAAAACGAGGAAGCAGCAGCAGTATTGTCGGGTTTCGCGACTGAGAGCAAATTGCGGCGCACCACCCCGTCAGCGTCGAGTAAAAAGTCATTAAAACCCACCCGATCCGGCGGCATCCCCGGAGGGGCGGGCACTCCCCCACTGTCTGAATCGTTCAATTTAGTAATCGCCACCAGATTCGGCGCCTTGAGCTCCGCCAGCAATTCTTGGTGTCCGGGGGCTTGAGGCAAATCGCGGTACAAGTCCAAACCGATGACTTTTGGCTGGTACTTTTGGAGTTTTGTCAAGGTTTTGGCGATCGCCCCGTCGGAAATCGGAAACCTCCCCAGAGTTTGAATATCCGCCTCAGAAATTCCCACTATCAGCATCCGCGGATCTGGGCCCGCATCCGGCTCCAAGCGCACCAACGAGTCAAAAGTTCCCAATTCCAAGCTTTGATACCATCCCAACCGCTGAGCTCCCGTATTCAGCAGCGTTACAGTTGCGCCTGCCAACAAAGCAGGCAAAATCCTGACCCGCCGGCCTTGAGAACTCCGGTTCAGGCCAGTTGCGAGAGACAGTACAGAACAAAGATTTCGAGAAAATTTGGCAGTCACAGCAAAGATATACGGGTGCAAATAAAGCTAACCACAAGTTTGTTCTTACAGAATTGAGCTTATTATGAGATTGAGTATAATTTTTTCAGAACTTGTGCCGAAACCGAGTTTATTTAAGCTAATTAATCGATTTGGTTAAGTATTTCTCGGATGGGAAACTGGGTTTGAATCGTATCTGCCGAAAAGTGCTGTCTGGGATTCCTCCGTTTCCCCAAGTTTCCACAAGTTTCCACAAGCGTTAAAATTTAGTCGATCGAACTTTCTGGATATTTTTGAGATTATGGCCAATCAACTTCCGATTCCGGTGATTGTTAACGGTGCTGGCGGCAAGATGGGCCGCGAAGTAATTAAGGCGATCGCCAGTGCTAGCGACATGACCTTATTTGGCGCTGTAGACCGCTCTCCTGAGTCCCTCAACGCCGATGCGGGAGAATTAGCCGGGTGCGGCCCGTTAGAAGTTCCCATCACCGACGACTTGCAAGGAATGCTGGCCTTAGCCGCTCAGGAAAAGCAGTTAGGCGTGATGGTGGACTTTACGCACCCAAAGTCAGTTTACGAAAACGTGCGATCGGCTATTGCTTACGGTATACGGCCCGTAGTAGGCACTACCGGATTGAGTACCGCCCAAATTCAAAACCTCGCGGAATTTGCCGACAAAGCCAGCATAGGTTGTTTGATTGTACCCAATTTCTCGATCGGCATGGTGCTGCTGCAACAAGCCGCCGTCACCGCATCTCAATATTTTGAACACGTAGAAATTATCGAACTCCACCACAATCAAAAAGCCGACGCACCCAGCGGCACAGCCATCCAAACCGCCCAAATGCTAGCAGAAATGGGGAAAACGTTCAATCCCGCCCAAGTAGAAGAAACCGAAAAATTGCCCGGTGCCAGAGGCTCTTTAGCAGACGAAGGAATTCGGATTCACAGCATCCGTTTACCCGGTTTAATTGCCCACCAAGAAGTAATTTTTGGCGGCCCTGGTCAAGTTTATACATTACGACACGATACGAGCGATCGCGCTTGTTATATGCCCGGAGTTTTGTTATCAGTGCGAAAAATCATAGAATTGCGATCGCTCGTTTACGGATTAGAAAAAATCCTGTAATTAGTTGTCAGTTGACAGTTGTCAGTTGTTAGTTGTTAGTTGTTAGTTGTCAGTTGTCAGTTGTCAGTTGTCAGTTGATAGTTATTATTAGTTTTGATAATCGCCTTAAACCTTTGATGAATCTCCCTTATGGCCAAGTCTAGAACCCCCTAAATCTCCCTTAAAAAGAGGAACTTCGATCGGAATCTTGTCCCCCCCTTAAGAAGGGGGGCTAGGGGGGATCGAGTTATTGTAGGGTAATTAACTTATTCCCTCTTCCCTCTTCCTTATGACATTGGACGGAAAGCTCAGCCGGGACAGCACTAATAACCAATAACCCATAACCCATAACCAATAACCAATAACTTCTTCCTTCTTCCTTCTTCCCTCTTCCTTCTTCCTTCTTCCCTCTTCCTTCTTCCTTCTTCCTTCTTCCTTCTTCCTATGCTAATTCCCTTAACCCGCGAAACATTTCAAGAACTAATTCCCGCCGTCGCCACCGGAGTGCAATACAAATATATGTGGGGAAAACCCCCCGACTTTCTCAGGCGAATGTTAATCTCAGCAGTCAGCGTAATTTTGGTGCTAGTCATCTATAGCTTCGTCGGTTCCGATGTCGGGCCCCTAGTTTTAATTACCGGATTGATCGCAGGTTTGTACTGGCTGTGGGGCCCGATTTTGTGGGCAAGTTTGCGGAATGCACAATGCCGCAAACATAAATATTGTGGTTTTTGGCAAGGACGAATTTTGGATATTTATATCACAGATGAAATCACAAGTCAAGAAGAAACAGTCAATCAAAAAGGACAACTCGTAATAATCGACAACCTAGAACCCCGAATCAACTTAGAAATTGGCGACAAAACCGGATTTACTACCACACTGCGAGCTCCCTTACGCAAGGAACATCAGGGAATTGTTCCCGGCCAAGCAGCATTAATGTTAATCATGTCAGATATAGAAGACTTGGGTACAATTGCCAAAGTTTCCGACATTTACATACCCAGCCGCGACGTGTGGGTAAGCGACTATCCTTATTTACGCAGAGATTTGTTTGTAGAAATGAGCCAGCAAATTAAAAAAGGTAGAAAAAAAGGGCGGGATACCAACAATCAAAACAGAGAAGTCAAAAGACGAACCGCCGATTATTAAACAACAAATTCCCCAACCCCAGCCACCCAGAAACCGGGTTTTTCTCCCAAACATTCACCACCAACCCTAAACATCCATAAAAACGCGGTTTCTTCAACCCCAGCCACTCACCCAGAAACCGGGTTTTTACTCCGAAAACCTGTAGTCTCTCTCGCTGATAGCTGATGCTAGATTGCGGGTTTAAAGCCCAAGGAATTAGAGTATCTGGAAAGTCAGACAATTGAGATGCCACCGCGCGCTGTAGAGTATACTCGATTGCCGATCGATCTGGAAAATCGGCAAAATACGATCGCCATTAACGCCCAAAATTACCAAAAAAAATTAGATCGAATAAGTCTTGACATCAAGGCTCAAAAAAATTATAATAATAGTGATGCCGATTTGAGCTTGCTCGAATTATTCAGCAAAGAAACTTGCCCGCAGTTCAGCGAACAAATCAAATTTGACTTAGGCTATTTCAAACACGGCACCGGCTTGCTAGACAAGACGATGGAAGCAATTAGAGGCGTAGTGGCTATAGAAGAAGCCTATCGCGACGCAAAATTAGAAGCAACAATTCAAATAGTAGGTTTTGGTTTAGGAGTTGTGGGCGTAGTGGCTAGCGGCGCGCCTTATTTGATAAAACAAGACCCGCCCGATCGCAAATTTTACATACCATTAAGCAATACAGAAATTCCGCCTTTTGTGATGGTATTGTTAATCAGTTTCGGTGCGGGAATTGGTGTAGGGTTGGTGATTTTGTTGGGCGCAAAATTGAAGAATCTACCAGGAAAAATCTAGCTGCGACTGCCTTGGAGGTAATAAATCTAATAGCAATTAGGCATCAATATCGAAGAAACCAGTCAGGGGTTGAAAACCCCTGTCTCATGGCGCAAGTCCTGTGAAAAAAAACTGAATATCGATCAATTTCTAGGCAGATTTTGGGATAATGACAAGGGCTTGACACTGAGAATTAGTTAATTGTCAACTCTCAACTGTTCCCCTCTTGACCGTAGGCTTGCCAAGCCAAATCCACCAACCCGTTCATAATCGCCACAGCCACCACCGCCGAACCCTTGCGCCCCTCAATCCGAATGTGAGGAACCATCGAATCGTGCAGCCGCGACTTAGCCACATCAACCCCCACAAACCCTGAAGGAGTCCCAATCACCAAAGCCGGTCGAATTTCCTCAGCCTCAATCAAATCGACGAGGGCCGACAAAGCAGTTTGAGCCTGGCCGACGACAAAAATCCCTTCAGGATAGCGTTTAGCCAAAGTTTCAATCCCCCAAGCCGCCCGCGTCTTTTCCTTTTGAGGGCGCGTCAAAGCCTCCATCGAACAATAAACCGGATTAGCAAAGGTACTTTGAATTTGTGGCGTAATGCCCACCTGAACCATCGGCACATCTACTACGATCGTAGTTCGAGCAGCCAAAGCAGCCGCCCCGGCTTGCAAAGCCTGATCGGAAAAACTAATTAAAGACTTGTACTCAAAATCAGCAGTCGCATAGATCACGCGCCGGACTATTTCGTACTCCGCCGCTGAAAAACCGTGGTCGCCAATTTCGCTATCGATTAATCCCAGACTCTGGGCATCGCTTACGTGCCATTCCATTTGTTGGATAGCTGTCGCCTGTGAATTATCAAGTATCAGCTTACCAGCTTTTTGTCAGTTGATAGTTGACTGTTGTCAGTTGACTGTTGACTAAGAGGGCGGGCACGCACCATCCACCGCCCCTACCGACTGCCGACTGCCAACTGCCAACTGCCAACTGCCAACTGCCGACTGCCGACTGCCAACTGCCAACTGCCAAACTAATTTTCCTCAGAAGGAGACTTGCCCAAAACCGGAGTTAAGAATGCTACCAAAGCCCCGATCGCAAAACCGGCCACATTTCGAGTCAAAGGCAACCAGTCAGAAGTCCGAGTCACCACAGGCCCAATTCCGAAAGCCAAAAACAGAATCCCCCACAGCGGCGAAAAAATCAGCGCCCACTGCCAAGCCACAAGCTGTCCGGGTTTCCGGGGCTGAGCGGCAAACCCGCAGATCACCCCGCCGAGCACCGATGAAATTAATGTCAGAACCCACTGTTCCCTCGGCAAACCGGGAACCACACGACACCCGCCCTGACGCAAACAGCCTTGTATCGACTCTAAAGATTCAATGATCGATCGATCTTCGCCATTCTCCCGGACAAAAAACTGATTGCCGTAGCGAGTTTGCAGTTCTACCCAAAAACTGCGCGGCAGCAGCGGATACAGTGAGTCGCCCACATTAAAATTGAGCAAATTGCCACCTCGGGGGTCAGCAACTAGCAGCACGCTTTTGCTATCCAAGCCCCAATAACTTTTGACGGCTAAACCGGGCGTGCGATCGTACTGAGTCAGCACTCGCAGCTTCCAGCCGGTTTCCGTCTCAAATTCATTTAAATTTTTTGCCAAATCCTCTTCTTCAATATCCGTAAGGGCTTTAGCTAGGTCAATGATTGGTGTCTGAATTTCTGGCAACAAATCGGGATTGTTGAAAGCGTGGGCCACAGGTGCGATCGTCCACAGGGACAAAGCCAGGAAAAAGGCAGCAGCAGAGGCTAGAAATTTGCGGGGGAAAAGCTGTGACATAGGAATTTCTAATTCAGGTATCAATGGTAGCTGGCGGTCTTAACCAAGGGATAAGAGAAAACTAATATTTCTTTACAATTATTTACTTTACAGGAAGGCGAGAGCAAGGGGAAGAGTTGGGGGAAGAAAGTGTGGAATCCCTCTTTCTTCTTTCCTCTTCCCTCTTTTCACCCTGAGCGAAGCCCTTATAGCCCTTTTCCATCGGACTGAAATCTGTTACATCCGTTACATCCGTGGAGCGAATCCGTTGCCGAACTTCCCTCTTCCTTCTTCCTTCAGATTAAAACTGAGATTTTGCCACCACCCCCTCGCACAAACGCCGATCGCGCGAGCTCACATTAGGATTAGTTCTGAGATAATCACCAACCCAATCGCAGCCCCTCACCAGCAAATCATCAAGATCCAAATTCCACAAAATCACCCGATTGTCCCGCCCCGCTGAAGCCAGAACCTTCCCATCCGGGCTAAAACTCACGCTCATCACACTATCCCTGTGGCCCGTCAAAGTTTTCAGCAAAGTCCCGCTGCGGCTCCACAACTTCACCTTGCGATCGTAACTGCCCGAAGCAACCAACAAACCGTCCGGGCTAAAACTCACGCTAGTCACGCTATCGCTAGAACCCTTCAGCAGCGTCGCCACCAAAGTCCCGTCCACCTTCCACAGCTTCACCGAATTGTCGTAACCAGCCGAAGCCAGCATTTTGCCATCAGGGCTAAAAGCAACCCCCAAGACAAAACTGTTGTGAGCCCCTTCAAAAGTCCTCAGTAAACCGCCGTCCCGATTCCAGAGTTTGACAGTACCGTCATCGCTCGCCGAAGCCAGCATCTCTCCGTCGGGACTGAAAGCCACCCCAGTCACCCAACCTTTGTGTCCAGTCAAAGTCTTAATCAACCGGCCGTTTCTCGTCCAGAGTTTCACAGTCTTGTCCTTGCTCGCCGAAGCAACAATCTCGCTGTCGGGGCTAAAACTCACACTCATCACACTGTCGCTGTGCCCGTCAAGAGTGAACAGCACAGAAGGCGAACAGGGGAACAGCGGAGCAGAAGGACAAGGGACAATACTATTACTGACGCCATCACCTTTAAGACTCCAGACTTTCACCGTTTTGTCGTAACTCCCAGAAGCTAGTAGCTGTCCGTCGGGACTGAAACTGACGCTGGAGATTTTCTGAGTGTGTCCCTCCAAGGTTTCCAGCAAAACCCCCGTGCGGCTCCAAATTTTGATAGTTTTGTCCGTAGAAGCCGAAGCCAGCCTTTGGCCGTCGGGGCTGAAAGTCACGCTTTGCACCCGGTTTTGGTGTCCGTCGAGGGTTTTTAGCGGCACGTCATCGATCCGCCACAGCCTGACTGTTTTGTCAAAACTTGCCGAAGCCAGGGTTTTGCCGTCTGGGCTAAAACTCACCTGAGTAACTCGATCGGCGTGTCCCTCAAAAGTTCTCAGCAAGCGGCTTTCCGGTTTAATATTGCTAGCATCCGCGAGACGTTTGTCACCCACATTAGCCAGATTCCAAAGTTTGACAGTTGCGTCTGCACTTCCAGAAGCCAGTGTTTGTCCGTCGGGGGAAAAACTAACCCCAAATACCCACTTGCTGTGTCCCCGCAAAGTTGCTAGCAGTTCGCCGCTAGCCTGTGTTGATTTTTTTTTGGTTCCTGGGAGTGTTAGTGCAGCGATGTTCCAGATTTTTACCGTTGTGTCTTCACCGCCACTGGCCAACAATTTACCGTCGGGGGAGAAACTGACGGTGTAAACTTTTGAAGGTTTTCTGTTTTCGCTGTGCCACAGAGTCGCGATTAACCTGCCGTCAGAACTCCACAGTTTAACAGTACCGTCATCGCTCGCCACAGCTACTATTTTCCCGTCCCGACTGAAGCTGAGCCAATTTACCGGAGCTATTTGTTCGATCGTCCGCAGCAGCGTACCGTCAGTTTTCCACAGTTTAACTGTTTTGTCTCTTGATGCACTGGCGATCGTCTCCCCGTCGGGGCTAAAAGCAACGCTAGTAACGCTATCAGTGTGACCTATAAAAGTTGCCAGCAAAGTGCCGTCATTTTTCCAAAGTTTGACAGTTTTATCTAAACTTGCTGAGGCGATCGTTTTACTGTCTGGACTGAAAACGACACTGGCGACGCTGTTAGTGTGACCCTTGAAAGTTGCCAGCAAAGTGCCGTCATTTTTCCAAAGTTTGACAGTTTTATCTACGCTCGCCGAAGCTATTGTTTGACCGTCTGGACTGAAACTCAGACCCCAAACTACATCGCCGTGTCCCTCCAAGCGGTTAAGTTCTTTGACACCGTAAACGGCCTGTTGGAGGGCAGCAGCAATCAGAATTTCGGTGTCCTTGAGCGCGTGTATTTCTTGGGAGTGTTCGATCTGTCTCCACTTTTTACCCGCTCTCAAGCTTTCCATCATCGCGTCAAATTTGTTGTTTGAAAAATAAAGGGCTTCAGAAGCTGCTGTCAGGGTACTGATTTCGGCTCGCTGAGTTTGAGCGACAGCTACCTGTTTTTGACCGACGGCGCGCCACCAAAAGTTTACAGCGGCGATGGTGGAACTCGTCAGCAGCAGTACGCCGATCGCTGCTACTCCCAGCAGTTGTTTCAGAAAAGTATTAGCTCTGTAGAGCTGTGCTTGACTCATCTTTTTGTCGGCTTCTGCTTTGTACAGTCTGGCTTCTAAGCCGAATCTTTGGCGGATCGGCCGCACTAAATAGTCGTGTACCAATTGATAGCGGTCTTCTGGCGCTTCCCGCAGCAGAAATAGTAAACCGTGACCGACTAAAATGTCTAAAATTAATTCGAGATTGTCGGTTTTATTTTGTGTGTTTTTGGGTTTTTCGGCGAATTTTATTTGTAAGGGAATTCGGCTCGTACTGCCGGCCAACAATTCATTTTCTTCGTCTGCTGCGGGCTGCTGGCCTGTCACTAACGATAGTTCGTGTTTGGTTTTAATCAAACGCACGCCTCTTTCATCTGTCAGGGAAAACAAGATTTTCCAAGCTGCATCTTCGTTCACCAGGCCGCAGTCTGAGATGACTCCTTCGAGCGATCGCTTGACTAATTCTGCCTTGGGATTGTCGCCCAATTGCTGGTATTGTGCTAGACTTGTAATCCCTTCTTCTTGCAGTTGCGCTCCTACTACCTGCAATTCGATCGGTCGCACTTCTTGCAGTTCGTCTGCTAAATCTTTAACAAAGGCATCGATCAGTGACGGCTCTAAATAATATTCTGCCCGTTCTGTTAAGTGTCCGATCACGGCTCGCGCGTCTTTCATCGAAAAACTTCGCAGTTGGTAGCGAATACCTTTGTCGAGGATATTATTGTTAATAGCGTCGAGGTCTGGGAAGCGATCGCAATCCAGCAAATAGTGCAAATAATCTTCGCGCAGACACAAAATTATCTTGACATAAGGCAGATTTAAAAACAATCGCAAAAAGTTATAAAAAAGTTGCCTTTGTGCCACGGAAGTCGAAACAAAGAAAAATTCTTCAAATTGATCGAAAATCAGCACGGTCAACAAATTATTTTCCGCATTTTCGCGCAACTGCTCTATAATGAAAGATGAGTTTTCCGATGGGCGATCTGAGACAACCGAGCAACTTTTTTTGTCGATTTCCTGTACCCCTTTGGCGATTAATTTCCTTTCTTCTTCGGCTTGTTTGTCGTACAGAGCGCAGTTCAAAGCCTTTTCTAATTCCATCAGCCAGTCGCTGTAAACTTTGACTACTACGGGCAAGGTATCGCGCGCGCCCGGAGTAATATTTTTCAAAGCCGGTACTAAGCCGGCGTTGACTAGAGAACTTTTTCCGACGCCGCTGGGCCCGTGAATAATAGTTAATTTATGGTCGTCCCTGCTAATTCTTTCTAGCAAGTTATTGATATCTTTTTGGCGGGAGTAAGCTGTCATGGAAGCTGCAATCGCCGCTTGATTTTGAGCTGAGGGGCTCGAAGGATTGACGGCTTGTCGCTGCTGCTGCAATTGGCTGGCTCCGATAAAAGCTCTAAATCCGTATTGATATTCGATCGATCGCTGGTTTTTCTTAATCCGAAAAGCTTTGAGATACTCTCCCTGCTGGAAATAAACCGCTTGCAGTTCGGTCAAAATATCAATATAAAGGCGGGGGTCGTACTTCGGCTCGCTTTGAGTTTGAGCCAACTCCAAAGAATGCACCGCCGCTTCCCACTGGCCTAGCTGCCGCAAACTTTGGGCCAACAGTAAAAGATACGAACTGCGATCGGATTTGGGATGTTGGATTTTAGATTTGGGTTCGTTACTAGACTCGCTAGTACCTACAAATTCTGGGTAATTTCCCTCAAACCCCAATCTCAAATCTTCTATCAACAATCTCAAATCGTTAGGGGTTTGATCCAAAATCGCCAAAGCCAATTCGGCTAGCTGGCGGGCTTGACTCCACCTCGACTGTTGCAGCGCAACTTCCGCCAAAAAGCCGTAATCTTGAGCTAGTTGGCTGGGAGTACCGTAGGTGAAGTGCAACTGCAAAGAATTTTCAGCTAATGCTTGCAACTCTCCCCAAGCTTTCAAGCGCTGCAGCACTTGTCCGAGGTGTGCTGTCACCTCAGCGACTAATTCGGGGCGCGAAGCCAGAGAAAAAGCGTTTCTAGATTGTTCCAGGCTAATCCAAGCTTGTTCCCAGTGGTGGCGGTTGGCTACCGGATTTCTGGCTGCTTGCAGGCGGTGACACAAAGCTATGTGAAACAGCACTATCCCTTCTCTCTCTAAAAATAAGATGTTGGGGACAGGATTCAATAAGGATGAGGGGATGGTTTTTCGGTTTTCGGAATGTTCCCAGTTAGCAAGTTCCCAGTTGCCGGTTTGCTGCTGCCAAAATATTAAGCTTTCTTGGTAGTGAATTAACGCTGTTTCGGTTTTGTCGCTGACATAGTAATCTCGACCGAGAACGAATTGCAGGCTGGCTTTGAGGGCTGGTTCTAGTTCTTGACCGCGATTTTGTAAGTCTCTTAAAGCTAATTCTAGTTCTCGGCGCGACAAAGAGCCGATCGCCAAATCGAGGGTATTGCCGGGACTCAAGGGCGAATAGGAGTGAACCTCTGATTTTCGCGTGTTTTGGGGTTGAGAAGTAAAGCTGAAAAAGCGTTCTGCGGGGCTGATTTTGCTCTCCACCCGTGCGCGTTGTTCCCAGTCGGTTTCGTCGCTGGCAAAAGTAGCGAGGGTGCTGGCGGTGCTGCTGCCCAATTCTCGATCGAGTTCGCCTACTTTAAATATCGTATCGGCTCGCGCAGTCAGGAAATGAATTAATTCATCAACGGCCAATTCAAATTTAATTGTGGCGGCGGCCCAACTTTTGAAATCCGGGGCGAGACGAATCATTTTGGTCACAATGTCATCTGTTACCCACAGGATCACTGGACAGGTAAAGTTTTTGCGAAATTCGTCTCGCACTTGATTGGTAGAGGCCATCAGTTCGTCGATCGCCACGACTGTTTCTAAACCGAATACCATCAATGCCGAGGCGGAACCAACAGCCGAAGACCCGCTCGGTAACGTGTTGGCCACCAGATTAGTGTAGAGGGTTTTGACGGATGCTGGCAGGACAATATCTTGAATTGGAACTGGGGACATTTCTCGCAGCCGCTGCGCCCAGCGCTGCCGCAACTGTTCGTAGTTGCAGCGCACCAAAATTAGCGAAAATTGCTGCTGAGACATGGCGATGGATCGTACCAGAGTTTTGAGCGATCGCTCGTTGTAGCTGGCAGTTTGTTGTAGTTTAAGCAGATCGGTCATGCGTGCACCCCTGTTGCAGAAATCAATTACCTAGCGATCGCCGATCGTGACTGAAACCGTATCTACTTAGAGATGCTCGTTCCTGTCTGGCGCCTTATATATGTAGTAATACGTAGTTTGTCGTACTGCTTTTATGAAAATTTACACATTCTTTATGTTGAATCTAAACACATCATACCTCTGTATCTCCGAGAATGCGAAACTTGACAGTAAAAATTCAAGTTAGCTTAATTTGATTTTTCTCGGCTACAGATAAACTACTATATACCGTAAATATCCACCCTCAATTTATGAGCAAGACCGGCAATCAGCTATTAGCAAACAACCCTACTCAATGTGTAGCACGAATTCAGAAATAAAAGCTATAACAATTGTAGTCCGCGATGGGATTAGTTGGGACTAAGAGCAACAGGTAAAAATAGATATAGCCTTTCTGTGCTCTGTTATGAGGTACTATCCGGGATAGGGCATAGGGCATAGGGCATAGGGCATAGGGCATAGGGCTATAGGAGTGATAACCGCTATATGGCACTTCTCACTCTCGATGAGGTATCAATCCCTCAATCCCTCAATCCCTCAATCCCTCAATCTAAAACTTGTAGTGAGCGAAGCCGAAGTATCTAAAATCTCAACCTCACCTTTTTGAGAGAGGCTATATAGGGGTCTGGCCTTGCAGATATGAGAGTAGAGATTGGAGAAAGTCCTTGGTGGCGGTAATTTTTTTTTGTATCGTCAAAGTCGCGACGCGCACCCAGCAATCAACAAAAATTAGCCAGTGGCAAAAACCGCTGACTGGATGCTTTATTCGATTGCAAAAGTTGGGAGTTTTTAACGGTGAATGAGAAGTTAAAAACTTGATATATCCCTCGCGGGGGAGGGCTTGGAGATTTGGGAAGCAATCTCCAAAATCCCAACTATTTTTGGCGATCGCGCTCCTGCCATTCTTGATATTTTCTGGTTTCTGCTAAAGCTGGATTGATGCCAAACCATCGACCTTCTAAATCGCGGTATTCAAAGACAAACATACTTCGCAACAAGATTTGAGATTCTTCTTCGCCGGTTACACTTTGTCGGTTGACAACTTGAAACAGTAATTCCCATTCTGTGTCATTAATAGCTCCGAGAAGATCGTCGCGATATTCTTGAATGACGCCTTCAAGACATTCGCGAGAGAAGGGGGGGTCTTCGTGCTGCAAACAGCTATACAAAAGCATCAGTAGATTGCGAACGTGACCGCCGCTAATCCTGCAGAGCCGGTCTAAAGTTTCGGGACAATCAAAGACTTTAGAAATTAAATCGATGCGTTGAGCGGGATCGACGGTGGGGAAAGCTCTAGCTAAGACTAACTGTCGCAGCAGTGCCATTCCTTCCTTGTGGTCGTCGCCCGATCGCCGGAGCACCGGTACCATCGGCATTACCTTGGGTTTGACTCCAAATCGACTGGCGAGGCGGCCGAAGTCGTTGGAAAAAATCAAAGTCAGGGGAATCGTGTAGACGACGTGGCAATTGAGTTTTTTCAACTGTTCGCCACGGTCTAAAAAGAGGTATTCTGGCTGGCTGCGCCCGCTGGGTTTGAGGGAGGGGTCGAGGCGATCGAGGTTGTCAACGATGACTGCGAGTCCTTTTTTGCCTTTGTGTTTGAGTTCGGCATTTGCTCTGTCGAGGAGTTCTTCGTTGATCGACTGCAAGATGCTGTTGGTGCGGGGTTCGAGATATTGTCTGAGTTGCGATCGCAGTTTGGGAGAGTCTTTAGTTTTAGCAGTAACTCTAGCAATGCCTACAGATAACTCGGCTTCTGCTGACAAATCGATCGGAGTCTGCAAAAATTCTGCCACTTCTGCAAACAAATTAGAAAAATAGCTCGGTCTGAGTTTGATTTTGGCCGCTTCCATAGTTTCGCTGACTTGGCGCGCAATGCTCAGCAAAATATCGCTGATATCTACATCCCCCATGTCTAAGTCTTGGGAAGACTCGAAGTAGACAACGCAAAAACCCTCTTGTTCGAGTTCAGCTTTGAGTCGAAACAATTCGGTAGATTTGCCGCAGCCGATATGTCCTGTAAATAGCTGACAGGTTGGCTCGTCGGGGGAGATCCGGGTAATTGTTCGCTGTAAAGATTCAATGATTTTGCCACCGCGCACGGAACCAAAATCAATGTAGTATTGATAGTCTCCAGGGTCTCCCGCGACGAGGGTCTTGCTCGGGTTGCAGGCTTTATAAAATCTGTCTAATTCGAGTGCGATCACAATTGAAGCCGACTAAAAGTGATAAAAGTTTATCGAAAGTCTAAACTTTCTTGCCTTGAGTTTAGTTTGATTTGTCACCTTTTGCCCTGTGGGGTAATGCCCTAAATACCCAAACAACCTCTATCTGCTAATCAACCGGGCGGCGCGGGAATTTGGAATTTTTAATTAAGCTGTTTTAATTACCTAGGTAGATCAGTGATTTTACGGAGATTGGCACTTCTTCTGGGTAATTTTGCGGGGATCTGATTAAATGGTAGGGGAGAAAGGGTCTGCAGTGCGCGAGATTAAACAGTTTTGAATTTGTGCTAATCCTTAATTACTAAATTGTCAAGAGGTAGATGGCTAGTTTTGGAGCGGTTTCTCAAACAGAGTTAGGGCGCAGGCGCCAAGAGTTGCGGCGTCTCCGTCGCGATCGAGCGGTGGCTTTGGTGTGGCAAACCCTGGCTGCGAGCTCAATGGCCTCATTTTTGTTGTGGTGGATGGCGCAGCCAACTTGGTTAATTGCCCGATCGGAACAAGTGAATGTGGAGGGCAATCAGTGGCTCTCAGACAAGGCGGTGCGCTCTTTGGTGCCGCTTTCTTACCCGCAGTCGTTGTGGGGGATTCAACCGCAGGCGCTGGCCGAAAAAATGGAGTTAACAGGCCCTATAGCCAAAGCAAAGGTGACTCGTAACTTGTTTCCACCTTCTTTGACTGTGGAAGTGGCAGAAAGGCTGCCGGTGGCGGTGGCGCAGCCGACGGCGATGTTGAGATCCAAAAGCGACAAGGAAAAAGTGGGATGGCTGGACGCTCGCGGGGGGTGGATGCCGTTGGAGAGCTATACTGCAGCGGCGCGATCGCACAATAGTTCGATCGAACCGGGCAGCGATCGAGTCCGGCAGCCCCAGCATTCTTTGCCAACTTTAAAAGTCATCGGGCCTTTGGAAAAGTACCGCGCCTCTTGGCCGAAGTTTTACCAAGGACTAAGCGGCTTGACGGTGAAAGTTTTTGAGATAGATTGGCAAGACCCCAGCAACTTGATCTTGAAAACCGAGATCGGTACCGTACACTTAGGGCCGTACAGTTCCTCCTTGACAGGCACTCAACTGAAAGTTTTAGACCGAATGCGACAATTGCCAAAACAGCTAGATTCGAGCAAAATAGCCTACATTGACTTAAAAAATCCAGCAGCGCCGATCGTCCACTTGCCAGAACCCCCCCCTAGTTTGGAGAGTGCAAGTCCCCCACCAACTCGCGGTCAGAATTGATTTTCTGTCAACAGAAGGTAGAAACTATCTGTCATCCGGCAGAATTTTTACCGCTCTGGATAGATACGCAGGGCTTGACATAGGGACAATTGTTTGATTCGGCCCCTTTAGGAAAAAAAAAATCAGGATTTTTTTCCCATCAAGAAGCGTCTCCGGCTAGTATCGATTTTTTGTTCGTCTGCAAAGCCCTACAAATGCCGAAGGCACGAGCGCCGGAATGGACCAGGGGCGAGGTACGGGCGATCGACACTCCGCAAAATCCGAGATTGCTAACATTCAGCCTCGAACTGTGTTAGTTTTTCGGCAACTTTAGCCTATAGTTGATGTGAATTGGCGTTTAGTTAAGTTAAAAAGCTGTAATCTACTATCCCCGACTCTAATGAAGCTTAATAATAGACAGGGGTCTGACCAAGACAGTCCCCCTTCGGAAGAAGTAAAAAATTTTCCGGTGGCTCTCGATTCCGCCAATCCGTTTAGACGCAAGTCTGGTTATGTAAATGTAGATAGTATTGATATCGATCCTATGGTGAATCCCAAAGACATAATGCCCAGCAGTGCCGCGAGAATCAAAGTAATTGGTGTTGGCGGGGGTGGTGGCAACGCCGTTAACCGGATGATTGCTAGCGAGATTTCTGGGGTCGAGTTTTGGTGCGTGAATACCGATTCCCAAGCTCTGGTGCTGTCAAATGCTCCCAAACGCTTGCAAGTCGGACAAAAGTTGACGCGCGGCTTGGGTGCTGGAGGAAATCCGGCGATCGGACAAAAGGCAGCAGAAGAATCTCGCGACGAAGTTGCTAATGCTTTGAATCACGCGGATTTGGTGTTTATCACAGCCGGCATGGGCGGCGGTACGGGCACGGGTGCGGCTCCGATTGTCGCTGAAGTAGCCAAGGAAATGGGCGCGTTGACTGTGGGCATAGTTACGCGGCCTTTTACGTTTGAGGGACGGCGGCGCACCAGCCAAGCCGAGGAAGGGATTGCAGCTTTGCAAACCCGGGTGGATACATTGATCGTGATTCCTAACGACAAGCTGCTATCGGTGATTTCGGAACAAATGCCGGTGCAAGAAGCTTTTCGAGTTGCTGACGATATCCTGCGCCAAGGGGTTCAGGGTATTTCTGACATTATTACGATTCCCGGTTTGGTGAACGTTGACTTTGCTGACGTGCGGGCTGTAATGGCAGATGCGGGTTCGGCGTTGATGGGCATCGGGGTGGGTTCGGGCAAGTCGCGGGCTAGGGAGGCTGCGATGCAGGCTATTTCTTCGCCGCTGCTGGAAGCTTCGTCTATTGAGGGCGCTAGAGGTGTGGTGTTTAACATCACTGGCGGTACTGACATGACTCTGCATGAGGTGAATGCAGCGGCTGAGACGATTTACGAAGTGGTCGATCCGAATGCGAATATTATTTTTGGAGCGGTGATTGACGAGCGGCTTCAGGGAGAAATTAAGATTACTGTGATCGCTACTGGTTTTTCGGGAGAAGTTCCGCCTCCTCCCGTTCCGGGGCGCACTCAAAATGTGAATGCTCCTTGGCGGGCTGCAACAGTGCCTGTGACTCCTGCTCAACAGACGCAGGATACGAAAATTAAACCGCAAGATTTGGGATTAGATATTCCTGAGTTTTTGCGTAACCGTCGCCCACCCAAATAATTTGAGATTTGAGATTTGAGATTTTGGATTTTGGATTTTGGATTGAATCTCCAATCTCCAATCTAAAAAATCTCAAATCTCCAATCGAACATCAATCTAAAATCTAAAATCTCAAATCCAAAATCTCCAAGGTTTGTCCGGGTTCTGGTTCGAGGAGTTGGGTGGAGAGTTCGGATTTTGCAAGTAAATCGCGAAATTCGGGGATGCTGCCGATCGATCGCACTAACATTGGTAAA
This sequence comes from Microcoleus sp. S36a_B3, assembly GCF_036700745.1. Lineage (NCBI taxonomy): Bacteria > Bacillati > Cyanobacteriota > Cyanophyceae > Oscillatoriales > Microcoleaceae > Microcoleus > Microcoleus sp. S36a_B3. The sequence continues at coordinate 74,928 of NZ_JAUBPN010000014.1, read as the reverse complement.
ATACCGGTGGCTCGGATATCTCCTGCAGTTGTCGGTAAGAAAAACTTCGGTTTGAGAGTTTCGGCGAGTTTGAGGGCTTCTTTGGGGCCGATGATGACTTGTCCGAGGAATGGGAAGATTTGACCGATGACGGGGGCGATGGCTACGTCTACCGTGTCTATTTTCTGTTTGACTTTTTCTAAGGGCGGTAAGTGCGGTTCGTAATAAAGTGTCTCGCCGCTGTTTAAATCTTTTAACAAATAGCCGTTTTCTTCTTGTCCGGGCTGGATTTCGGCTCCGGGTACGGCGATTATTTGTAATAATTCTTTAAATTTAAACTCTTGCCAATTGGCTAAAGATGTGATATTGGTGTATCCCAAACTGCTGAGGACTTTGGCGGCGGTGGGGGAGGCGATGGCGGGAATGGTGCGATCGAGCTTTTCGAGTGTTGGTCTGTGACAGTGGTCGTCTAAGCCTTGGGAAATGAGGATAAGGTCGATCGGCGGTAAGGTGTCGGGCGTGAAGGCGACGGGAGTGTTGTGGTAGGCGGTGAACAGCCAGGGTTGACCGTAAAATACCAGAGGATCGATTAGCCACGGATCGACGAGGATGGTTTGGCCGGCGATGTGGAAAATCCAGGAGTTGAGGTCGATGCGGGTGAGTTTCATAGTTTGCAATAATTCTTTACACTGGTTTTAATAATAGCTAATTTTGCAACCGCAGATGGGGGCGGATGAGCGCTGATGAACGCGGATATGATAAGAGTAGGAAATCGATCTGCGTTGATTTGCGTCTATCTGCGGTTGCAAAGATGATTAATTCGAGGGTTTATATGACACTTAGAGACTCAGGCTTAGAGGAATGTTATATTAAAAATTAGGACTTAGTAAGCTGGATCGAAATGGAAATTAACCTGAATCCGCTCGAATTTATAACGCTCAAATTACAACAAACTGTTGCCGATATCCAAAATTTAGATAACGAAATATCAGGTAAAGTTCAAGAAAGTGCAACGGCAGTAACGGCTTGGGTACAATCAGCACCAAGTTCAATTGTTAGTGCTGGGACGATCGCCGCTCAAGAAGCTTTCAAAGTCTCGCACAACATCCGTTTTGAAAACTTGCCAAAAAATCTGCAATTCAAATTTGCTAGGGCTGGTATGCGTGACGGAATGCGAAATGTTCTAGAAACCGCAAAAGTATTTGAATCCATCCCCGCCCAAATTCGCGCCAGAGGCCCGGAAGCAATTCGCGACTTTTGTCTAGATAAAGATTGGAGTCACATTCAAGCCCGCGTTAATGGAGGGGGAAACGAAGCTGCTAACGGGATTTTTGAATATTTTTGGGTGAATCGCGCTCGCGGTGGTAAAGACATGACGGCGGAAGAATTAGCAACCGCTAAGCAAGTTTTAGAGGCTGCTGCTTTTAAGGCGGCGGTTGCCGAAATCGTTGGGGCAGTAACAAAAGGGGCGATCGCAGCAGCAGTAATTGAATTAGTATTTTCGATCTTAGAAAACTCGCTGCTGTGTGTTGAAGGCAAAATTACTCAGTCCCAATTAATCGAACAAGTGGCGGCAGATACTGCTAAAGCTGGTATTGCTGGCGGTGCAATTACGGGGATTTTGTTAGCGCTTTGCATGATATTTCCTCCCATTGCAGGAGTTTTAGGCGCTGCTGCGGTGCCGTTGGCAGTTGCTGGTATTGGTTTTATGGGAATTCGTGCTTGGGAAATTTTTTGTCATGGCGATCGCCTATTTGGGATAACTGAACAAGCACAAAAAATTCTGGGATTGACTGAAGCGGTAATTGAATAAAACCGTAACAATAAAATCTGATTTAAGATTTCTATGGGTTGTTAATTTTTGAGATAATTATGCCGGCAATCAAGAAATCAAAAATACCAGTTGCAATGACGATCGCCGGTTCAGACAGCGGCGGCGGTGCCGGGATTCAGGCGGATTTGCGGACTTTTGCATTTCACTGCGTCCACGGTACGAGTGCTCTGACTTGCGTGACGGCTCAAAATACTTTGGGGGTGATGCGGGTGGATGCGATGGCTGCGGAGGCTGTGGCGGCTCAAATTGAGGCGGTGGTTGGGGATATTGGGGTGGATGCTGTGAAGACTGGGATGCTGCTGAATCGGGAGATTATGGCGGTGGTGGCGGAGCAGGTGGAGAGTTTGAAGATGGGGAATTTGGTTGTCGATCCGGTGATGGTTTCTCGATCGGGCGATCGACTGATTGACGACGGGGCGATCGCATTTTTGCGGGATAATTTGATTCCTTTGGCGGCTGTGGTGACTCCGAATCGGTTTGAAGCCCAGATTTTGAGCGGTTTACAGATTGTTTCTTTAGATGATATGAAAGCGGCGGCGCAAGAGATTTATCGCAAAGGCGCAAAAGCTGTTTTAGTCAAAGGCGGCGGGATGGCTGGAGATTTGCGCGGGATTGACGTTTGGTTTGACGGTATGAAGTTAGAAGTGTTGAAAACTGAGAATGTTGAGACTGGAAATACTCACGGGACTGGTTGCACCTTGAGTGCTGCGATCTGCGCTAACTTAGCATTAGGTAAAGATTTATTTACCTCAGTAACATTGGCTAAAAATTATGTTACCAATGCTCTGAAATATGCTTTAGATATTGGAGCAGGTCAAGGGCCAGTAGGGCATTTTTTCCCACTTTTACTGAAGTAAATTGTGAACTCTTACCTTCTCTTTCTTCCTACCCTACGGGAACGGCTTCGCCGAACGCGCCCTTAGCGCCTTCGCGGTTCGTTTAACTTCTTAAATTTTCAGGCGAAAGAGCGATCGCCACCAAATCTTCTATTTTCTTAAGATTCGGATCGCCCGCTAAATAGCCAATACCTCGGTGCAAGTGCAGGCGAAATTGTTTAGCTAGAGTTTCCTTTTCCGTGCCCAAATTATCTTGGTGACACCGCTGCTTGAGGGCAACTATCAGGATATCCGCCATGTCGCCGCCAAAAACATCCCAGCTTAGTTCGACGTTGCTGTCGCTCTTAATTGGCACTGGGGATGGTATGCTGGGCTCGGCGAGCGATCGGCAAAACCCCCACCTGCACAGCACGTTCCAGCGATCAATTTTAGTCGATCGTTTGAGTTTTGACAGTTGGTCTTTGGCTGTTTGGGATAAAAGGATGCGATCGACTGGTGGTTCCATAGGTTGAGAGTGTTTTGATATTTTGTAAAGAGTGTTAATATCTAGGAAGCTCAGCCTCTCAAATTACCTTTTTTGACAGAGTTGCAAAACTAAAAGTAACAAATTTTTACACGGCGCGGACTTGATATATTCAGCGTTTTTTGGTATTCTAATTGTAATAGGATATATCCTAATATAATGGGATGGTTGCAAAAATAAAATTTTCGCAACCATCCCATTATGATATATATAGTACCGCAACTCCCCGGCAAAAGTCAAGGGGGTTGCGGAAAATTTTGGCGCGATTTTTTAATCCCAAAAATAGCCTGGTTCGACGGTGGTTTGGCGTTTAGCCGAGTCGTAGTTGAGGAGGTAGCTGCGGGCGATCGCCTCTAATTCTTGCAGCTTATCATATTCTACTTTGCGAATCTCCGTGTCCGTAGAAAGCAGGATTACTTGGTGGCTGGCTGAGGGAAAATACCGTTCGACTAGGTTGTTTCTGTGGGATGAGTCGAGGCGGCCCAGGGGAGTGTCGATCGCGACTGGTAACTGTCTCCCGGATACTCTGGCTAATCCCCACAAAAAGGCGATCGCCAGCAGTTGTTTTTCACCGGCAGAAAGTCGGTGTTTCGGTACAGGTTTACCTTCTGGATCGTAAATGGAGAGGCTAAATGTGTCAGTGTCGATCGCAACTCTGTGCACCAAGTCGGTTTTGTGCAAGAGGTAGCGAAAACAGTCGGTAATTTCTATTTCGAGTTTGTTGAGTTTTTTGAGGGTGAGTTTTTCTTTAAATAGTTTGAGGGTAGCTTGGGCTTTGGCGATCGAACCGATGACGTGTTGGCTGTTTCTGATGGTGATGTATTCGCTGCTATAGCTTTCTAGTTCTTTCTGGGTTTTCTCTAATTCTCTGTTTAATTCCGCGATGCGGTTGTTAGTTGATTCGTGGGCTGCGGCTGCAATTGCAACTAATTTTTGGGCATTCCTCACCTCTGCTTCTAGTTTTTCGTAGGCTTCGGGGGAGGCGGCGGCGGCGATTTGTCTGTCGGTGAAGTCGATTTCGGTTTCAATGTTTTTGATTTCAGCGATTTTTTCGGCCGCTAGGGTTTGCTGGGCTTGGATTTGGTAGCTTAGCAGGTTTTCTAGTTGCTGGATGCTGTTGTTGTCGGCGTTCAGCCAGGGCGGGCTGTCTGGGGCTGCTTGCTGTTCGAGTTCTCGGTTTTCTTGGCGGATGAAGTCTTGTATTCGATCTAGCTGTTGGGGATTTAATGAGATTTCGGCGATGTAGTTCAGGAGGCGATCGCTTCTTTGTTGGATAACATTTTGGGCAATTTGTGCTTGCTGTTGGCTGGCTTCGGTTTCTGCTTGGGTTTTGGCAGCAGTTAACAGGGGCGAAATTAGGGCTAGTGGTAGCGTATTTGATGCCAATTCCATCATGGCTTTGCGGGTTGTTTCTGCCCTGTCTGTGTAGTCGTTTAGCTGTTGGTCTAGTTTACTGCGATCGGCTGCAATTTTCCCACCTTGATAAATGAATTTTTCAGATGCTTGTTTCTGGTTTGTTTCAGCTTTATCTAATTCGTTTTTTAAGCTAGCTTGTTTTTCTTTAGCTAACTCTATTTCATCCGTAATTTTCTTAAAAGTTTGTTCAATTTTTTCTAAAGCGGCTAAATCTTTTTTACCAGCAATTTCTTTGCGCTTGCGACTGGCTAATATTTCTAAATCGACGGCTAGGCGTTCTGCTAATTCTAAGCCTAACAAAGATTTAATCGCCCCGATCACAAATTCCGGCGGTGTTTCGAGTTCTGCGAGTTCTTTTACTTGTTCCCCATCAAACAAAAATAAATTGGATATGCCGACTGGTAAAAGGGTTTCGATGTATTCGTCCCAGGTGTTGGTAATTGCTTTGTCCGACCACCAATCGTTTACTACTTCGCTGTAGATGAGAATACTGAGGCTATCTTTAATATCTAGTTTTTTCCAGTATCTAACGATTTTAAATTGAGTTAATTTGTCGTCTTGTACTTGTTCAAAAATTAATTCTACACGGGTATCTTCTAATGCAGGAGTGTGGCGGTTGATGGATTGATTGAGGAAGTCGCTGTAGCTTAAGTTTCCTCTGGTGGAACATTGGGCGCGGCCGCCGTATAGGGCGAGGCGAATGGCGTCTAGAAGGGTGGTTTTGCCGCCTCCGTTCATGCCGCCAAATAGGATGACTGGGGAAGGATTTCCGTCTTTTTCGGGGCGGAGATTGATGGTTTGGATGCCTGTGTAGGGGCCGAAGTTTTTGAGGACGAGTTCGAGGAATTGCATTGTAGATGTTGTTGAGATGGATGAGTGTTTGTAAGCGCGATCGATTTGTCCGACAGTCGGAGAGTCCGACAGGGATTGAAATCCCCGGCGGAGTGCAGGTAAGCCCGATCGCCCGATCGACATTATTCGACCTAATCTTTGCTATTTCCCTCTTCTGAATTTGGGGTTGAATATTTAAGATCCGCCCAAGACAATTGCCTGCCTTCACTGCTGTTGCTTTCGAGTTCTTGTTTGAGTTTGGCAATATCGGCCGTATCATTTTTAGCAGAAGTGTTGGTTTGGGCGATCGCACTTTTGACTTGCTGAATGTTCTCAGTCGGATTTGCTTTAACAGCTTCCACCGCTGTTTTTAAGTTGCGTTGATAGTGGGCGTTACCAATAGCTTCATCCTGCGATCGCGAACTGGTTTCAAAACACTTGTCCAAATCGGCGTAAATACCTGTACGGCGGGGTTTTGTGTAGTATTGGCGTTCTGTGTCGAGGAGTTTAGCCATCAATTCCAGGTGCATTTTGTCATCGCTGCAAATTTCTTCAATCGCAGTCCATTCGTCGCTACCTAGGAGTTTTCTTTCGGCGGCGGGACGGGAATCTTCAAAGGGTTCGCCCGTGACTTCTTCGTAAATCCGGGGCAAACTGTCGTCAAATTCGTGCTTTTGTTCCAACCAAATGCGGCGGATTTCGCTAAGTTCTTCCGGGGTAATTAAGGTGATGTCGCGCATTTCTTCGGGTGCGGTTTTGCGGATGTGGGTTTGTGCTTCCAAGACTCGTCTCAGCCAGTGTTCCCGCCAGAATTTGGTGTACGGGCCGGGGATGGGTTCGACGGAGGTTTTGTCGTCGCCCATGTTGCGTTCAAACAGTTCTACTCTACCGTAGATGCGTCGGAAGTCTCTTTTTGGGCGATCGTTTTTTATATCTAATTCGTTGCGAATATCGAGGAGAGGCTGCATCCATTCTTTCTCTTCATCGTTTTGAATCATTGCCTCCATAGATTTATCTTGGCTTACCATCGTACAAACCCAGCAGCCAAAGCGAGAACTGCCGCAGCTAGGCGTAGAAGTATCGACAACTAAAGGACATTCATTGTCTGCTGTCGCACCGCGATACATAGTAAATAAATCTTTGTTGCTATTTTCCCAAGGATTAGACCACTGATTCAGATAAATCCAGACTTCATCAGTTCGCCAATCTTCTATCGGACTATAAATTAGGGAATTAGGCAGACTAGGACTCTGATAAAGTAGAGATTTAATGGAACTAGATTTATCATTTAGGCGGTCACTCATGCGACCTATTTCATGTTTCTCCATTGAAGCAGCCCGTCTAATACTTTCAGCTTTGCGAGTACCCAATATGAGAATCACTTCTCCATTGATTCTTACCACATCACGAACGAACCGATTAGAAGGAAGGATTTTCAGGCGTTCAGTACACCAGCGAAATCCATGTCTCGGTGCTGGGTAGCCTTTTCCCATCAAGTTAACCCAGAAAGTATCTTTGACATCTGGATAAAGCATATGAGGCTCTATTGGGAGCTGTTGCTCTATAGCAGCAGACTTCATCTGTTTTAATGACTGACGTACCCAAGTAGAAACTATAGGGTTTTCTACCAGTGTATCGGTTGTGATAATATAGATTTTTTTTGTTCTTTTTTCTGCTGGTAATTCTGCTATTGCATACCAGATAAGCTGCACTACGGTAGTGCTGTCTTTTCCGCCAGAATATCCGACCACCCAAGGAATATCATCTAAACAATATAAATCTCTAATTTCTTGACTTAATTGTTTGATTTCTTCTACTAAATCCCTAACGGTACGGGGTGGAAAAAGTGGTAGCATTGTTTCTGTCATTTATTCAAACTCAGTTACGTAATTAAGCTCTAAATACATTCACCCGATGCCAGTGTAGCGATTCAAGTCTGGGTAGATATTGCTCTAAAGTTGGCAGGAGAATAGTTTCACTATGAAAATCTTTCATACATCTGGCATTTGGCGATTCCTCTTCTAAGTCATTAGCGACGATAATTCTGTAATTATCATCTATAGCAAACCAGCCCTGGTCAAAAGCCCAATGATGATTTTTACACAATGATATCCCATTATTAATTTGATTGTCATAAAATCTTGAAAAAGGCTTGATATGTGATCCATCTACAATATTTTGAGTGAGATTCCTGATAACTTTTAATCTACAAAATGCACATTTGTAATCATACGTATGTACTACGGCTTTCCTAAAAATAGCATTTCTTACAGCCGATTTGGTTAAATAGAACCGAGGTTCTGCATCAATATTTCCTGCTAGGCCTGATATTTCTGTTTCTGCCTGAGCCACATTTTCAAAGTCTTGATTAACTTGTAAAATATTTCCAATATCATCCTTATTAGATGAAAACCAGACAGCTACCAGTGTATCTATTAATTCCGAGCGAGAATTTTGGTCTTGGAGTAAATTGAATAATTCATTATCCCAACTCGCGTATTCTACAGCTTCTCTTAGCTTGTTAGTTGTTTTAGGCTTTGAACCATTGAATCCAGACTTAAGTGTGTTATGCCAGAATCCCTCGCTTTCCAAATGCCAAAATGGATAGTGCAAACCACGCTGATGAGATTCAGAACCTAAGACATCCCAATATTTGTTAAATGTTATAACCAAATCATCAGAAACATAAATTTTATTATCCGTAATTATTCCTTGAGCAATTAGATCGATGATTGACAATAGTAATATTGGCTTATGATGAGCGCTACCACGTTGGCGTGTACGACTTACATTAAGCTCCGCAAAACGTTTGCGATAATAATTTAAATTCTTATTTTCGGACTTTTCTCCTGTAGTCATTTTGTCCTCCCGTTATAATTAAATACAATCGAACCTCAAATTTTACACTATTTGCAACAGAGGGTTAAGCACCGCAAGGCACAATCATAACGCATAAACTAGAGAAGTTAAGCAGTGTCAGCAGACTAACAAGTAATTTTCCAGCCTAAACCGGAGATAATTATATCACTTTCTGGCTGCATCTGCGGTTCCCAAACCCAACCGATTTTTCAAATAATCAGTCATCCAACTAACACTAGCCCTCGACCTAGAAATCCCCCCTTTTAACAAAATCCCTCCCTCCCAATCAGGATTAGAAATCGACCAATCAACCTGCAGCAAAAGGCTCAAACGTTCCTCCCAACTCTCAGGAAAAACCGACAACAAAGCGGCCCCAACTTCCCCCAAACTCTCCAACACAACACTGTGACAGTGCACGCAATTCCGGCGCATTTCCCCCGCCGCAACTTGCTTTTGCAGAACTAATTGCCAATCGGGCATAAAACTGCTAACCGCATTCCAATAATTAACCGCCTGTTGTATTTGTTGAGCCAGTTCTTCCTCTTTTTTCTGTTTTGTAGTGCCAGAATGAGAGGGTTTTGTTTGTTTGCTGCTGTGAATGTTGGACAGCAAAGCCATGATAGCACGATCGATCGCACTTAGCGCAAACAATTTGGGCGATCGCCCGTTCAAACTCCCCTTCTCCATCTCCGTCAAACACCGGAACACATCAACCTGCTTAACAACTGATTTTACAACCAAAGCGCGATCGCCCCGGTGATTGAAAAGTACCCTTAGCGACGACTCCAAAGGAACTTGAAAATTGTTCAAATCGGAAAACTTTTGCTGCGAATTTTCCAACCCAATATCCAGAAACAAAATCAGCGCCACCGTCTCGTATCCCAACTGCGGATTTTCCTGCAAAGCCATCTCAAAAGCCGCCCTGCGATGCTGTCCGTCATTAATAGTAAATTTAGCATCCATCGGCACTCGCAAGCGACCGATTTTGCGTTCCTCCGCCTCATTTCCCACAGCTTCAAAAGTAATATCCGCATCAATCGAAGCGGCGATCGCCCCACAAGTATAATTCCCAGAATTATTGACCAAATAATCAGCAATTTCGGGAATTCTAGCCCAGTTAAGCGCCCGTTTCGCCCGCAGAGACGGCGGCAATTCTTCAGAATCTAAAGGAAACAATTTCGGCAAAAAACGCACCGGACACATCGACACGTAATATTCGCGGCCCGCTTGAATTCCTCGGATGACCGGCAAAATGTATTCAAAGGAAGGAGTGGACATATTTTAGAATTGGGAATTGGGAATTGGGAATTGAGAATTGAGAATTGGGAATTGGGAATTGGGAATTGGGAATTGGGAATTGGGAATTGGGAATTGGAAATTAATATTTATTGACTTTTGGTCTGGTTTGTGATATCTGTCCGGGCTATAGCAAGATAAGTCAAGTATTTCACAAAACTTTTTAAAAAACAAGAGTTGACATCAATTTTAACCCATGATATTTTTGAAAAAATAGCGTAATTATATAAAAACTGCGAATGAATACCAACCCAGCGGCTGACCTCGCTAACCCATTTTTGGAAAAAGAACATCGCGAAAGACAGGAAATCGCACTGTTATTAGATAATTATTTAGGAAAGGACGATCGCATTTTCGTACAAAAAACCCAAATGGGAAACACCGAAGCCTACATCGGTTCAGTCACCCTAGAATGGTTAGATTCCCGCGTCCGTTTCGCCTCACAAATGCCGCTTTTCCGACAAAAATTTGACCTCAAAACTAACAACATTGTCCGCGACGACGAAACCATTGACGAAATTATCCAGCGCCCCTTGGATTGGTCGCGCCAAGCCCCACTAACTCAATATTTAGCAGCCCGAAAAGCCCACAAATTCCCCGCAGTTTTAGTAGTCGTCAGTCCCCCTTGGGTAGACAACCCTCTAGCAGAAGAATGGGATAAAAACGGCGTAGCAACCAAATCGGCCGCTGAATTCACATCCTTTGATAAAAACGAGAATTTAGGGCTATTGAATATATCTAAAGATATTTCTATCTTTGCCTTAGACGGCCAGCACCGGCTGATGGGAATTCAAGGTTTAATGAGTTTAATTAAAACCGGAATTTTGCAAAGATACAACAAAAATAAAAAACCTGTGGGCGCTGCAATTACTCTCGAAGATTTAGCCCAAGAGTATCAAATTGACCCCGACGAAGTACACAAATTAGCTCACGAAAAAATCGGGATTGAGTTTATCCCGGCGGCTGTGACTGGGGAAACCCGACAGCAAGCACAACGGCGCGTGCGATCGATCTTTGTGCACGTTAACCTCATGGCGGTGACGCTTAGTCAGGGCCAGCTAGCATTATTAAATGAAGACAACGGATTTGCGATTTGCGCCCGCAAAATTGCCGTCACCCATCCTTTATTAAAAGAGCAAGATAACAGAAATCCCCGCGTCAATTGGGACAGCGCCACAGTCGCCGCCAAATCAACTGTACTCACCACCTTGCAAGCGCTGCAAGATATGTCGGAACGGTATTTAGAATACAAATTCCCCCATTGGAAGCCGGAAAAAAAAGGTTTAATTCCCATGCGTCCCGAAGATGATGAACTAAAAGAGGGAATTGAAGAGTTTAAGAAGTTGTTCGATAATTTAGCAACTTTACCCAGCTATCAAAGAATTGAAAGCAGCGAAGAAACCTTAGAATTGCGCCGATTTAGTTTTGAAAAGCCGGGGGGCGAGGGAAATATTTTGTTCCGTCCAGTTGGTCAAATTGCCTTAGCTAATGCTTTGGGAATTCTAGCATTTAGAAAGAAAATTTCGCTGAAATCTATTTTCGACAAACTCCGCAGATTCGATGTGGATGAAGGATTTAGCCACATGGACAATCCTGAGTCTGCGTGGTACGGGATTTTGTACGATCCGAATAAAAAGCGAGTGTTAGTTTCTGGAAGGGATTTAGCAGCGAAGTTAATTGTATATTTGGTGGCGGGAATTGACGACGATATGGATCGAGCTCATTTGCGGCAAGCTGTGGCTCAAGCGAGGACTTTTGAGGATAAAGCTGTTAGTTTTAATGGCAGGTTTGTGAATCCGAAAGAGGTGGGATTGCCGCAGGTGCTGAGTTAAGTTTCTATTGGGCAAAGTCCACAGCGACTAACACTGAGCAGGAAGCAAATTAGTTTTGTATAATTGAATCTGCACCTTACCTATAACCAGATTATGACCATCGCTGAACAGATTTATGCGATCGCCAAAACCCTTCCCAAAGACCAAGCTAGCGAAATTCTCACTTTCGCTGAATTCGTCTGTGCTAAGCATTTGAGCGCGAACCAGCAAACAGACACTGTAGACTCTCCGATTCCTTGGGCTGAACTTGTTTTTTCCCTTGCTGGAACTTGGGTAAAAGATTTTCCATCTCTAGAAGATATTCGTGCTGAATCTGGACAAGATGTTTTGCGGGAGAGTCTATAAATGTACGTTTTGGATACAAACACCTTGATCTACTATTTCAAAGGTCAAGGACAAGTTGCTCAAAACATTGCTAATGTTTTACCCCAGGAAATAGTCGTTTCTGCGATCGTTATTTTTGAGTTGCAAGTCGGCATTGCTAAATCCAATTCGCCGGCCAAACGCACTCAACAACTTCAGCAACTTTTGAGCCGAGTTAACGTTATTGCTTTCGATCGCGATGCTGCTGTTGCGGCTGCTACAATTCGCGCACAGTTGGAGCAACAAGGTACTCCTATCGGCTCGATCGATGTTTTGATTGCAGGGACAGCCGTAGCTCTCCAAGCGACTCTCGTTACCCACAATGTCAAGGAATTTTCTAGAGTTTCGGAACTCGCGATCGCAGACTGGTATTGACTACCTTCCCAACTAAAATGTTGTTAAATTCGTACTTTTAAGAGTATATCGTAATCCCCCAATTCATCCGCAAACAGAACCTGGATGCTTGGTGGTTCAGACATCAATACCATCCCAAAGTTCTGCGATCGGGTGAACTTTGCCGTCTTCTACTTCCTGAAGCGCAATCAGGAGACTGTTAAGAATATCTTCTTTAGATTGCTCCTCTTCATCTTCTTCAAATAGTTGACTTAGGGATTGCAAAATCAGGGTTTCGATCGGCAGGTTGAGTTTACCAGATTTCTCAAGAAGCTGCTGTTCTAAATATTCAGGAATGGTGAGGGTAATTTGCGTGGGGTATCTCTTCTTATCACAAACTTTCAAGCGCCGACTGTATTTAACTTGTTAAATGGCTAACTATTACTATTTCTTGCCGCTTCTAACTTTTGCTGAATTGCGGCTTGAACTTTCTCATCAAAATCAGGATCGCCGGGAGTTGCAATAATCCTCAGCGGATGCTGATTTATTCTGTCTAAGTACGCTTGAAATGCGGCTCGATCGCCTCGATGTTTGAGAAAATACTGTTTCAATTCAGTATTCGACATTTCGTTATAGTTAACTTGGCTCATCAGCAAACTCCCCATTGGGTAAAATTTGGAACTCAAGCTCTTCATCATACCCAGCCAATATGTATACGTTACGAGTTCTATCGTCAACACAAACAAGATGTATGGGTTGAAGCATTGTGTAAGTTAGTTGATAAGAAATGCGATATAAACTCTCAAGCTGGGCAGCAGTAGGCATTAGACTTAATCACTCCACCTAAAAGTTATTTTAACAGATAACTCCAGGCAATAATTGACTAATACATTAAGTTTAACTTAAGTATTTTGTGGTTTCAACAAAACCAATTCCGCCCCCACAGGCAAATGATCTGAGCCTGTTGCTTCCAAAACCGAACTCGATTTAGCACCCCAATGCTTTGAATACCAAATATAATCAATCCGACAAACGGGATAGTTTAATTTCAAATTCGATGTTTTCACCAAAAACTTAAGTGGCCAACCATGAGGCCAGGTAAAACCAAATCCAAATCCCGATTTTCGGAAAGAATCTTGCATGACTTTTTGCACGATATCATAGTCTTGACTGTCGTCTGTCATATTAAAGTCACCCGCGACAATTACTGGCAGAGTTTCTTGCTCAACTCGCTGCACTAAATCTTGAATTTCGGGAAAGCGTTTCCCATACGTGTAAACGGGAATTTTGAGAAAACGCAATATTTTATGTTGCTTAAGCCAAGGGCCTGAGCTTTCCATATTATAAACGACTATTTCTCGATATTTAAATTTAATAACGGCCCGCTGCTGCGTTTCTGGATGATCGGCCAAGTGCAGTATTTCGCTGGATACAATGGGATATTTACTGAGAATTCCTACCGGGGGAATGCCTATTTGATAGGGGTAGTCTGCTTTTAACGAGGCGAAAGCTCTTTTGATATGCTTCTGAACTATTTCTTGTAAAAATATAATATCGGGTTTTTCTCGTTCAATCAGTTTAACTAAAGTTGGCGACTGAGTTGAATACCAACCGAGGTTATTGGAGAAGATTTTGATTACAGGCTGCGAATCTGTGCTGTTTATTGGTGTGGGAGAAAAGTATTTTAGGTGCAGCCAACTTATTAGGAAAATGCAGGAGATCGTCGAAATAATCGAGAACCATCTTTTTTTGATAATTGAGAAGCCGACGACGGGAAGTAATAAAGTTGGGAAGAGAATTAAGGGCAGAAAAGTGCTAATCAAGGCAACAATCCACAGTCGATCCCAAAATATTAGTTTTAGAAGGAAATAGCAGAGAAGAAATATTGAGTAGCTATAAGCGAGAATTGTTGCAGATTGCTTGACAACTCTTTTGATTAGATCTATTGGTTTGTGGTGCATGGGGAATCTCTTAAAATAAGAACTTGCTTAAATCGAATTCTTCATTTGACCGATTTTGATTGTCTCTTTGGGAGATTAAGAACAACAAAAGGCGATCGGTATAATCGGCCGCACCCCGAAATTCTTCTCGCAATATTTCCAGTCCGCCATTAGCATATTCTTCAAAAATTTGCAAGCGTTCTGCTTCCAATTGTTCGTCGAGATGGGAGAGGATTTGAGGATTTTTGGTTTCGGCGATCGCAATTAGCTTAATCGCCATATCGTAACCCCTGGATATAAAAATATCAATATCAATGGCACCGGGTTCTCGTTTAGAAATTTCCCCCAAGGGCGATCGCTTTTTCCGCTGATTTCCCAAGGATGCCGCAAAGACAATGACATCGGCGTATGTCTGAAAAGGCCCGGAGTTGTTATCCAATAAAGTTAAGGATTTCACTAAATCGGCTTTGTCTTTAGCAATTCTAATTCTGTTAGCAGCCATTGGGATTAATATGTAATTTTTAAATTGATAGAGTAACCGCAGATGTCAAGCAGATCAACAGAGATTAACGTAGATAGTTTTTAGAATGTTCGTAATAACATAATTTTTTTGGCAAAACTTCCTCTGGCTTCCCGGCGCTTGATTTTTTCGGCTAAAAGCCGATCGCCCGAAATGCCAAAACTGGTCATCACCGCATCTATCACCTCATACAAATCCGCCAATTCCGCCAACAAATCATCCTCATCAGCCACCGCTGCTTCCCCCGCTTCCTCAATCAATTTCTGGCGCAAAGCTTGACGGTATTCGCGATCGGACAAAATGACAAACTCGCATTCACTCCCGCTTTGGCGAATAATTTCAGGAATGCGATCGCGCACCAACTTATGATACTCTTTTTCCATGTCAAACTCCTTTCAACCTTGACTAAAAGTTTGAATCAACCAGCGATTAATTTCCCCATCATCTTGCGTTTGACTCCGATTCAAAGCTTCCTCAACTAACGCGATTTCCAGCCCCGGTAAAACCCGCGACTGTTGAATCCTGCCGCTACCTCCGCCATTAATCGCAAAGGCAAAAACCTCCCCAGTGTTTGCACGATCCACCCAATATTCGCTAATTCCTGCATCTTCATAAAGCAAGCGCTTGCTACCCAAATCATCGTTAAAAGAAGATGCACCAATTTCTATTACCAAATTCGGCGGATCGTATTCATTCAAATCAATGGGTGAATTGTTGTCAGCCGGAGGAACTCTCAAATCTGAACCAATGTAGTAAGCTAGATCGGGTTGAAACTCGCGAATACCTGCTTTGCGAAAACTAGCATTAGTAAATTGAATTATTCTGATATTTTTCAATGTAGCGTACAAAATAACTACATTGGAAACAATCGAATTTTGACGCGCGTGCAATGGCCATACTGGTGACATTTCTACCCTCATGTGCTCTTGATAGTAATAAAACTTGCCTTTTTCCCAAGTTGAATCCTCACCAAAATTTAGAAACTCTTCCCATGTCGCCTTCATCCAAATATCCGTTTCCAAAACCTGTGTAATTGCCGAATTAGAAGCCATAATCCACCTCTACAATTTTCGTATATTCAAATTCATCTGAACTGCGCTTAACTAAAGCATAGCGCGTTCCGCCCAATTCGATCGCATCTTCTTCGCAATCAGCTTTCGGAGAATTGTACTCCAACACGTATTCCCTACCGATGGAACTTTCCATTTCTCTAGCAACTTCTCCGCGCCACTGAGTTTTTGTTACTAAGACTACCAATTGATTCGCCAATTTAGGCAGTTTATTAGCAATTTGTTTGCGATAAATCTCATCCAAACTGCCAAAGGGAGAATCCATCACAATCGGAAATGTACTGCTATCGGGGCCCATCAAAGTATTTTTTTGACTCCACTCGCGCACGCCCTCAATAATTCCGCCGATAAACGACAAACTGAGGATTTGATTTTCTCCTGTAGAAGCGGGGACTAAAGATTCGTTACCCGATGTATTTTCTACTAGCGTCAGTTCGTATTTGTCGCTTAATTTGGGTAGGTAAGGAGTAAAAGAAATTTGACTAAAAATATCTTGCACTCGCTTTTCTAGCTGAGAACAAAACTGTTTTTCTAAGCGCGATCGCACTTCAGTTAGGCGATCGATCGCATCCTGAGTCGCAGCAATCCGGCGCTGGGCCAATACTTGCTTTTGCTCGTTCAGTTGCTGCTTGTCGATTTGTTTGTCCAAAGCAGCAACCTGCGCGTTCAAACTCTCAATCTGCTGCTGGTTAGAGCCAGTTTCCCGGTGCAAATCGCCAAGGTTTGCCTCAATTTCATCCAAGCGCTTTTGCAAGCGGCTGACATCGCCGTCAGGGAAATTTTTCAGCTTGCTGTGAATATCGTCTAACTGGTTTTCCACCCGCGAAATTTCTGTTCTACCGCGATGAATATTGGCTTGTTGGCTGTCAAGTTCCTCCCAAAAATCAGCTACTTGTCTATCAATTTCATTAACGCGATCGCTAATCCGAATAGTAGTTTCTTCCACATCGCCAATAACCGCTTTATCCATCCAACCACTCACATTTTCGGAAGCAACAGAACCGGGAGTTAATTCCGCACCGCAGATGCAGCGCTGCTGCACTAATAACTCTTGCAAAAACGGCCGCCCAATCCCCGAAAGTAACTCACCTTTTTCGCGCAAATTTCCAAAAATTGAGTTAAATTCAGCCGCAGCATCCGACAAAAATACCGCGTAACCGCGCCCCGAAATTGCTCGTTGAAGCGCTGATGAAGCCCGATCAATTTCTTCGTGAAATAAACGCCGTTGCTTTTCCAATTCGTCTCGCAACTGTTGCAACTCAGCAGCACCACTGCGTTCCAGCAAATCACCGTTAACTGCTTTTTTTAATTCGCCTTGATTAGTCAATTCTTGCTCAATTTCTACTTGTCTTTGTGAAAGTTGGTCTACCTCTTTCTGCAAAGTTTGCTTTTCTTTTAAAAGTTTTTTAATTTCGTACCCACCAATCATACTCAAATCTGTTTCTAGAGATTTTTTTGCGTCTCCCAAATGTCGGATAGAGCGATTCAGTACCTCTACTCCCAGCAATTCCTTAGTAGCTTCGGCAATTTCTGCTTTCTTATCGTGGCGAACAATTTGCTCCATTCGTTCCCCATCAAAAAAGAAATACTGATGTAAATTTACTGGTAAAATTCGTCCGATAATATCATCGGGATGCTGGGCTGTTGGCATCCAACGGCCGTCATCTTTTGCTACTTGCAGGAACAATTCGCCTTTGATGTGTTCTACACCATTTTCACTTTTGTAAGCACGGCAAACACGCCTTGCTTGGTAGCGCTTGCTGTCGTGTTCAAACACAACTTCTGCCCAACAACCTACTGCTTTTCCCATTTCTGCTTCAGCAAGAGCGCGCTTGTTTACTAATTGTTCTTCCGCCGCAAAAGCCGTGCTAAATTTTCCGTACAGCACCCAGGTAAAAGCATTCATCAGTGCAGTTTTTCCAGCACCGTTATTACCGTGAATTACTGTAATATTTTGCTCGCCCCAAGCCAGCTTTATTTCGGGACTTTTGCCAAAAAACTGCCGAAAATTGCAAAGAGTAAGTGAAATTAACTTCATACAATTGCTTCCCTAATAATTGTTAAAATGTCATCGCTAATATAGCGGGGAGATTTCATATATAGCTTATCTTTTTCTAGTTCCAATACCTGCTCGATAATTTGTCTGACTTCCGGCGGCGCGCTAGTAATCGGTTGCTGTACGTCGCTTAAGTCTTTGTCTGTGTAATAACCAGAACGTTTTTCTGCTAAAATGCCGATCGGTATGGGTGCGATCGCACTATCTTCATATCTAAAAGCCATTACCAAATTTTCATTCAGATTTTCAGCCATATTTTTTAGCAAATATTAAAAATTACAGGGCTGGTGCTCATGGGTGAGAAACCGAGTTTCTACGAGTTTTGCGACGAGAAACGAGAAATTTAGGCAGAAATCGGGTTTCTCAAGTCTGCGTGCGCCAGCGAAATCAACTAGCAACTCAAACTGCGAGCAAATAATTCTCTATTTTTAACATAAACCGAACCGGAATAAATGTCAAATATCTAACAAGCCATAACGCTTTTGAAGTTGCAACAATTTTACCCTAGCTTCCCCAGCATTGTCGGCTAAATCAGCAAATTCTAAGAACCGCTTCAACTCTTTTCTGAGCAGATTGCGCTCGACTTCTAAGGTTTCTCTGCCCAAATCGGGAGGCAAAACAATCATGTCAAATAAAGTAGCTCTTTCCTTTCCCGGATGCGGTCGCAAAATGCGTCCCCGGCGCTGAATAAACTGGCGCGGATTGCTGCTGCTTGCTAAAATAACAGCATTGCGAATTGCTGGAATATCAACGCCTTCATCCAAACAGCGAATCGCGACTAAACCTTGCAATTCTCCACTCTCAAATTGCTGGCGCAATCTTTCTCTTTCTGCTAAAGGAGTTGCCGCCGTGTAGGTGTTAACTCGATAGCCTAATTCTGAACCTAATAACTTTGCGGTTTCTGTTAGTTGGCGGTTGTTATTGCGGCGCGCACTTCCTTCGATCGCGCCGTCGCCGCAGTAAAATAAAGTATGGGCCGTGTCGAGACGGTTACTCATTAACTTTCGCAAAGCTGTTAATTTATTAGCCGCCGCCCCAATTAACCGAGAACGCTGCATTAGTAAAGTTGTTAAAATATCGTTTTCTGATACTTTTTCATCGCCCCAAAGCGCCCAACCAATTTTTTTAGTTAAATAGGAATATTTGCGGGTTTCAGCTTCTGTCAATTCTACTAAAATCGGATAGTATAAATAATGTACTAAGGCTTTTTGTCGGATGGCATCGGCTAAGGTAAGCTCTGGTTGCAAAACCGGGCCGAAATAATCTAAAATAGATTCGGTTCCCTGTTCGTCAAAGTGTCTTTGTGGGGTGGCGGAAAGGGCGAGGCGCAGTCCAATATTGCGTGGCAAACTTTGTCCCAAACGGGGTGCGCCTAAGTTGTGAACTTCGTCTCCAATAATTAGGGTTTTTTCTGGGAAATAGCGGATTTGCGACTGCAAGCTATCGGACATTAAGGTGGCATTTGTGGTGATAATTGTCAGAAATAGTCCCTCGATAGCTCGCACTTCATACAAACCCGCAGCTAGCTTATTTTGCCAACTGCGGGCATTTTCAAAGGCTAAAATAGGTTTTAAACCAAATTTTTCCGATTCGCGCGCCCACTGATTCACTAAGTGGCAGTAGGGGCAAATTACAAGCAATACTTTAAGGTTAATTTTATTATATAATTCAGTGGCGATCGCCAGTGCAGTAATCGTCTTACCGCAACCAGTCGCCATCTTCAGCGTACCGCGTCCCCGATTCGCAAACCAATTATCAACCGCCGCCCGCTGATATTGTCGCAATTCCAGCGATGGCGGCATTCTCGGAAACCCAGATTGCAAATGATTTACCGCCATCGCGATTCACCTTTAAATGCCGTTAAGAAGAAGGAAGAAGAAAGAGGAAGAAGGAAGAAAGAAGAAGGAAGAAGGAAGAAGGAAGAAGGAAGAATGAACGTTTTTTTTAGCGAGTCGTATTTTACATTTAACTAGATGGATTTAGTTGGATGCAAAAGTCCCTGTACTCAAATGTAGCTTACGCGCGATCGAAACTTAACAACCCAAACAAATTATCCGCCGACAGTTGCAAATCCGACAGCACATCGAGCACCGGCAAAATATCCAGATTCTCCTTCCCCTCTGGTTGCTGCTCCGGCTTAAAAACCAAAATTAATTTTTCTTCCGGGTCAATCAACCAACCTAACTTAGCACCGTGATTTAAACAAAACAAGATATTATTGATTACCCGAGTTGGATTTTGAGCCGGCGATAAAATCTCAATTGTCCAATCCGGCACAATTTCAAACCTGTTTTCTATCTCTCCACTAGCATTAAGAGGAATGCGCGACCACTCAAATACTGCTAAATCTGGAACAATAGCACATCCTCCAAAAGTACAGCACAATTCAGGAAAAGCAAAAGCTAACTTTTGCCGTTTACCAGCTTGATTAATAGCTGACGACAATTTGATTTGTAACGTGCTGTGTTTTCCTTGCGGCATAGCTTTTTGATGAATTTTACCGTCAACATACTCGCTAGCCGGCTTAGTTTCTGGCAGTAGCAAAAACTCTTCCAGAGAAATCTTTGACGGAGACTGAATTGACGTTAACATAAGCGATTCAACCCTCAAAAACTCCGATCAATTAACGTCGCTGTCACCTTCCCAATCCTGACAACTCTCCGATTCCACACCAGTAGGGTGCATCGCACAAACCAACAAATTTCCGCCGTAAACTTGGCCGTGATAGTTAGTGCAACCGCGACAAGCCGGCTGCTGAGTCGTCGAAGGGTCTACATAAGTCACCACCGACCAATCTATCTCATCAAGCTCCGGGTCGAACTCCCGAACAATTTCAATTATCGGCTCTATAAATTCATTGATATAACCGTCTAATTCATTAAAATAACCGTCAAAGTCAGCAATCAGGTTATTTTGTACTTGTTCTGTAAACTCTTCCGAAATCTTTGCCAAAACGTCCAGCATTTCGACAAATTCATCGCTAACATCGCTGAAAAAATGCTCTACGTCAGAAGCAGCATTTTCCATTACTTCAAAAAAACCTTTTGACCAATCTTCCATGAATTTGACAGCTTACTATTGCAAAGTATTTAACATAGTCCGGGACACATCAAGCCCAAAAAACCGGGTTTTTTACTCTCATCAGGTTGCAACGGGCGTATTGTAGTAAAAAAACTCGGTTTCTGACTACCCCCACGTCCGGGACTATCACAGATAAGTGCAGCCAGCCTCATGCGAAGCGATCGCACCTACTCTCAATTCTATTACCTATTGCTCTATATCCGTCCACATCGGATACCATTTTCCTGAAACAATCCAACTGTAGGTCAACTCCAAACCCGCATCCAGTCAATCATCCCCAATCTAAAATCGAAAAATCTAAAATCGTAAAGGGAACTTAAGAGTATTATCTTGAGTTCCCTTTATGCTTTGCTTTGCGAGCTTTTTTTGAGCTTAATCGCGCTTCAGCTTTCGCAATTCATCTTGTAAATTCTGTACTTGTTCGCGGAGTTTATCTACGCCGCCGGTTTCTTTAGCATCTGGTGCCGAAACCTCTTCTTCCTCAGAAACAATTTCAATCCGGCGAGGTTCAGCCGTTTTTTTGTCCCCAGTGACTTCTACTGGCGGTTGCTGCTGCTGAGCTTGTTGCACCATATCTTCGACAAAGCGGCGTGCTTCTTCCGTTGACATTTCGCCCCGCTTGACTAATTCATCGGCCAGCTTTTGGGATTCAGCGCGCAATTCAGTCAACTTGCTGCCTGCTTTTTCACCAGCATAGGAAGCTAGCCCGACACCAAGATAAACTGCCTTTTGTAAAATATCTCCGAAACCAGGCATAGGAGCTACACCTCATAAAACAAGGTGAACCGGAGACCACGCCTATTACAAGCATCCCGTGTTGCTGCTACCTTCCGGTCCTGACAAGATTTGGGCGTTGGAATCGCGTGGGTCCAGTTCATTTGTGAGTATAACACATTTATTTATTCTTCAACCACACACCAGTGATAAATTTCATAAATAACGCAACCGTTTTTCACCAGGGGGTCTTCAGCAACGATCGCCCTTGCCTCATCCATCGAACCCGCCTCAAACATCAACATACCGCCGCCCCGCCTCGCCCAGTAGCCAGTTTTAGCTCGGTGTCCTTTAGAAATCAACTCTCGGACATAAGCTCTGTGAGCGGGCACATACTGGTCAAATACAGGCTTTTCGACAATTCCTTGCTCAATTTTGACAAACCAAGGCATTTTTTATTTTAGATTTTAGATTTTAGATTGGGGATTGTAGATTGGGAATGAGGTTTTTGGTACGAGGAATTGAGTAAATACTCGATCGCCCGTACTCAGCCACTCCTTCCTTACTGCGATGCTACCCTATGAACCAGTCAAAACAGCGATTTTTTATTGCTCTAGTGCCGCCCCCGGAAATTCAACAGCAGATTACTGAGATTAAACAGTATTTTGCCGAACACTACAACAGCCGCAGTGCCTTGAAGTCACCGCCCCACATCACCCTGCAACCTCCTTTTGAATGGCCAGCGGCGGAATTTCCGAAATTAGAGGAAAGCTTAAAAAAATTTTCCGCACACCGGCTGTCAATTCCCGTTAGCCTATGCGGTTTTGCCGCTTTCGCGCCCCGCGTCATTTACGTGGATGTTGTCAAATCCCCCGAATTGCTAGAAATTCAAACAGATTTGATCAGTTATATTGAGGCGAATTTGGGAATTGTCCCTCCAGTTGCTCAGAATCGCCCATTTGTACCGCACATGACAGTAGGGTTTCGCGATTTAACCAAGGAGAATTTTCAAGCTGCTTGGTTGGAATTCTCAGGGCGCCAACTCCACTTTGAGTTTACCGCTGCAGCATTAACATTGCTGCTGCACGACAGCAGCCGCTGGAACATCAGCAAACAGTTCCCGCTTAATATCGAACCCGCAACAAATTTAAATCAATCGTAAAAACTCTTCCTTCTCTACTCTTCCTTCTCTACTCTTTCTTCGCGCCGCTTCGCGTCTTCGCGGTTAGTTATTCCAAAAAAACGTGATAAACTCTCGACATCGGAATGCAATTTAGATGCGGAAAACCTGTTTAAAATTCAACGTAAAACAGGTGGCAAACTGCTCTTATTGGGACTTGCCAGAGCCACAGTTCCGTAAACCAAAATTCCCGACTCTCGCAATATTTTAATAGCCGATTTAACCGTAGTGCCGCTAGTATAAATATCATCAACTAACAGCACTCGATCGCGCGGGCGGCGGCGGCGAAAATCTTTCCCCAAAATCAAAGCATCTTTCATTTCAGCTTTTCGCTGCTGTGGTGTTAGAGCAAATAAAGGTTGAGTATTTTTCACCCGATCCAAACCGTGGCGCTGCAAAGGTAAACCAGTCAGCTCGCAAAAACTTTCCGCCAAAAGTTCCGCCTGGTTAAAACCCCGCTGCTTGACCTTTTCTTTGTGCATGGGAATTGGTACAACGGTTAGATTGTCAATAGCTAATTCGGGAAAACTCAGCCAAGCTTCGGCCAGCCAGCCGCCGAGAGGTTTCGCTAATTGGGGATTTCCCTCATATTTCAAAGCTGCGATCGCCCGTTTCAGAGTCCCGCCGTACTCGCCCCACACAAAAACCCGCTCCCGATCATCCCAAAATCGAGCGGGATCTGCTAACTGACATCGCTGAAGTTGTTTGTGACAGTACGCACAAAACTCCTCGGTCGCAGGTCGCTGACAAAGAGGACAGTTAGACTTAAGAAATAGATTAAGTAAAGATTTGACTAATCCCGTCCATTTTCGGTTGTTCATCCTAAAATTGTGGTAATTGATTAATCGGAAAAACTATCAAAATTCAATCTGTTTCTAAGGACAGGCTCGCTCGCGTGACAAACCTCTACCGGCTAGACAAAATTCAACCTTCAGACCGAGATGCAGTGGGAGAAAAAGCATTTTACTTGAGCTGTTTGCTCGCTCAAAATCATCCCGTTGTACCGGGTTTTGTCGTGCCGGCTCAAACATTTTGGCAGTTTGTAGAGTCGATCGACTGGCTAGAACCGCTATTTGCTGACTGGCCCCACTCTTCCCTGCACCTGAATGTTGACGATCCCAGACAACTGCAATCGATCGCCCGCAGCATCCGCCACCAAATCCTCGCCAGCAAACTGCCAGATTCACTGCCCTCCACCCTAGAGTCTGCTGTTTCTCAACTCAACTCAAACTCCAAAACCTTAATTTTTCGCCCTTCCCTGACTTCCTGGCACCCGAAAACAGCCGGAATCCTGGAAGATCCGGCAGTACGCGCACAACCAGAAGCCATTGAAGCCGGACTCAAACGAGCTTGGGCAGAACTGTTCAGAGCCCGAAGTCTATTTTACTGGCAGCGGTGCGGCATGAGGATACAGCAAATCAATCCTGTAGTTTTGGTGCAGCCTCTCGGGCGAGCGATCGCCGCGGGCGAAGTGAAAATTAAGGCCGGTGCAGCATGGGAAATCCAAGCCACCTGCGGTTTGGGAATGTCCCTCCCCAGGGGAGAAACCATCCCCGACTACTATCAAGTGCAGCCAGAAACAGGCGCAGTTAAATTCCAGCGGCTAGGTTACAAAACATTAGCCTACGACCTCAAAGCCGACGGAGAAAAACCGCTCGCCCAACAGCAGCTAGGCAATTTTTCCGCTTTCCCAATTCCCGATTCTCCATTTCTAATTTCTGATTGTGCTGACAGTTGCGTGGAAGTGTTGGCGCTGGAAGAGAAAGCACAAACTGAATATGTTTTAGAAGAATCGCAACTACAAAAAATTATTAAAGCCAGCAAACAAATAATAGCTGAATATGAGTCTGATTTAATCTTAGATTGGACGATCGAACAGACAGAAAACAGCGGCGAAACGCAGTTGTATTTCACTCAGATTCGTTTTTTGCCAGGGGAAAAAGTCACGCCGAAACGGGGTGTGGCGATCGCCCCGGCGAGAACTCCTGCGATACTCAGAGGTTTGGCCGCCGCCTCGGGAAAAGCCGAAGCAATTGCCCAAGTTATCACTAATTCCCACCCAGAAAACGCTCAATTCTTGGCTGGAGGCATTTTGGTAGCCCGGACAATCGAGCCGCACTGGCTGCCTTGGCTGAAAGTTGCTGCGGGGGTAGTTGCCGAAGAAGGAGGCATGACAGGCCACGGCGCGATTTTAGCTAGAGAGTTGGGGATTCCTGCCGTTGTGGGAGTTGCAGGGGCGACTCGGACGATCGCCTCGGGGGATTCGGTGTTGGTAGATGGCGATAGCGGAGAAGTTTTTAGTACCGCCCCAGATTCGGCGACTGACACAGCAGAAAGCAGCCGACTTGAGGAAACAGCAAACAATCCAGATATATACAGTACGGCAGCAAAAATGTCAATAGCCAACCACCAATTTTCTGCATCGGAGCGATCGTCCAATCCCGGTCTTCAATCTCGACTGGTACAATCTCCCGAATCTGCTTGGGGCGCGCCAACGGCGACTCAACTGCTAGTTAATGTCAGCCAAACAAGTTCGATCGAGCGCCTCAAAAATCTACCAATAGATGGCATCGGATTGCTGCGATCGGAATTGATGGCATTGGAAGCTTTGGACTGTCAAAACCCCAAAGTTTTGCTGCAAAACGGCCGCCAATCGGAATTTGTCGATCGCATGGCGGATTGCCTCAGTTTATTTGCAGCAGCCGTTGCGCCGCGGCCGATATTTTATCGCTCTCTCGATTTGCGCGAATCGGGAGCCATCGGCAGTTTTAGTTATACCTTTGAACCCGAGTTATTTGATTGGGAACTGTGCGTGCTTCAAAAAGTCTGCGATTGGGGCCATACAAATATCAATTTAATTTTGCCTTTCGTGCGCTCTGTTGACGAATTTGTTTACTGCCGCGAGCGATTAGAAAAAAATTGGCAAAACCGACCAAACGAATTTGAAATGTGGATTATGGCGGAAGTTCCCTCGGTATTATTTTTATTGCCAGATTATGTAAAAGCCGGAGTTCAAGGAATTTCCATCGGCAGCAACGATTTAACTCAATTTCTATTAGGCATTCACCGCAACTCGGAACAGTTAGCAGGTGGTTTTAGCGGGCGCGATCGAGCAGTAATGAAGGCGATCGAACAATTAATTCAACAGGCCAGGGCTGCGGGCATTCCTTGCTCGATCTGCGGCGACGCGACCGCACTGTATCCTGAGATAGTTGAATCCTTGGTGCGGTGGGGGATTTCGTCTATTTCCGTCAATGTCGATGCTGCAGAACAAACTTGCAGGGCGATCGCCCGGGCCGAACAGCGCTTGATTCTAGAAGCCGCTCGATCGATCGTTAATAATTGATATCAATTCCGGTTGCACTCCTCCAGAATTTTTGACTGTTGACTGTTGACTGTTGATTGTTGACTGTTGATTGTTGATTGTTGACTGTTGATTGTGAATCGAACAACTGGAAATTGCACCGAGATAGGTGGCGACTTGTAAAAAATATTCATGAATTGCCCTCTAATTTATCATTTCGATGCAGCCGAAAACGATAGGAGATAAGCTGTTGCGGTAAATCAACATTGCGTGTCAAAAATGACTGAGATTGCTTGTGAGACTTTGCTCCAGCCTTGTTTAAATTATTTTGGATATTTCAGCCTAATGTAAGTATTCGGATGTTAGCGTATTGGGTATTAACGATTTTATCAACCAAATTTTTTGACAGACATATTGCCCTCAACCGCAAATTTTGTCCGGGCTGCCGAGTTTGGGAACCTAAGTCCTCAATAAAAAAATGGATTTTCAAGTTAGGATAGAAATATGATCAACACCTTACTCGGAGCAACAAACAATGAAATCAAAAATCATTGCAACCGCAGCAATTCTTGCCGCCCTCGGCTGTCTGCATCCCCATCCTGCATTATCTCAACCGGCAACTAGCGGCGGCCCACAACCCGGATTTTGGCAGCCGAGGGCGCAGGTTGACACTACTCGGAACATTACCCTGAGACTGTTAAATGAAACCGGATTAAACCTAGAATACGGTGAATCAGGTGTTCGTTTATCATCCTTACCCGTCGGAGCCAGCAAAAACATCACGGTTAGCGTCAGCAGCCGCACGGCCGACATTGCCAATATTCCGATTAATGTCAAAGGAGGAACCACAACTTTGAAATACGACTACAGCGTAGATTCTAAGACAAATCTTGTGACGGTTCGGATCACTACATCTGATGGTCGGAGTAGGCAAGATCGGTCAGTTTATATTGATGAAAAAGGCAGAATTTACTCTTTCTAAAACCGACGGCGATCGACCCGGTTTTTCCTGATAAATCTTGGTTTTAGCAGGAAAGTATCCGGGAAGAAATCGGGTTTCTGGACTCGATCGCATAAATTATATATGTTTCAAAAAGTCTGAATCAAGTGCAGCCGATCGAAAGTCGATTTTTTTGTGCAGCGGATTTAACATTGCATACTCTTAATTTTACTGTCTGCGTGCGCTCTAGCGGCGGGGGCGATCGCACCTGACTCAAAGGGTTTGCCGCACCGACAAACCCTTTGTAATAGATCGGATAGTTACTGCTGTTTCTTAGTCGATCGAGATCGACTGAGGCCCAGTGCTTTTGTTAGTCGCTTCGGTTGCGGGAGGAGTGTAGGAAGTCGAACCTGCTTGTTCGTCAATCCAGCTTCTGACGGGATCTTCGTGAAGGTTGAGTCGAAGCAGGCCCGAGAAAAATCCGCCCGCAAAGGCGATCGGCTGTTGCATCAATTCTTTGGCCACTGGGATGAGTTCGTCGAGGAACATTCAAGGTCTCCTTGTGCTGCTGGGGTTCTACCTTTACTGTACCGTTTGTACTGCGATGCTGGCAGCGGGCTAAGCTGTTGCTCCTATAGATTGTGTATGAGATTGTGTAGGGCGATTGAGGGGGAGAAGGGCCCTTCGGCTTCGCTCAGGATCAAGAGGGGGAGAGGATTTGACGATTTTTGATTGTCATCAAAATATACAGTTTAAATGCACAACAGCTTACCAAAAACCCAGTTCCCGGCGCTGGTACAAGACGGGCGATCGGGCAATTTTTGGCCGAATGATTTAGAATACTAATCAATTTGCTGTAAAAATTATATGTGCCGTTTGCTTGGCTACCTCGGGGAGCCGATTTTACTCGATTCTATTCTTTACAAGCCGGAACATTCCCTAATTGTGCAGAGTTACGAGCCCCGCGAAATGACTTCAGGCGTGGTTAATGCTGACGGTTTTGGCATCGGTTGGTATCACCCGCACCTAGAGACTGACCCGTTTACCTATAAAAACATACAGCCAATTTGGAGCGACCTCAATCTACCGAGTATCAGTCGATACGTTGAATCCGGCTGCGCGATCGGATACGTTCGCAGCGCAACTTCGGGACAATCTGTAGATTTGAGCAACTGTCAGCCGTTTGGGTACGATCGCCTGCTGTTCGTACACAACGGCTTCGTGAAAAAATTTCGCCAAACTCTGTACAGACCAATTCGCGATCGCCTGTGCGATACCGTTTATCAATCAATTAACGGTACTACAGATTCAGAACACATCTTCGGCTTATTTGTCAATGAATTGACCGACCAAAGTCTGACCCTACAAGCAGCTTTGCAAAACTCCTTAAAAATCTTGGCAGACTTAGCAAAAGTTCAGCAAACAGAATTTTCAGCTAACATCATTATCAGCGACGGACACCAGCTCGTTGCCTCTCGCTTTGCTTCCCAAAAAGCCGCTCCTTCCCTTTATTGGGTGCGGGACGATCTAAACTTTCCAAATTCGGTCATCATTGCTTCAGAGCCTTTATTTGCTGGCAATTGGCACGAGTGTCCAGAAGACAGCATTATCAGTACGGGAGTAGACGGTGATATCCAAATCTATCCAATCTTGTAGAGAGGCAATTTATCGTGATTTGCAGCAGTGTCGGCGCGGCACTTTTAAATTATTTGCAGACATAGATTGCGATACTTTCTGCCGCCTTGCTCATCCAGATTTCAGTCCGGTTGGCTGGCATTTAGGTCACATTGCTTATACTGAAGATTTGTGGCTGTTGCAGCGATGTGCTCTTTTGAAGCCAGTTTTTCCTGAGTATCACCAACTGTTTGCTGCGGATGTTTTGCCGAAAAAACAGCGGGTTTTTCTGCCAGCGTTACCAGAAGTTAAATTGTATCTGGATGCGGTGAGAAAAAAGGTGTTAGATTATTTGGAAATAGCGCCGATCGAGGAGCAAGAACGTCTCTGGCGGTTTATGATTCAGCACGAAAGCCAGCACTGCGAAACCGTGGCTTTTGTGTTGCAAATGCAAAGGAAGGAAGGAAGGCGCGACAGGGATTTGGACGCGGATACACGGATTAATTATCCGCAAGGGGGAAGAAGGCAGAGGGAAGAAAGAATATTAATGCCCGATTCCCGATGCCCGATGCCCGATGCCCCATGTCCAATTCCCAATTCAGAAATTGAAATTCCGGGCGGGGAATTTTATATGGGAAGCGATGCTG
This sequence comes from Microcoleus sp. S36a_B3, assembly GCF_036700745.1. Taxonomy (NCBI): domain Bacteria; kingdom Bacillati; phylum Cyanobacteriota; class Cyanophyceae; order Oscillatoriales; family Microcoleaceae; genus Microcoleus; species Microcoleus sp. S36a_B3. Next base: position 45,760 of record NZ_JAUBPN010000014.1, on the reverse strand, counting down.
CTGAGGCTTTGGATAACGAGCGATCGCGCCACTTGTGTTATTTAGAAGCATACGCGATCGATCGCTATCCCGTCACTTGCGGTCAATACCGAGATTTTATGGCATCCGGCGGCTATCAAAACCCTGATTGGTGGTCAGTAGAGGGGTGGAAATGGCTCAAAGTTCATTTAGTCGATCGCCCGCTTTACTGGTCAGAAAATCCAGCGTTAAACAACCATCCAGTTTGTGGCGTAAGTTGGTACGAAGCCGAAGCCTACTGCAACTTTGCCGGCAAGCGTTTACCATCAGAAGCCGAATGGGAGAAAGCAGCGAGTTGGGATGCAGCAAATCAAACAAATCGCACCTATCCTTGGGGAGAAGCACCGCCAAATGCCAGCCTGTGCAATCACGGGAATAATCTTGCAAACACATCGCCAGTTGATGCTTTTCCAAAAGGAGCGAGTGCGACAGGCTGCTGCGATATGTTGGGGAATGTTTGGGAGTGGACTGCTTCCACATTTGACGCTTATCCAGGATTTGAAAGTTATCCTTACAAGGGATATTCTCAAGTTTATTTTGATGGAGAACACCGAGTTTTGAAAGGCGGGAGTTGGGCGACTTTTCCTCAAGCAATGCGATCGAGTTTTCGGAATTGGTACTATCCGGGCGTGCGGCAAATTATCGCTGGTTTTCGCTGCGCCAAGTAGTTGGTCATGCAATTATAGCCTTTTTCATAAAGATGAGGTATTATGCGGCATTGGCCAAACAGGCCAAACAGGCCAAACAGGCCAAACAGGGCAAACAGGCCAAACAGGGCAAACAGGCCAAACAGGGCATTGCAACCAACAAACAACAAACAACAAACAACAAACAACAAACAACAAACAACAAACAACAAATAACAAACAACAAATAACAAACAACAAACAACAAATAACAAATAACAACAGTCAAGAGTTAACAGTTAACTTACTATTCCGATACTAACGGATTTGAGATGAGGACTTGAGTCTCGATGGAAGTCAAAGGAATTTAGTTTTGACTGCGAACTTATCGGGCTTATTTTACGGATAGATATAAACTGAGTGAGAGTGAATTCGGAACGATATTTTTTGAGCTAAACTTCCAATTTCTTTCAAATCTAAAAAGATCCAGTAACAAACTTTTATAAAATATTTTCTAATTATAGTAGAGATTTTTTAAGTTTTGACTTGGGGAGCGATCGCCATTTAGTGAGAAAATATAAAACCGAGAGCGACATAAAAAATCAGGCTTAAGCCTGATTTTTGGCAACACTACCCTGTGCTATAACCACTGGTGCATCCTATATTTTAACTTTATGAAATCCCCAAGACTGTCGGAGACGGCAAAGCAAGCCTCAACAAAGGAAAATCGCCTGCATTTAGAGCGACTGGTGAGCGCGACAGCACCCACACCCGCAGAAATCAACGCAGGTAGCGAAGTCGTTAGCGGGTTGACTCAAAACCCTAAAACCCTGCCTCCCAAGTATTTCTACGACGATCGCGGATCGAAGCTGTTCGAGTTGATTTGTCAGTTGCCAGAATACTACGTGACACGCACGGAGACGGCAATTTTGCAAGAGTGTGCAGGGGCGATCGCCCGTTTGACGGGCCCGTGCGAAATCGTCGAACTCGGTAGCGGCAGTTCCACCAAAACTCGGATTCTCCTCGATGCTTACAACCAACTGCAATATCCCCTGCACTATTTGCCGATCGACATCAGTCCGACTATCCTAGAAAGCAGCGCTTGTCAACTGCTAACAGATTATCCGTCCCTCCAGATTCACGGACTTGTCAGCACTTACGAACTAGCCCTAGCTAAAATTGCACCGTCACCGTTGCCAACCCGAATGATTTGCTTTCTAGGCAGTACCCTCGGCAATTTAAACCATCAAGAATGCGATGTATTTTTCTCGCAAATTGTCGGTGCATTGCAGCCAGGAGAATATTTTTTATTGGGAATTGACCTAGACAAATCTAAAGATATTTTAGAGCCGGCCTACGATGACAATCAAGGAGTGACAGCAGCCTTTAACTTAAATATGCTGCGACATTTAAATCGCAAGTATGAAGGAAATTTTGATTTAGCGCAGTTCGAGCATTGGGCATTTTACAATCAAGAAGAATGTCAAATTGAAATGCACTTGAGAAGTATGAAAGCGCAAACCGCGAACTTGCGCGCTCTCAATTTAACGGTAGAATTTGCCGCTGGAGAAACTATCCGCAGCGAAATTTCTCGTAAGTTTAATCTGAATACGGTAAAGAAAGAACTTTCTGAGCGCGGTTTAAAGTCGGTGCAAGTTTGGACAGATCCAAAACAGTGGTTTGGTTTGATGCTTTGTCAGTTGACAGTTGACAGTTGACTGTGGGCAGTTGTCATTAGTTAGTGCGAGGGAAAGAAACCGGGTTTCTACGATTTTTGACAACCGGAACGAGAAATATCGCAATAAACCCGGTTTCTGAAATGGTAAGTGCATCCATTAACTTCTGAATTATTACTTTAGGGTTCGCGTATGAGATCCACAAACTAAAGCTGTGTCTACTACGCCCCCTACTTATCAACTATCAACTATAGCAATCCTAAATCATTTGTGAATTTCTTATTCCCTCCCCTTGGTAAGGGGAGAGTTGGGGTGGGGTAAAAAGTTTACGACTCATTTAGGATTGCCCTATCAACTATCAACTATCAACTGACAACTGTCAACTGACAACTGACAACTGACAACTGACTAATTAACAAATCGGCCGCTGCCCGGGTTTGACTGCGTGAATGTACTCGCTGCCCGATGTCGGCCATCCCCGCTTGTAATAGGCTTCCTCCGGCTTCCCCCAGCCCAACTGCAACAAAATTTCGAGAAAATCCAACTTTTCCCACTTCGAGAGACTGGCCCATTCTGTGCGCTGAGCTAGAGCCTCTACATCCACCGGCTCGATCGATCGAAAATCCTTCCCGCTGTTAATACTCAAATACAAATCCATCCCCGCAGTTACCTGCTGCCAAAATTCTAACATCGCAATCTTAGCTGCTGTCAGAGTAATCAAATCAACCGGTAAAGCTATCAACTCATCATCCACCGCCGGATAGCGCAGAGTATTGCCTTTAACCGCCATTTCCCGCCAGACAATCCCAGAAACTTGATGTTCCCGCTGGTATTCGTGCACCGCAGCCTTAAAATTTTGATAAGCAGTAAACTTTTGAACGCCCTCAGATTTGAGAAAACGATCGATCACCGGATTCCCTGTAGCAGGAGTTTCAGTCAAGTTGAGACGTCGCCCGTGCAAGCAGGCTTGGCGCTCTTCTTCGAGGATTTTAATGAGTTGGGCCGTGCTGTAGACGTTAGACATCTTTATTCAAGCAAAATCAATACATTTGCTGGTTTGGCTGATTCGATCGGCTAATTTTTACTAAAGATTCTTTTTTTTGTGAACAATATCACTTTTGCCGCTATTGTAACCCACATTCTGCAGATGTGGCTGAGCTTACTGGTATTTTTAAGCAATCAAAACTATGAAAATTTTCCTAACCTAATTTTTTTAGGTTTGATTTTTGCTTTTCGTGAAAATAACTATAATGTAGAAAAACTTAAGTTATTTTGTTTGAATTAGTTTGATATCGCGTGCGATCGATTAACTTCAACAAGATTCGATCGCGCGTGCGGGCTGGAGTCCGCAACATAAGAGGGGACTCGCATTCCGCACTACCAACTATTTTTGTTATGGTAATCGACCGGAGATGATATTATGCAGTAATGCAAGTGTAATTAATTCTGCACGCCTTAATATGCACAGTCCATTTAAAACTTTTATGGCGAAGTCTAAGGCTCTAAAATTGACTGGCTTTTTCCAATGTTTATGGATTTTAAAAGCATTTTGAATCTTATACAAAGATATTTTTGCTGTTAAAAATTCCTGAGTTTGTTTTCACAGATAATTGCACGTCTCCCTTGCTTTTTCCTGCTTGTTTCAACATCTCCATTACCATTTTCCTGTGATTGCGTCCTTCAGCCTTAATTCTTCTCGACTGACTAGAGCTTCGTAATAATCGGGTTTGATTTCTAGGGCGACTCCGTAAGAGTTCATGGCGTCTTGAGTCCGCTGCAATTTTTGCAAAACGTCGCCCCGCTGTGCCCAAGCTTCCCAGTTGTCCGGCTTGAGTTGAATCACTTGGTCAAATGCGACGAGCGATTCGGAATAGCGCTGCATTTTCCCTAGCAGCAAACCTCGCTGCACCCAGCCTTGATAGCTATCGGGCCAGATAGTAATTGCTCGATCGTAGGATGCTAGAGCTTGTTCGTATTGCTGCAAAGTTGATAGAGCGTGGCCGCGTTTCAACCAAGCTTCAAAATTGTCGGGCACGATTTTAATTACGCGGTTGTAAGCTGCGACTGCTTCTTCGTAACGCTGCAATTTTTCCAGGGCCGCGCCTTGCTGCAATCCTACTTTTGATGTGATTTCTGTTTCTGAACTCAAAGAAATTACTTTGTCATAACAGGCGATCGCTTCTTCGTACTGCTGCAAGTTTTCTAGAGCTTCGCCTCGGAAATTCCAAGCTTCTAGAAAATTCCCTTCTATTTGTAGGGCATTGCTGTAAGCGATTATCGCATCTTTGTAGCGTTCCAATTCTGCTAGGGCGATGCCTCTACCCAGCCAAGCTTCGGGGAAGTTTGGATTAATTTGAATTGCTCTGTCAAAAGCAGCGATCGCCTCTTCATAATCTCTCGATTCTGACAGGGTTTGACCGCGCCCGATCCATACTTCTGGATAAAAAGAATTAATTTCAATTGCGCGATCGAAACAAGCAATTGCGCCATCGCGCCACTGGTGTTTGAGCGCCATTCCTTTATAAAACCAAGCTTCGCAATCGTTGGGTTGCAGTTGCAGCACGCGATCGTAAGCTGTGACTGCTTCTCCGTATTTGTGCAGTTTTGCTGAAGCAATACCCCGATTGAACCAAGCCAGACTGTTTTGTGGTTGTAGTTGAATGGTGCGATCGTAAGAAGTTACAGCTTCGGCGTAGCGCTCGGCCTTCATCAGAGCCAAACCTCGGTTCAGCCAAGCTTCTGCATTAGTCGAGACGAGTTTGAGCGATCGCTCGTAGGCCGCCACGGCTTCAGCGTAGCGCTCTGCTTGCAGCAATACGTTGCCTTGCCGGCACCACATCGCGGGCAAATTTGGGTGAATTTGGGTGGCTTTTTTGTAACAGCTTGCTGCTTTATCCCACTCCTGCAATTCCTCTAAAACTCTGCCTTGCTGGTACCAAGCTTCGTGCTTTTCTGGATTGATTTCAATTGCTTTGTCGAAAGCCGCGATCGCTTCTGAGTAATTCTGTAAATTTAACTGTGCGCTCCCGCGCAGCATCCAAGCCCAATATTCTTCTGGATTAATTGCTATAGCTCGATCGCAACAGGCCACTGTTTCTGCGTAGGAGTGCAGTTGCTTGTAAGCTTTGCCCAGATTCAGCCACGCCCGGGCCCAGTCCGGCTTAATTTGCACCGCTTTTCCATAGCAAATGATCGCCGCTTCGTACCTTCCCGATGCGTACAATCTATTGCCCCGATCGTAATCTGGAAATGCTGCCACAATTCTTAAAATCGGTGGCAGTAGAGCTGGTTGGGGGTTTGACGAGTTTTCCGTGGCTGAAGTCGAGAGGTCTGGCATACGCCTTACATATAAAAAATTTAGTGGGTTGACAAGCTTGCGGTCTTATATATTAACTTATGCTGTTCTTAACTCGCTGCGGTTTTGAAACCAATTTAGCATATCAGGTCTTCTGCCACAAATTATATTTACTTGAGAGCAACTTAAATCTATATGTATAAAATTATGCACAGTTCCCGCTTTCAGTATTCGGCTGTAAAATGCCGTCGGGAAACAAACAAATATCTCGTCATCCTGATTTCAAAATAAATTTCATATGCTAACTGTACACAGACTTTTAGATTTTGCGGACTGCTTTACCGATCGCAATTCAAGGTCGATCGACCTTTCCTGCAATTATTGGTACCAAGGTAATTGTCCTCAAAGCGGCGAACTGCTGAGACTGCCCCGCACTCGAATGTCAGAGGAGCTCGCCAGGGGTTTAATGCAGTACCTTGCTGCGGACGCTTCCTACGATCGCGAGGGCAAGATGTACGGCATATTGCTGGTAGAGATGGCTTCGGGGGAACAGGGGATACTCAAAGCATTTTCCGGGCTGCTGAACGGTTGCAGCGTTGTTGAGGGCTGGGTGCCGCCGATTCCGGGACGATCGCGAGTTCAAGGAGAGGAAGCGCGCGCCTTAACTCAATTAGAAGCGATGAAACAGGAACTGATTGCACTGAATCAACTGCCGCAGCGACAAGAGTATCAAGCTTTATTGAGCGAGTTTGAATTGCAATTGCAATTATTGAACGAACAGCACCGAAACTGCAAGCAACAGCGAGAACAAAAACGCCAATTACTGTCTCAAACTCTCGCAGCAGAAGCACTCTCAATTGCTCTCGAACAATTGAATCAAGCCAGCCGTTTGGAGAAAATTGAACGCAGGCAATTGAAACGGCGGCGGGATGAAACATTGCAGCCGCTAAAACTCTTAATTGAAGCTGCCGATGAGCGGATGCGGGCGCTGAAAAAGCAGCGAAAAGAGCTTTCCCGCGAACTTCAGGCGCAGATGCACGCGGCCTATACGCTGGTGAATTTTTTGGGTAAATCGCGATCGCTCTTGCAATTGATGCCTGCCGGTGCTATTCCCACGGGAACGGGCGATTGTTGCGCGCCAAAATTGCTGCACTATGCTGCTGCAAATAATTTAAAACCCCTAGCAATGGCAGAATTTTGGTGGGGGCCGAGTTCTGGAGATAAGATTCAAGGGGAATTTTATGGTGCTTGTGGCGATCGGTGTCAGCCGCTGATGGGTTTTTTGCTTTCTGGATTGGGTCAAAACAAATCAAAATTACCGATTATTTATCAAGACGACTGGTTAATTGCTGTCAACAAGCCCGCCGGATTGCTATCAGTTCCCGGTCGATATTTCGATACTCAAGATAGCGTTCAAAGCCGCTTGCAAAACTATTTTTACGATGATTTGAATTTGAAGAATGTTCACCGATTGGATTTAGAAACATCGGGTATTTTGCTCCTGGCTCGCGACAAAGAAATCCACAGCCAATTGAGCGGCCAATTTGCTAACAAACAAGTTCGCAAAGTTTATGAAGCGGTGCTTTCTGGGACTGTAAAAATTGATGCCGGGACGATCGAACTTCCACTTTGGGGCGATCCCGAAAATCGCCCTTGCCAACAAGTTAATTGGGAGTGCGGAAAGCCCAGCGTTACTGGCTTTCAGGTAATGGCGAGGGAGGGAAATCATACTCGCGTCGAGTTTTTGCCGCTGACGGGGCGCACGCATCAGTTGCGGGTTCATGCAGCGGATGTCGGAGGGTTGGGAATACCGATTTTGGGCGATCGACTTTACGGATGTCGGGCACAGGCGAGTCGATTGCACTTACACGCGCGGGAACTTTGCTTTGAGCACCCGCAGTCGGGAGAATGGCTGCACTTACAGGCGGCGACTCCATTTTGAGCACGCGGGCGATCGATATCTGTAGAATTATAAGCATAGGAATCTCAACTCGCCTCTGTTCAGGAAACCTTAAAATGGTACAGACTCCCACTAAAAACTTTACCCTAGAAGAGTTTCTGCAACTGCCGGAGACGGAACCCGCCAGCGAATACATTAATGGACGGATCGTCCAAAAACCAATGCCACAAGGAGAACACAGTGCACTTCAGACTGAATTGTCCCCTGCAATCAACTCGGTTGTAAGATCCAAGAAGATTGCACGAGCTTTCTGTGAACTCCGCTGCACTTTTGGCGGGCGATCGATCGTACCCGATGTTTCGGTATTCCTGTGGAACAGGATTCCTCGCAAGGAAAATGGTGAAGTGGCTAATGTTTTTGCAATTGCGCCAGATTGGACGATCGAAATTCTTTCGCCCGACCAAAGCCAAACTAAAGTAACGAAAAATATTCTGCATTGCTTGAGGCACGGAACGCAGATGGGTTGGCTGATTGACCCATCTGAGCAATGTGTATTTGTTTATTTGCGCGATCGACCAACAGCATTTTATGATGAAGCCGATGTACTGTTACCAGTGCCAGAATTTGCCCGAGAATTCAACCTTACAGTTAAAGGTTTATTTAATTGGCTGTTAGAGTAACTAAAAATTTGGCAGTATTAAATAACTAATATAACTGGTTTCCAGGAAGAACCTGGGAAACGATATCACTCTTGCTCTGCCTCGCTTGAAAAAATCGAAAATGGAGGCAGAGCCTCCGGATCTGCATTACCAGGCAGAGCCTGGTAACGAGTAAATAACATTGGATCTGTGCGGACTTAAGTCCGCAAAGTTCTGCAAGATTGGATCGCGCGTGCGGACACGATATAGAGATATGCTGACAAAGATTTGTTCGCAAGTCCTGTTTGAGTTATCTTGAGAAGCGATCGAACTCAAATTTTTCAGATTCTTCAGTTGAGTAAATATCAAAATTATGACCGCTAAAACAACCTCTCCACTCCTGCTCAGTTCCTTCAAAATCGGAGATTTACCCTTAAAAAATCGGGTAGTCATGGCACCCCTGACGCGGAGCAGAGCCGGTGAATCGCGGATGCCCAACGCCTTGATGGCAGAATATTACACTCAGCGAGCCTCCGCTGGTTTAATCATTACAGAAGCTACGGTGGTTTCTACTCAAGCTAACGGTTGGCTGAATACGCCCGGTATTTATTCAGACGAGCAAGCCGAAGCTTGGAAGCAAGTTGTAACTGCGGTTCATGGCCGCGAAACACCGATTTTCATGCAGCTTTGGCACTGCGGGCGGGCTTCCCACAGCAGTTTTCACGAAAACAATCAATTGCCAGTTGCAGCATCTGCCGTCAAAATCAACGGAGAAGGCATTCATACTCCTGCGGGAAAACAACCCTACCAAACCCCCCGCGCTCTAGAAACCGATGAAATCTCGCTGGTTGTAGAAGATTATCGCAAGGCGGCGGAACGGGCAAAAATGGCAGGTTTTGACGGTGTAGAAATTCACGCGGCAAACGGCTATCTCATTGACACATTTCTGCAAACCAGAACCAATCACCGCACTGATTCCTATGGTGGGACAGTCGAAAATCGCTACCGTTTTCTTAAGGAAATTGTAGAGGCGATTATCACAGTATTTCCGGCAAACAGAGTGGGAGTTAGACTTTCTCCCAATGGTGTTTACAATGATATGGGTTCTCCAGAATATCGAGAAGATTTTCTGTATTTCGCAGGGCAGTTAAATGCCTATGATTTAGCTTACCTTCACTTGGTGGACGGTCTGGCATTTGGCTTTCACGAATTGGGAACGCCGATGATGATAGGAGAGTTTCGCGATGTGTTTGCCGGGCCGCTGATTGGCAACTGCGGATACACTCAAGAACAGGCTGAAACGGCTTTGAGCAGCAAAGTTGCGGATTTAATTGCTTTTGGTCGCGATTTTATCAGCAATCCAGATTTGGTAGAGCGTTTCGCTAATGGTTGGCCGCTCAATCCGCCTGCAGAAGTTGGGGTGTGGTATTCTTTTGGGCCTGAAGGTTATATCGATTTCCCGACTTATCAGGAATCTCAAGCTATTTCCTGATGAGGTTTGATCGTTCGGACTTTAGTCCGCATCAAAATTAGCGGACTAAAGTTTTCACTACAAACCTGTGCTTTTGAATGTAGGAAAATGTGCTCCGGTGTCGATCGCCCATCGTCCAAGTTGAGATCGAGAACGTTTGGGCCTATCCTATTAAACTGAAGGCATCTCAAAACATCCGAGCTACTAGCTCAGGCTGAGAGTGTCCAAAAATAATCAATAGCGATCGAAGTATTTTTAAGAAAATGGCACAAAATCACAAGTCAACAGTTATCATCACCGGCGCATCCTCCGGCGTCGGCTTGTACGGCGCGAAAGCCCTTGCAGACAAAGGATGGCACGTAGTCATGGCCTGTCGCGACGTGCGGAAAGCCGGAGACGCAGCCCAAGAGTTGGGCATACCTCAAGGCAGTTTCTCCATTATGCAGATTGACTTGGGAGATTTGGAGAGCGTGCGCCGATTTGCTAGGGAATTCAAGGCCAGCGGCAGGCCTCTCGATGCTTTGGTGTGCAACGCGGCAATTTATATGCCTTTGATTAAGGAACCGCTGCGGACTCAGGAGGGTTACGAGTTGACGATGACTACGAATCACCTCGGTCATTTCCTGCTGTGCAACTTGATGATGGAAAATATGAAGCCTTCGTATTATTCCGATGCGAGAATCGTGATTTTGGGAACCGTGACTCACAATCCAGACGAGTTGGGCGGGAAGATTCCGCCGCGCCCGGATTTGGGAAATTTTGAGGGCTTTGAAGCGGGTTTCAAAGACCCGGTTTCGATGGCTGACGGTAAGAAGTTTGAACCGGTCAAGGCTTATAAAGATAGCAAAGTTTGCAACGTGCTGACGATGCGGGAATTGCACCGCCGCTTTCACGAATCGACGGGGATTAATTTCACTTCGCTATATCCCGGATGCGTTGCGGATACGCCGCTGTTCCGCAATCACTATCCTTTGTTTCAGAAGCTGTTCCCGCTGTTTCAGAAGAATATTACCGGGGGTTATGTGTCGCAGGAGTTGGCTGGGGAAAGGCTGGCGATGGTGGTTGCAGATCCCGAATACAAGCAATCTGGCGCTTATTGGAGTTGGGGAAATCGTCAGAAAAAAGATGGCAAATCTTTTGTGCAGAAGGTTTCTCCGCAGGCGCGGGATGATGAGAAAGGCGAGCGGATGTGGGAGTTGAGCGCTCGGTTGGTGGGTTTGACTGACGGGGCTCCAATGGGTGCTGCTAGTGCTGGTCGATCGGCATAATATTGTGTCTGCACTGCTAACCGGCTCAGGTCGTTTGCACTACAAACTGTTTGTGTCAGCGACTTGACATGATGTAGTTGATAGTTTGTGCACCACAATCTCAGAAACCGGGTTTTTTACTTTGTCTGCGGGCTGTGACGAAGTGAACGTATGAAAAACCCGGTTTTTTGCTATTGGTACGATCGCCCCATCAACCTCAAAGCACTGGTTGGGCGATCGAATAAATCGATTTTTTATACCGTTGGCGATCGAATGTCGAGATATTGTTGCGGATCAGCATCCGGTTGATGTGTAAGTTTTGGGGGACGAACACCGGAGCGATTTTTGGGTTTTTGGCCGTTGCGAAACTTTTGGTGGCGAAGGTTGTTGGCTTTTTTGCGGTTAAGATTAATTTTAAGTTTAGGGTGCACGGGTTCCTGAAAAGATTTTCACCCAATTATTCGAGATAATTAGATCCTATGGCTTGTCGATCGCAAAAACTTTTTTTAATCGCTGGAATTTTTGGCTTAGTTTGGTTGGGAAAACCAGCGAAAACATCGGCTAGCAATGTTGCAATTTTTACCTCCAATGTTGAGGATTTGACCGCAGTCAGTAGCGATCGCGATCGACACGAGCGAAGCACTTATAATAATCTTGACACTCGCGAAGACTTGCTCGCCCCAGCATCAGAGCGATCGGCTTTGCCACCAATTATACCTGCAGGAACTCCAGATTTACAGTCAGAAGTTGCCAATTGGGCCGATCGCACCTCGATCGCCAAAACTCAAGAAACGGCGCTTTCTAACTCAGGTAAACCGCTAGAAGAAAGTATTAGCGCCCAAAAAACGGGTTTGGAGGGCGATCGAGATTCGCAACTAATTTCAAATCCGGTGACATCGGAATTAGAACCGAGTCCTGTCGCGATCGCGAGTACAGACAATTCTGATAACAATATCAGCCAACTGCCCAACCCAATTCAACCGAGAGAGCCGGAATTTCCCTCACCAATTACCCCCGAACCGCCTCCACCCTCTCCCCTCCAGCCAACCCCAGCAACACCTGTTCCCGGCGACACCAGACCGGGGATTCCGGGTACAATTCGGGTGGAGCGCTTTGAATTTGAGGGCAACACGGCTTTTAGCGATCGCGAACTGGCAGAAGTTACGCAGCAATTTGCGGGGCGCGAAATCACCTTTGCTGAACTGATCGCAGCCGAAGCAGCCGTCACTCAAAAATACGTAGCAGCCGGATACATCAATTCCGGGGCTGTAATTCCCGCCAACCAAAGCTTTCCCAGGGAAGGAGGCGTGGTAAAAATTCGGATTGTAGAAGGCGGGTTAGATGAAATTGTGATTACTGGAAACAGACGCTTGAATTCAAGTTACGTGCGATCGCGCCTCGAACGCGCCACCAGAAGGCCGCTCAATCGCGATCGGCTGCTGGAAGCCTTGCAAATGCTGCAACTCGACCCCTTAATTGCCAATATTTCCGCCGAATTGCAAGCCGGAAGCCGCCCGGAAAACAGCCGATTGGAAGTGCGGATTAAAGAAGCAGACAGCCTCAGCGGCGAAGTGTTCGCAGACAACAACCGATCGCCCAGCGTCGGCAGTTTTCGGCGCGGCGTGCGCGTCAATCAAGCAAATTTGCTGGGTTTGGGCGACGGATTGGAGGTATCCTACGCTAACACCGACGGTAGCAATGAATTTAACGGTAGCTACACAGTTCCCGTCAACGCGCGCAACGGCACAATTCGGTTTGCTGCGGGTGCTGCGAGCACCAACGTGATCGAGGAACCCTTTGCTGCGGCAGAAATTGAGGGTAAATCGCGCACTTACGAGTTAACTTACCGCCAGCCGATTGTCGAAAAGCCCGATCGCACTTTAGCTTTGGGAGTAAGTTTATCGCGCCAAGAAAGCGATACATTCCTGTTGGGGGAACCATTTGCGCTGTCGGCGGGAGCAAACGATCGCGGGGAAACGCGGGTTTCGGCGGTGCGGTTTTTTCAAGAATACGTGCAGCGAAATACCAGTCAAGTGTTCGCAGCGCGATCGCAGTTTTCTGTCGGTACCAATTTTTTGGGCGCTACTGCGAACGATAGCGGCCCTGATAGTCGCTTTTTGTCGTGGCGTGGACAAGCTCAGTATGTGCGGCTGTTAGCGCCGGAAACCTTGCTGATAGTGCGTTCCGATATTCAATTAGCCGATCGCCCGCTGCTTTCTCTGGAACAAATCGGGATCGGCGGTGTTCAAAGCGTGCGCGGATACCGCCAAGATTTACTGTTAACTGATAGCGGTGCGATCGCCAGTGCGGAAGTGCGAATCCCGGTTTGGCGGGTGCCGCAAGTCAAAGGATTGTTACAAGTGGCTCCGTTTGTCGATTTTGGGGTAGGCTGGAACCATTCGGGGGAAAAAGCGAATCCTGAGTCTGACACGCTGTTGGGTGCGGGTTTGGGGCTGGTTTGGCAGATGGGCGATCGGTTGAATGTGCGTCTCGACTATGGTATTCCTTTGATAAATGCTCGATCGGGCGATTCCCTACGGGATAGCTCCGCTTCACGAACTTTCCAAGAAAAAGGCTTATACTTTCGGATTAATTACTTTGCTTTCTAAATTGTCGGTTGGGTTGAGCCGCCGCAAAAAATCGTTGCTTCCCACAGGTAACTTTGATACCGTCTGCTCCAACGCGATGGTTAACCTGTGGACCAGATTGCAGAAACACAGTATTCATACAAAGCCTTGTTACAGTTCCGTTTTCTGACAATTTCAGAATGAATTTTGGAGTAGCCAAGAATTCTCATGGAATCAGAAAATAAGGCTGCCGTATCAACCATATTACCAAAAAAAGTTGAATTACCAACAATATAATGGAGTTCAGCTCCATCTTCTAAAATGGATCTGATTGAACTAAAATGCAAGTGCATATCATGAAAGTATTTTAAGACGTAAATCGATAAAAGATTTGCATTTTTCCCGTCAGACATCCTTATATTTTTTACAGTTGAGAAGATACTTTCTGGTAAATCTTCTTCTTGTATCGTCCAAGAATTGAGCCGACTTGTTGCAATTCCCCAAGTTCCACCAACAGCTAACCAATCTAGTTCACCTGCTTCCTTGGCTTCATTTATAAATTTTGTCCAATACATATAAGGACGAAGTTCACGAATATAACTAACTCGATTTGGATAAGGCGGCGAAGTTATAACCTTATTTATCTTGATATTGCCGACACTGATTATATTTCGAGAATCCACCTTCAGGACTCTAGCATTACCCATAATATTCTTCTCGGCAGATCTAAGTACAAAGTCAAGTATAACTAAAAAAAATCCTTCAATATATTCAATTTCATGATGAGTTACAGTGTCATTAAATGACATTGAAATATGATTAAAAGCTGCCGATGAAGTTTCGATTATCAAACGACAGAAGGCGATCCAAACAACACTATATTCATCGTTCTCTTCAGGTTCTCCAAATTGCTCCACTAAGGCGGTTCGCAGGGCGGCAAGAACATTGAGCGTATAGCCAGACCACCACCGCTCAATGTTGAATATTTGTGGTGTCCAGTTATCTTGCTCTAATTGACTCTTATACTCTTTCAAAGCCTGCCATACTTTTTCACGAATATCTAGTAGGCAGTCTTCAGCATAATTTCGGTATTTAGCATTTCCAAGCCAAATCAGAAATGGGTTGATGTCAAATGAATAAGCTTTGTACCCTAGTTCAGCAGCAACAAGCCCTGTTGTAGCTGTACCAGAAAAAGGATCAAGAATAATCGCTTCGGTATTAGACGAAGACAAAAGTTTTTCAACAAGCTTCACGCCATATGCTGGTGTAAGACGAAGCCATCCGTGTCTTCCAAGACTACGATTAGCTTTAAAAGTATAGTCAGATCGTTGTTGGACAGTATATCTCATCATTCTGCCCTCAGTAGAATTTCTAAAGTGCTGTAAACTTCGCTTTTGATTACCTCAGAATTCCTATGAAAAAAATCTGCTAAGTCATATCCCAAAACTTCTTTGGAAAAAGCAAATAGCGAAGTTTGATTATTCCCTGATGTCGTGCCAATGATTATTCCTCCACGACTATTTCGGTAGCGCAACACCAAATCGGTATCAATCTGAGAAGAAAAAATTGCAAAAACTGGAAGGTAGCCGTTTGCCCAAGCAACGGCAATATTGTCTATGTCAGCATTCTGTCTCTTGCTATCTTTACTTTTATATCCTTGTCGAACTTCAAACACTGCTCCGTTCAAGGGTGCAGGTACACTGAGAGAAATACTATAGTCTGCTATCCACTGAATAACTCTTGCTTTGACTTCAATATTCCGAATTTGGCTAAGTTCCAGCCGCGCATCTAATGACAAAGTTTTATTCTTATCATTTTTGGTTTTTGTAATGTAAGACCACAGGGCGTAATTTGGATCATCATATTGTGTCTGGTCAATGATTATCTGCCTGAATAGATTTTCACAGCCTTTTCCAATCTGTCGGTAAACCGAAGTCATCCCCCCAGCAGCTTTGTGAGCTGCATACATCAAATCTGAGTCAAGACCAATCCATGAATAGAATGGGTCTGCTCCATAGATTGACAAGAACCGCATCAGATCTATCCCTTCTTCTCTATTACCTAGACCGAATTTGGGCTTATATCGTCTGCATACCTTTATAGGATCTAAAAATTTTTTGAGGTAAAGGCTCTCATCGGTCACGGCAAATCTTACGTTTTTTACTTTAACCAGCAAAGTATAGCGTGGTATGGCGTTAATTTTGCCCTATACATCAAGAACGATCGTATTATCGAAGTTTTCATCAGCAAGAAATTTTAACATGGTTCTTGCGGTGTTCTGCGGGCAAGCAGGCGATCGCGCAAGCCTTGTGGGTCGAATTTTGCTTGATTCATAGCGCGAATCTCTTGAGATTGCTGCCGTCGCTGTTGCAAGTACGCTTCTACTTCCGATTCGTGGTTGAGATAGAAGGCGATCGTGGCATAAACGTCAGCTAGATTCAGAGATGGATAACGATAAACAGTTTCCTCTGCGGTCGCGCCCTGCTGAAAGACAGCGATTACAGTATCTAATGTAACGCGAGTTTTTCCAATGAGAATCACACCATCTTCATTTGCATTTAAAGGAGCCGGTTCAGCTACGATTGTCAGTGTCATAAGCATATTCAAATTCAATATCCCAATAGTAGCAAATCCACCCGTCGCGCTTCCAAGATTGCAGCCACCTCCTCATCTGTCGGTGCGGGTTGGTCTGTCTTTAGCAAGCCTCGCATCCGCTGAATCGCACCAGAACGATCGACCCCGGTAACTCGCCGATCTTGTAAGGACTCAATGATGGCACCCACTAACGCAAGGCGATCGCTCGGTGGCAGTTTGAAAACGTGTTCCTTGACTTCTTGTAGTAACATAGACGGCTCCTAAGATTGAAGGTGTCTACCGTCTAGTATGAACGATTGCGTTTTCCATGACCAGCTTGATTCCCTCCATGACAGCTTCGTAAGAGCAATCACACCACTAAGCACCCTACAAGTTGGCATATTTCCTGTGGTTTCGGTAACTTGGGCGACAAGTTTTCATTGTCTTCTCGATCTTTGCCAAATATTAGCCTACGGCTGCGGAGCTGGCAAATTTGTCAGTTATCATTAACGCTGACTGTCAATTTTTATTAAGTGGCGGCCTCGCTACTTGGGTCGCGAACACTGGGGCGATCGCACTGATATAATCCAAATATCTAATTATGATAGAAGCGGAAACCATATTATTTATATAACAGGATTTAAGCTATGTCTCGCCTGTCTTCCGGCCTACTGTTTGCTTTCCTGTTGCTATTTCCCTCGAAAACCTTCGCCCAAATCATTCCCGACGGCACTTTGGGCCCGGAAAGTTCGCGCCTTGTCCCCGATACTATCAACAACTTACAATCAGATATAATCACTGGCGGCGCAACTCGCGGCTCTAGCTTGTTTCACAGTTTCGGCGAATTGAACATCAAAGAAGGGCGGGGAGCTTATTTTGCCAATCCCAGCGGAATTGCTAACATTTTTACCCGCATCACGGGCGGTAACTCCTCAAATATTTTAGGAACTTTGGGAGTTTTAGGCAATGCTAATTTATTTTTAATTAACCCCAAAGGCATTGTCTTCGGGCCAAATGCGCGGTTAGATTTGCGCGGTTCGTTTGTAGGTTCAACGGCTGACAGTGTTGTGTTTGATAACGGCTTTGAATTCAGCAGCACCAACCCGCAAACATCACCGCTATTAACAGTTAATATTCCCATTGGCTTAAGATTTAGAGACAATCCCGGTACAATTGTCAATCAATCGACGGCGACGGGAAAGAGCAACCTGCCAGCATCTCCCCTGCCAATTCCGATTACTAATCGAGTTGGTTTAGCCGTAGACCCAGGTCAAACTTTAGCACTGATTGGCGGTGACATCCAAATTCCAGGCGGCAATTTAACCGCCAATGGCGGACAAATTTTGCTCGGTAGCGCAGCCAGTCCCGGTTTAGTTAATTTGGCACTGACATCGGGCCCGCAGCAGGGGAGTTTAAGTTTAAATTATGACAAGATTCAGAACTTCGGCAATATTCAAATATCCGATGGAACGCTCATAAATACCAGTGGCATCGGTGGCGGCAGAATAGAGTTAAAAGGTGGCAATATCACCCTCGACGCTGCGCGATTTTATGCGATTACACTGGGCAATATTGATGGTAGAGGTATCGATATCGATGCCCAAAAATTGCGATCGCAAAACGGCACGCAATTTTCTACTTTGACTCTAGGAGATGGTGCCGGAGGTAATATCAACTTGCGCGCTGCTGATTCAATAGAAATGAGCGGGCTGGGAGTTGATGCCTTTCAACAGGTCGCAATTACATACCTGGTATCGGGAACCACAGACCCGTTCGATCCGCTATTTACGCTGTTTAATGCTAGTGCTGGTGCTGGTGCTGGGGGGAGTATTACCTTCGACACCGGACGCTTGCTATTCAACAATGGGGTACTCGGTAGCGGGATAACTTTTGGTAGTGGAAGGGGCGGCAATTTGATTGTTCGCGCCAATACTTTTGAGATGGTGGGTTCTGGAGTCAATAACGGGACGGCGAAAGAAAGTACCGGCGCGGGAGGAAGCATTACTGTTGATGTCAGTCGATTAATTATGCGCGACGGTTCTCTTCTGGGTACTACGAGTTACAGCAGCGGCCCGTCTGGGAGTATTAATGTTAAAGCTGCTGAATCAATCGAATTGTCTAACCGCGGCCCGAGAACAGTTGTGTCAACTGGAATTAGCACACTAACTATCGGTTCTACCGGCCCTGCGGGGAATATTAATGTTGAGACGAAGCGGTTGAGTCTCTCTGACGGTTCTGCGTTTACATTAGGAACGGGTGTTTTAGTTGGCAGGTTTTTGTTTTCTCAGGATGGCGGGCCTGCTGGAAATTTAACAGTTAGGGCTACTGAATCAGTAGAAATTTCAGGTATTTCTCAAGTTTTGACTAGCGGAATTCAGAATGCTAGCGCGCTGACTTCTGGAACTTTGAGTTCTAGTCGGGGCGGGGATATTCGTGTTGATACGCCCAGCCTCATTGTGCGGGATGGGGGGATAGTTTCTACGAGTTCTTTGGGTAGGGGAGATGTGGGGAATATTACTGTGAATGCCGATCGCATTCAAGTCAGTGGCAGCGGCAATAACGGTTTGTTTGTCAGTACGATAGATGCTTCGGTTGGCAAGACATTCGGTACTAATCCCGATGCTACAGCAAATGCTGGTTCGTTGAATCTGACGGCGCGCGATCGACTAACTGTCGCAAATGGAGCTACCATCACGGTGCAGGCTACGGGAACCGGACGCGCTGGTAATATCAATATTGTCGCAAAGTCGATCGCCCTCGACAACAAAGCGAGAATAGACGGCACGACAGTATCGGGTACGGGTGCAAATATTAACCTGCAAGCGCAAGACATCCAATTGCGCCGCAACAGTCAAATTACCACCGATGCGGGCAATTCTGACGGCGGCAACATCAACATCAACAGCGGCATTCTTGTCGCCCTCCCCCAAGACAACAGCGACATCACCGCTAACGCCCGCACAGCAGCCGGCGGGCGCGTCAGCGTCAATGTCCCCAGTGTTTTTGGCTTTAGTGCAGTTACTCGCGAACAAGTCAGAAGCAGGTTGAATCTGGATGACGCTCAATTTGCCGATTTGCAAGTAAGTCCTACTTCCCTACTTGAGAGTAGCGACATCGCCGCGATTTCCCAAAGTGGGGGCCCGGCTTTGCAAGGGGCGGTAACATTCGGCGCCTCTGGGGTGAATCCCGCTCAAGGTTTAGTGGAACTGCCGCAAAATTTGGTCGATCGGGCGGCATTAATTGCTGCAAATCCCTGTCTCGAAGGGGGCGAAAATGAGTTTACAGTCACCGGCAAAGGAGGAGTGCCACCGAGTCCTAACGATGTTCTCAACAGCGAATCTGCACCGTTTCAGTGGGTGGAAGAAGGAACTTCGGCAGCGAATTATGGAACGGATTTAAGGGATGTTACGGATAGAAGTTCGAGGGAAGAAACGGAAAAAAAAGCTGAGGAAGTTGTTCCGGCGCGCGGTTGGGTGATGAATGGGAAAGGGGAAGTTACGCTGGTGGCTGCGGAAGTTGCGGGTCAATTTCCACAGCGCACGAGGCATCCTGTTTCGGTTTGTCAGTCCCGATGACCTGAAAATAGCTGATGTTGGAAAAATTATCTTCTCATGTCAGCTAACAAAAGGTTAATTATGTTTTTTCAAAATCTATAATTCTGGGAATTAAGCAACATGAATCAGCTCAAAGACCGAGACAAATACTATATTTCAGTTTTCAAGTGGATGAAATACAGTAGGAAGGCAGCAGTGCCTTGTCCCTACCCGATATCGGTACTTAACTCTACAGAAAACCGCTATTTTTCAGGAGCTATTTACCTGTTACTTTTGAGTGGTTATTGGTGCTTTTTTCCCGGAAGCGCGATTGGCCAAATCATCCCCGACAGCAGCTTGGGTGCAGAAAGTTCGCGCACTGTTCCCGACACTAGCAATAATTTACCCTCAGATAGAATCACTGGCGGTGCAACTCGTGGTTCTAATCTCTTTCACAGTTTCCGAGAATTTAATGTAGGTGAAGGACACGCTACCTATTTTGATAATCCTAATGGGATTGCTAATATTTTTACCCGCGTTACTGGTGGCAACCCTTCCAATATTTTAGGTGTGTTGGGAGTGCAAGGCAATGCCAATTTATTTTTACTTAATCCCAAAGGAATTGTCTTTGGCCCCAATGCGAGGTTAGACTTGCGCGGTTCATTTATCGGTTCAACTGGTAGCGGTGTTCTCTTTGATAATGGGTTTGAATTTAGTGCAGCTAATGCTAATACAGTGCCATTGTTAGCGATTAATATTCCTGTGGGTTTAAGATTTCGAGAAAATTCTGGTACAATTGTCAACACTTCCCAAGCAATCGGCCCCACACCAACCTTACCGCCATTGCCCGTAGAAATTCCTACTTCAAACAAACTTGGTTTAGCTGTAGACCCCGGTCAAACCTTAGCATTAATTGGCGGTGACATTCAACTGCAAGGAGGAAATTTAACAGCTTATACCGGACAAATATTACTGGGAAGTGTGAAAAGTCCAGGTTTAGTGCAATTTGAACCAACAGCTTTAGGTTTAAATTTAAACTATAGCAGTATTCAGAGCTTCGGCAATATTGAAATGAACGGCGCATTTATAAATACCAGCGGATTAGGAGGCGGGAAAATTGACATCAGGGGTGGAAATGTCACCGTCAGTAGTTCGGGAATTTATAGCCTAACATTGGGAAATATTGATGGCAGAAGTATTGATATCAATGCCCAAAACTTGCGAATAGATAAAGGAGCGCAAATTTTCACTCCGACACTGGGAGATGGAAAAGGGAGCGATATCAACATCCGCGCTACTGACTCAGTAGAAATGATCGGACTGGGAATTGAAGGCTATCAGCGGTTTTATAGCCAATACGTAGCATTAGGAACATTCAACCCTTTCGACCCGCAACTTGTGATGATCAGTGGTACTGTTGGCAATGGATCTGCCGGAGACATTAACATTGATACCGGACGGCTGCTGCTGCGCGATAGCGTAGTGGGCGGTACCGTCACCTTCGGTGCTGGAAATGCCGGCAATTTGAATATCCGCGCTAACACCATAGAGATTGTTAGTTCAGCGATCAACAGCGGAACAACGAAGGAAAGTACCGGCTCTGGTGGCAATATCAATATTGAGGCCCAACGGTTAATCATGGGCGATGGAGGCAGTATCGTCAGCGCCAGCCGCAGTGATGGAGCAGCGGGGAATATCGCGATTAAAACGAATGAATCTGTAGAATTGTCGGGGAGTCTTGCTGGAACTACGGCGCAAACTTTGATCGGCACAATCGCTGTAGATGGAAATGGGAAAGCCGGGGATATTACCATCGACACTAAGCGGTTGATTGTTTCTGATGGAGCCGCAATTAGTTTAGCGACGGGTGCGATTATTGGCGAAGTCGTGTTTTCTACCAATGGGGGGCTAGGAGGAAATTTAACTGTGAGAGCTTCCGAGTCGATAGAATTAAGCGGTGTGTCTGGAGTTTTGGGGAATAGGGGATTCGCACCGAGTACCCTGACTACTAGCACTACAAGCTCTGGTCGAGGTGGAGATATCCGCCTCTCAACGCCTGTGTTAACCCTGCGAGATGGGGGGATTATTACTGCGGCTTCTTTGAGTGCAGCCGATGCGGGAGATATTACAGTTAATGCCTCTAGCATAGAAGTGCAAGGCATCGGGAATAACGGTCGGTTCAGAAGTAGCATTGAGGCTTCGGCTGGCCGCGCATATACTGTTGTCAATCCCAACGCTACGGGGAATGCTGGCTCATTGAATCTGAATGCGAATCGATTGAGTATCCGGGATGGAGCAACGGTTAGCGTTCAGTCTTTAGGAAGGGGAAGCGCAGGAAATATTAATGTTGTAACTGACTCAATTGCCTTGGATAACAAAGCCAGTATTGACGGTACAACTGACTCTGGCGGTGGGGGAAATATTAATATCAGGGCGCAAGATATCCAGTTGCGACGCGGGAGCAGAATTACTACCGATGCTGGTATTTCTGATGGTGGCAATATCAGGATTAATAGCGATACTTTGGTGGTTTTACCCAAGGAAAATAGCGATATTACTGCGAATGCGCGATCGGCCGCCGGTGGCCGCGTTAATATTAATGTCCCCAATGTTTTCGGCTTTAGCGCCGTTAACCGCGAACAGGTTCGAGGTACTTTGGGATTAACAGATGCTCAATTTGCAGATTTGCAAGTAAGTCCTACTTCTCTAGTTCCTACCAGCGATATTGCGGCGATTTCCCAAAGTGGCGGCCCGGCTTTGCAAGGGACAGTAACATTCAGCGCCTCTGGGGTGAATCCCGCTCAAGGTTTAGTGGAACTGCCGCAAAATTTGGTCGATCGGGCGGCGTTAATTGCTGCAAATCCCTGTCTGGAAGGGGGCGAGAACGAGTTTACCGTCACCGGGAAAGGGGGAGTGCCACCAAGTCCTAATGATGTTCTCAGCAGCGAATCTGCGCCGTTTCCGTGGGTGGAACCAGCGTTAGGTGGAAGTCAGCCAGTAGAAGGCCCCCTAGCATCCATAGAAGTTCGGCCAACAGAAATTATTCCCGCTCAAGCTTGGGTAATCGACGATCGAGGACAAGTAACGCTGGTAGCCTATAATTCAGGTGGTGGTGCATCTCTTCGCAGTCCGAAACCGACGGGTGTTTGCGTACCTCAATAGGTAATCTTCAGGTTTTAACTAACCCCTCGCTATTTTTCTAATACTAAATTAACCAGGCTTAAAAGATGCCCAGCCAATCTTCCGTCCTATTTTTTGCATTCTTACTGCTGTTTCCTTTCCCCGCGATCGCTCAAATTCTCCCAGATAATAGCTTGGGTGCGGAAAGTTCGCGCACAGTGCCCGGCACAATTAATAATTTACCATCGGACAGAATAGAAGGCGGTGCAACTCGCGGAGTAAATTTATTTCACAGTTTACAACAATTTAACGTGGGTGAAGGTAGGGGAGCCTATTTTGCCAATCCTAACGGGATTGCCAATATTTTTACCCGCGTTACTGGTGGCAACCCTTCCAATATTTTAGGTGTGTTGGGAGTGCAAGGCAATGCCAATTTATTTTTACTTAATCCCAAAGGAATTGTCTTTGGCCCCAATGCGAGGTTAGACTTGCGCGGTTCATTTATCGGTTCAACTGGTAGCGGCGTTCTCTTTGATAATGGCTTTGAATTTAGTGCAGCTAATTCTAATTCCGTGCCATTGTTAGCGATTAATATTCCTGTGGGTTTGAGATTTCGAGATAATCCTGGCACAATTGTCAATCAGTCAATTGCTCCTAACCCATCACCGCCTGACATTCCCTTACCCGTACCAATTTTTAAGAATATTGGTTTAGCAGTAGACCCCGGTCAAACCTTAGCGCTAGTAGGGGGAAATATTCAATTCGACGGGGGAATCGCTACCGCCAGTAGCGGACAAATTCTTCTGGGCAGCGTCAAAAGTCCAGGTTTAGTGCAATTTGAACCAACAGCTTTAGATCTGAATTTAAACTATAGCAATATTCAGAACTTCGGCAATATTGACATGAACAGTGCATTGATCAATACCAGCGGATTAGGAGGTGGAAGAATTGACATCAGGGGTGGAAATGTCACTCTCAGTAATTCAGGAATTTATGGCTTGACACTAGGAAATATAGATGGCAGAGGCATTAACATCAATGCCCAAAACTTACGATTAGATCGGGGATCGCAAATTTTCGCCTCTACACTGGGAGAGGGGAAAGGGAGCAATATTAATATTCGCGCTACTGACTTGGTAGAAATGATCGGCCTAGGAATTGAGGGCTATCAGCAGCTTACAGAAAATTTTCAGACATCTGGAACAGGGAACCCCTTTATTTCGCAAATTGTTTTGTTTACTAGCACTATTGGCAGTGGAGCCGCCGGGGATATTAACATTGAAGCGGGACGACTGTTGATGAGCAATGGGGTAGTGGCCGGTGCTCCCACCTTTGGTGCTGGGAATGGCGGAAATCTGACTATCCGCGCCAATACCGTCGAACTCGTCAGTTCAACGCTCTATAACGGAACAACGAACGAAAGCACCGGTCAAGGCGGAAACATTACTGTTGAAGCCCAACGGTTAATGCTGCGCGATGGCGGTGCTTTTGCCAGCTTCAGCCTTAGTGATGGAGCATCGGGGAATATTGCGATTAAAGCCAGTGAATCGGTGGAATTGTCGGGTAGTCTCCCTGTAGGTCTAGGGCAAACTCGGCTCGGCACGAATACTTTTGATGGGAATGGAAAAGGTGGGGATATCACCATCGACACTAAGCGGTTGAGTGTTTCTAATGGAGCCACAATTAGTTTAACGACTGGTGCGATTTTTGGCGAAGTCCTGTTTTCTACAAGTGGGGGGACTGGAGGAAATTTAACAGTGAGAGCCTCCGAGTCTATAGAAGTGAGCGGCGAGTCAAGATTTTTGGGGAATGCGGGTTATGTAGCAAGTTCTTTTGTTACTCAAACTGCAAGTTCTGGTAGGGGTGGAGATATCCGCCTCTCAACACCTAAACTAACTGTGCAGAATGGTGGCGTTATTTCTGCGGCTTCTTTGGGTATAGCAAATGCAGGAGATATTACAATTAATGCCGATCGCTTAGAAGTGCAAGGTATTGGGAGTAACAGTCGGTTGAGGAGTGGAATTGAGGCCTCGGCTGGTAGGGCGTTTAATGCTATTAATTCCAATGCTACCGGAAATGCAGGCTCGTTGAATTTGAGTGCTAATCAATTGATACTTAGGGATAGTGCAGTGGTTAATGTTCAATCTTCAGGAACAGGTAGGGCTGGCAATATTAACGTTGTAGCTAACTCAATTGCCCTGGATAATAAAAGCATAATTGATGGCACGACTGTCTCTGCTACAGGGGCAAATATTAACCTGCAAGCGCAAGACATTCAGTTGCGACGCGGCAGTAGAATCACCACGGATGCAGGTATTTCTGAGGGCGGTAATATCAGCATTAATAGCGATATTTTGATAGCTTTACCGCGAGAGAATAGTGATATTACAGCTAATGCTCGCACAGCTAGGGGCGGACAAGTTACGGTCAATGTACCAAATATCTTTGGCTTTACAAGCCTTAACCGCGAACAAGCCAGGAGTAATTTGGGATTAACAGATGCTCAATTTGCAGATTTGCAAGTAAGTCCTACTTCTCTAGTTCCTACCAGCGATATTGCGGCGATTTCCCAAAGTGGGGGCCCGGCTTTGCAAGGGACAGTAACATTCAGCGCCTCTGGGGTGAATCCCGCTCAAGGTTTAGTGGAACTGCCGCAAAATTTGGTCGATCGGGCGGCATTAATTGCTGCAAATCCCTGTCTGGAAGGGGGCGAGAACGAGTTTACCGTCACCGGGAAAGGGGGAGTGCCGCCGAGTCCCAATGATACCCTCAGCAGCCCTCCATCGCCGTTTCCGTGGGTGGAAGAGGCAGGAAGTTCGGCAACGAGCAATGTACGGGATTTAATGGATGTAACCGATAGAGGGAAGAAGGAAGAAGGGGAAATTCGGGATCGGGAAGTTGTTGCCGCGCGCGGTTGGGTGGTGAATGCAAAAGGGGAAGTTACGCTGGTTGGATACAATCCCGGTAATGGTGCTGACTCTCGCAATCCTCGATCGAACTCTCGTTGTGTGCCGCACTGAAAAGCTGAAAAAGGGGGATCTTTCTTAAGTGAACCCTATTGAAATATATTATATATCCTCATCGAGGACTTCCAGCACTGATTTGGGCAACAATTTATCTTTAAACCAAACTACTTTTGCTGGCACATCTTTTACATTCACCCCAGCTTTTTCCAAATTTAGACGTTCGGAAATCGCTAAAATCAAATTATCGCATTCAGATTTTTGTACTTGAGCAAATTTTTTTTGTAAATACTCCGGCCGCCAATAGCCAACTATTTCTAATATAAACACTCGCCCGTCGGGATGCACTAAGCGAAAATCGGGAATCATCACGCTTCCGGGAATCGGAATTAAATCAACTTCTCGTTCGAGTTTCCACTCGGTCTTTAAGCTGTCCCACCTGTCGGCAAATGCTGCTTCTAACATACTATCATAGGGTTTGCCTGGGGGATAGTGGCTGACTAAACCGCAGTCGGAATTTAGCGTGAATTTACCTGTTTTCACAACCCCGCTAAAAGCATCTTTGGTTTGCAGGGTTGAGTGCATACTCCATTTTGTGACGTGTAGGAGTGCGGGCAGCATTTTGGCGAGGGCTAAGCCGTAGCGGGTGCTGGGTTTAAACAAGCTTGTGGGCCCGTCGATTGTGAGGGTAAAACCGTGGTCTGCATCGCCTTCAATGTAGGTCATTAACTGAAATAGTTTCAGATAGCGAAATAGGAGTTTGTATTCTCCTGGATCGTTGCGGTGGGCGGTTAATTTGACTTGACTGGCGCGATAAAATATGCCTTGAACTTGAGAAAGGTTGTATCTGTGAAGCAAGTTTTCGGGTGTTGGTGCGTCAAATTGGGTGAGGATTTTGTTTTCGTTTAAATCGGCGTATAAACCTGTTTTGATTTCCTCGGTAACGACTTCTCTGTTTAAGTCTTGGCTGAGCTCTGTGGCTACTGTTTCGAGGGTTAATTGGGTGGATTGCGGGCTGGGAGTCGATCGCGCTGACAACGCAAATACTCGCTGTCTCAAGTCTGATGGTTCTAGGGGGCTGACGACTTCCAAGGTGGAGAAACCGCCTTTGAGGAGGTGCGCTAATCCCCGTTTGAGGCGATAGTCGGGGCTGTCGCCTTCTAATTCTAGTAATCGTCCGTCGAGTTCGCCTTGGGTTTTGCCGATCGACTCTTGAAAACAGTTGATCGTTTCCATAGCTGCTTCTAAGTTCTTAGCATCTATCTTCAGGCGGAGAGGGATGATTGATTCCCCATTTTGGCGGTGACTTAATAAATCGGTGGGTAACATAAGCAGTGAAAACTTTTACTCAATTTTTTGTTCGACAATCACCATAACTCCCCTAAGTTTTCCATCTTCTGTCAAGCTTTGGGTAGTCCGAATTCGCCGATTGTCACTGACAAGATTTATTGTTTCAACGGCCCTCAGAATGTTAGTTGCTTTGTCCCATATTTGAAAAACGATCAAATGATCTCCAACTTCTGTGGCTAGTGTCTTGTAGTTAGAAAAGATAGAGTTAGGACTTTCAATTTCCACTTGTCCTTCACCGACAACATGACCCACAAAGTTTTGGGTTTCACTCTTGCCATTGGCATAGGTTTGAACGTTAGTTTGCCTCCACTCGTTGTCCACAATTTTCTGGGTTAACACGGCTGTAAAACGCTGGGTTTCTTGGAGGTCAGCATTGAGGATTGTCCAAGTTCCCTCCCAAACTCCTGTATGTTTGGGGAAGACTTTAAAGTTACTTATTTGTGTGATATCGATCATTTTCCAGTAATGTGAATTAGTTAATATTTAGATTATACACTAATTGGGAAATCTTAAAAATTCCGTGAAATCATCATTTTTGGCTCCCCAATTTCTGGGTGACTCTGCTGCTTTTTTAGTCGCCTCTCGGTTGACTCCGTAAATCGATTGTAGATTTTAGATTTTAAATAAACCTAGGAGTGATTTAATTATATAGCCATCTTTTCGCTAAGACTACCCATCTCATAACTAACTTTTTTAGGCTGACTACCAGGGAATTTCATCATCTTCTCCCCATTTTGCTGGTGATTCAGCCGCTTTTTTTGTTGTCTCTCGGTTGACTCCGTAAATTGGTGTTGGTTTGACAGTTTCTAATTTCGGATATGCTGTGGGCGGCGGTTCTATTTGTACTTTTGGTTGGGGTTTGTGAACTTGCATTCCTCCTCTGCGGCGCTGAGATGTTCTTTCTTCGCTGGTGTCTTCGGTGACGACTTCGTAGAGAATTGCTAATTTGTTTGCATCGCTGCTTTTGCGGAGAACTCGACCCAATCTCTGGATGTATTCGCGTTCGCTTCCTGTACCTGACAATATAATAGCAATTCTGGCATCGGGTACGTCCACTCCTTCGTTGAGGACGTGGGAGGCGACGAGGGTTTTGTATTCGCCGCTGCGGAAGCGATCGAGGATTTCGTGACGTTCTTTAACTGGGGTTTGGTGGGTGATTGTGGGGATGAGAAATTCTTGGGAAATTCGGTAAACTGTGGCGTTGTCTCCGGTGAAAATTAGGGTGCGCTGGGGAGAGTGTTCTGCTAATATTTGAGCTAAAATTCGCAGTTTTCCTTCGGTACAAAGGGCGATTTCTTTGGCTTGGCGGTGGGCTAGCATGGCGCGTCTTCCCAAGGGCGATCGCGCGCTGGCCATGATAAACTGTTTCCATCCTT
Organism: Microcoleus sp. S36a_B3; assembly: GCF_036700745.1. Taxonomy (NCBI): domain Bacteria; kingdom Bacillati; phylum Cyanobacteriota; class Cyanophyceae; order Oscillatoriales; family Microcoleaceae; genus Microcoleus; species Microcoleus sp. S36a_B3. Next base: position 17,406 of record NZ_JAUBPN010000014.1, on the reverse strand, counting down.
CGAGGCTGGATATTTTGATGTTAGACTGTTTTAAGAAGTCGTTGCGAATGTTCATGAATTCGCTGTAGCGGTCGGTTTCTTCTTTTGACAGTTTGACCATGATTTGAACTATTTTATGGTCGGCTAAGGCATGGCCTGCCAAATCTTCGGGTCTTTTGCTATATACTGTCGGGCCGACGAGGAAATGTAAATCGCTGTGGCGGCCGTCGGTGCGATCTGGTGTTGCTGTCAGTCCGAGTCGAAAAGGGGCGATCGCATATTCGGATATTACTCGATAAAAGTCCGTTGGTAAATGGTGGCATTCGTCAAAAACCAACAACCCGTATTTATTACCTAAAGTTTCTGCATGAATGCTGGCGCTGTCGTAAGTTGCCACTAAAATTGGTGTTTTGTCCCGCGAACCTCCGCCCAACAATCCAATTTCGATGTCGGGAAAAGCAGCTTTCAAATTAGCGTACCACTGGTGCATTAAATCGAGAGTTGGTACTACAATTAATGTACTGCGACCCGTGACCTGCATGGCTAATTGTGCCAAATAAGTTTTGCCGGAAGCGGTGGGGAGGACTACTACTCCTTGGCTTCCTGCTTGCTGCCAAGCTGCTAAGGCTTCTTTTTGATGCGGGTAAGGCTGCATTTCGACGCTGGGTACGAGTTCGAGTGGTTCGTATCCCTTGGCTTCGTCGGTGAAATTAGTACACTCAGCTTGGAGAGATTCTACCAGCGGGCGGTAGTGAATTGCCCGAATTCGGAATTTTTCCACGCGATCGTCCCACGTAGCAAAGTCCACCCAGTCTCTGCCCTTGGGCGGCGGGTGCAACAATAGCGTTCCGCGATCGAATGTTAATGTAGGTATGCGTGGCATTTGTTTTTGAGACGCGCTGAGTGCAAGCCTGTTAAATTATAGGCGATCGATCGAATATATTGACTCTTCTTGAAATTATCTGCGTTAATCCGTGTTAATCTACCCTAAATCTGCGATCGATCTAAAATTTAAGCAATTCAAATCCCACGGGATGAAACTCAAAAATTTGTTCGCCTAGCCCCAGCCGGATTGCCAAATCTAAAATTTCCAATGGTATTGTTCCGGTAGGAATTATTTTTAAGTTAGATTCGATCGGCATAAGCCTGAGATTTAGAGGTTGTAGATGGAAATAGGCGTTCCCAAAGAAATCAAAGATTTAGAGTTTCGAGTAGGGCTCAGTCCCACAAGTGTCCGGGCTTGTTCGGACAAAGGTCACGCAGTTTTCGTCGAAACGAATGCTGGTGTTGGGGCCGGTTTTACCGACGAGGACTACCTTCAAGCAGGGGCTAAGATTGTATCAAAGGCTTCAGATGTCTGGAACCGGCAACTAATTGTTAAAGTTAAGGAACCACTTCCCGTTGAGTATCCGCTGCTTCAAAAAGAGCAGTTGCTATTTACATATTTGCACTTAGCAGCCGATCGCGCATTAACCCAGCAATTAATCAACAGCGGAGTCCAAGCCATCGCCTACGAAACCGTCGAACTCCCCGACCGGAAATTGCCATTGCTAACACCGATGAGCATTATTGCAGGGCGTTTGGCCGTGCAGTTCGGAGCTCGGTTTTTGGAACGACAGCAAGGCGGCAGAGGCGTACTTTTGGGCGGCGTACCGGGGGTACAACCGGGCAAAGTCGTGATTTTGGGCGGCGGAATCGTCGGGACGGAAGCAGCCCGTATTGCTGTAGGAATGGGCGCTAGAGTGCAGATTTTGGATGTAAATGTCGATCGCTTAGCCTACTTAGAAACTCTGTTCGGTTCCAGAGTAGAATACCTCTACAGCAGTCCTTTACAAATAGAAGCAGTTATCTCCGATGCAGATTTGTTAATCGGCGCAGTTTTAGTATTGGGCAAAAAAGCCCCCGTGCTCGTTTCTCGCGCATTTGTTGCCAAAATGCACCCCGGTTCTGTAATTGTTGACGTAGCCGTTGACCAAGGCGGCTGCGTGGAAACTTTGCGAGTAACTTCTCACACAAATCCTACTTATATTGAGGAAGAAGTTGTGCATTACGGCGTACCAAATATGCCCGGCGCAGTGCCTTGGACAGCGACCATAGCTTTGAATAACAGCACTTTGCCCTATGTTTTGGAGTTAGCAAATAACGGGATTAAAGCATTGGAAATGAATCCGAGTTTGGCGAAGGGATTGAACGTGCAGAATCACCGATTAGTGCATCCGGCGGTACGCGAAGTTTTTCCCGATTTAGCCGATTAATATCGTGTTCGGTCGATTTACAACGATAAAATTGGTTCGTAGTGTAGACTAAAGTCTGCACTACGAACCAAGCGTTAAATTGCTCGTTATATCAAATCCTGTAGCATCCGAATGATTCAGATATATATTCTCGGACTCTGTGTACTCTGTGTTCTAGCGCCGGTTAAATCATTCCAATGCAAGCGGAAACAATATTACCAGGCTCTACCTCTCTTTACCTCACCGCTTCTGAAGAGAGAAAAGTGTGGCAGATGTTTAAATTATTAAATTTTCATTTCTCAATTAGTGCGTCGAAACCCGGTTTCTCCGATAAATTTGAGTTGAACAGGAAAAATATAGGAAGAAACCGGGTTTCTGAGATTAGCGGGCGCTCTAATTTGTGTCGCTTGGCGCGGGCGGGTTGTTGGAGATTGTCTGTGGGAATTAAAAAATGTTGGTGAACCCGCCCCTAGCAAAAAATATTATGATATAATTGCCAATTAAACAAACATGATATTACTAACTTTGTAAAATTATGATTGATAAATTTGGGGAATTTCATCGAGGTTGTTGGCTGCTGCTATGCCAGATGCGATCGCCTGCAAAACAGCAACATCAGAAATTGCCGAAATTTCATCAAGCAGCAGCAATCCTTCCTCTCCAAATTTCAGTCTCAAACCGAGTTCGATCATCTGAATAAATGCTCGTTTAGTCCGCGCTTGTTCCTCCAATAACTGAGCATCTTTTTGAGATAACTGAGCATCTTTTTGTGCCGCCAGTTCGTCGCCTGTAGGAATGGGATCGCCACTAGGATAGCACCAGCGCAACCAAGTACCACCCACCTTTTCAAATTCACCTTCCCACAGAGTTAGTCCCAAACCGACTTCGGGAAACCAAGCATCAGTTTTGGGCGCGTAGGATTGATTCTGCAACTCAAAAACTCGCAGCGTGCTACCTCTCAACTCCCGTAGCGGATCGTACACAACATAATAGGGGATTCGCATTCGAGCGTAGTCTATTAACTTGCTGCTTAATTCATTTCCCGGAGTTGGGGAAACAATTTCGATCGCAATTTCGGGAGGTTTGCCAAATTCCCAAAATAAATACGATCGCACTTTTCTTTCCCACCAATCCTCAGCACCAGTAATATTGATACTGAGAAAAACATCCGGGGCGACTCCCGGTTGACGTATGCTGCTGAACAAACCAACATTTGCCGCCGCAATAAACGGAACAGTAATCCCTGTATCGCCACCGCTATACAAAACCGTTGTCAGCAGTCGCTGCTGTTTTTCGTTAATGAAGCTATCCAAAGGAGTATCGTCTTCTAGAACTAAGTTGCTAAGATCTGGCAACTGACTCGGATCGAGGATTAATGGCTCAGACATAGGTAGCCGAGATGAGAACTATCTGCCTATACAATTTTAACATCATCAGCCAAGGGACTCAGGCAATATTAAGTTTTTCCACCAATGTCAGCATTCAACTTGAATTCGCTTCATTCGATCGCTAAAAAATCGAAATTATCTCCGTCAATCTGTGTCAATCTGCCTTAAATTTGCGGTTGACAGGGCGATCGAACATTTATGCCATGTATTGAAGTTTAGTTAACACTCGCATTCCCAATAAAAATTTAATTGCCAAAAACACTTGACAAATTTGGGAACATAGTGCATAGTATTAATTCGTGACCGATGCGGAACTGGCGGAATTGGTAGACGCGCATGATTCAGGTTCATGTGGTGCAAGCCTTCCGGGTTCAAGTCCCGGGTTCCGCATTCTCAAGGCAGAAAAAAGTTTGGGGTTAACCCGATACAGGAAATAACCCCATTCGCTCTGCTGAATTAACACAATGCTGACAAGTATTCAAAACCCCCTAGTCAAAGAAATCCGCAAGCTGCACAGCTCGAAGGGACGCAGGGAACAACAATTATTTTTACTAGAAGGGACGCATTTGCTCGAAGAAGCTTGCGCCGCTAAACACCCGCTAGAAACAGTTTGCTGCACTCCCGAATGGTTGGATCGCCACGGGAAATTGTGGGAGCAAATTGGTAGTTTGGCCGATCGCACAGAATTAGTCAGTGAAAAAGTATTAGAGTCGATCGCCACCACAGTTAAACCAGACGGCATTATCGCCACCGCACCCCGCACCGCCACAGCGCCGGCAGAAATATCAACTTTAGGAATAGCCCTCGAAACTATCCAAGATCCAGGCAACTTGGGGGCGATCGTCCGCACGGCCGCGGCTGCTAATGCCGACGGTTTGCTGCTGAGCGCAGACAGCGCCGATTTTGACCATCCCAAAGTGCTGCGCGCCTCAGCAGGAGCTTGGTTTAAGCTACCCGTAGCAGTCACTCCAGATTTAACCGCCGAAGTCTCCGGGTACAAAAATCGGGGAATGCAAATATTAGCAACCGTTGCCGGTGCGAGTTTAACTTATTGGGAAGTAGATTTGCGAGTGCCGACTCTGATCGTTTTGGGTAACGAAGGTGCTGGATTGTCAGCCGAATTGAGAAGTTTGGCCGATCGACAAATCCAAATCCCCCTCAGCCGCAGCGTAGAATCATTAAATGTGTCCATCGCCTCTGCCCTCATCCTGTACGAAGCTCAACGACAAAGAAGTCATTAGTCATTAGTCAGTTGACTGTTGACTGTTGACTGTTGACTGTTGGTAGGGGCGGTGGATGGTGCGTGCGTGCCCTCTCTCTCAGTAGTCAGTGGTAGGGGCGGTGCCCCGGTGCCCGCCCTCTATCTCAGTAGTCAGTAGTCAGTAGTCAGTAGTCAGTTGACTATTTTTGGGAGCATCAAGGAAGATTTTCCTAATTCTCCCCCTCTCCCCATCTCCCCTCTCCCCCTCTCCCCCTCTCCCCATCTCCCCCTCCCCATCTCCCCCTCTGAGATTTGGCTGATTTTGTTTAACACGATGCAACTCTAAAATTAGTTTGCGGGTACTCTCAAACCTATACAGTGCAGCCTTGCATGAAATAAATGTAAAGAAATGTAGCTAACCGCTCTCACAAATGTTAAGATTCTTAACACAAGTAGTATTTTGCACCCCCCAACCAAAACCTAACCTGAGATGGTGCTGAGTGGGAGTAGCAGCTAGCTACCATAAAACGAAGCCTCTTTAAATGGAAGGAAAGCGCAAATCCCCGCCCGCTTTCCTTCTCAACTAAAACTAAAGGTTTGCGACTACCGCAAACCTTTATAGGCAAAGATCCTCAGCGGGAAAAGCTCATGAAAACTCTTAAGTCCTCAGATACAGATTCTGTTCGTGCTTACTTGCGGGAAATCGGCCGCGTTCCCCTGTTGACCCATGAGCAAGAAATACTCTACGGGAAACAGGTACAGCGATCTGCCGCACTGCATCAGGAGAAAAAGATTTTAGCCGAAGAGTTAGGCCGCGACCCGACGGCGGCTGAATGGGCACAGGCAGTCGGGCTGTCTGAGGCACAGTTGCAGCGGACGATCGACCACGGCGAAAGGGCCAAACGCCAAATGGTGGAAGCAAATCTCCGCCTGGTAGTGTCTGTCGCCAAAAAATATATCAAGCGCAACGTAGATTTACTCGACCTCATTCAGGAAGGGACGATCGGGATGCAGCGGGGAGTAGAAAAATTTGACCCGACAAAGGGCTACAGATTTTCAACTTATGCTTATTGGTGGATTCGTCAGGCAATTACGCGGGCGATCGCCGAAAAAGGTCGCACCATTCGCCTGCCGATCCACATTACCGAAAAACTCAACAAAATTAAAAAAGCTCAGCGCCAGCTAGCTCAACAGCTCGGCCGCGCGGCTACTCCTGCTGAATTGGCTGCTGAGTTAGATTTGACTCCCAAGCAAATTCGCGAATATCTCGATCGCGCGCGCCTCCCGCTTTCCCTAGACTTGCGCGTGGGAGACAATCAAGATACAGAGTTGGGCGATTTGTTGGAAGATACCGGTACTACCCCAGAAGATTTTGCCCTGCAATCTTCCCTGCGGACTGACCTAGATCACCTGATGGCGGAACTGACTCAGCAACAGCGAGAAGTCCTCGCCTTGCGGTTCGGTTTAGAAGACGGTCAAACCTTAACTTTGGCAAAAATAGGCGATCGTCTCAACATCAGTCGGGAACGGGTGCGGCAAATCGAACGGGAAGCCTTGACCAAACTCCGCAAGCGCAAGCAAGATATCAACGATTATCTCGCCAGCTAGCTAGATTGGGGATTGCGCCCGCACACACCCGAGCGCGAATTCCCAATCTAAAATAGTAAAAACCGTCGCCTTTAATTCGGTTGTGCCCACTTGGTTGTGCCGACTGTCCTGCTACATTAGTAATTACTTAGTAATAAAGATCAACAGCGATCGGATAAGGTAAGGGTTATTTAATTTAACTGCCCGCATCTCAAATAATAAGCTGTCTCTGAAACGGAGGTACTCGTGAGTAATTCATCTAATAAGTCCCCAGAATTTTTTGAAGAAGACGGAGAAAATGCCAATTTATTATGGCAATACGTGCAGTCAATGGCTCCCGACACTGTTTCTCAGTTGTCTAAACCGACTTCTCATGAAGTGTTTCAAGTAATGGAGCGAAATATTGTCGGACTCTTGGGAAATTTGCCTTCGGAACACTTCGGGGTGACAGTGACTACCAGTCGCGAACATTTGGGTAGATTGCTCGCCTCGGCCATGATTAGCGGTTATTTTCTCAAAAATGCCGAACAGCGCATGACTTTTGAAAAGTCGATACAAGCCAGTGAGAGACACGGCTCGGAAGATTAGTCGGTTACTAACATTTAAGCTCTGCAAATGTCAAGCCCCCCTCGGAAGATGGGGGCTTAATATTTTAGATTTTAGATTTTAGATTTTAGATTAAATAATTGAATAATTATTGATATTATTACTAAATTACCGATGACCAATGACCAATGACCAATTCCCAATTCCCAATTCCCAATGACCAATTCCCAATGACCAATTCCCAATTCCCAATTCCCAATTCCCAATGACCAATTCCCAATTCCCAATTCCCAATTAATATAATATGTCTCTTTCTCCTGTGCCCCACAAAGTTATCGGCGTTGCTGCGATCTGGAATGACCGACAACAAATTTTGATTGACAAGCGCCGACAACACGGACTACACGGGGGTTTTTGGGAGTTTCCGGGCGGTAAAATAGAGCCTGGGGAAACGATCGAAGCTTGCATACAACGGGAAATTATGGAAGAGTTGGGAATTGTCGTCGAAGTGGGCGATCGCCTGATTACAATTGACCACGACTACACTAAATTTACAGTTAGACTCTACGTACACCACTGCCGCCACGTCAGCGGGGAACCGCAAACGATCGAGTGCGATGAAATTCGCTGGGTGTCACTCGACGAAATTGACCAGTTTACTTTCCCCAAAGCCAACGAACAGATTATCGCTGCACTGCGATCGAGTTGAACAGTCAACAGTCAACAGTGAACAGTCAACCATCAACTATTTTTGAAGAGGCAAAGTAAAGTGAAAACAAGTGCCTCGATCGGGTACAGAGTCCACCCAAATTTGACCGTAATGGGCGCGGATAATGCCTTGACAAAGAGACAGCCCAATGCCGTAACCGTATTTTGATTTATCTCGCTGCAAGCGAAAGCTGTCTTCAAAAATGCTTGCACAATCTTCTTGAGGAATACCAGGGCCGCTGTTACAAATGCTCACTTGAACCTTGTAAGCAGTGCGGTGGAGCATAGAAATACTAACAGTTCCTTCCTCTGGGGTGTACTTGCTGGCGTTGTCTAGCAGGTTAGCAATCACTTGTTTCATGCGATCGGGATCGGCATAAACCAAGGGCAAATCTGCGGGAATGTCTATTTCTAATTTCAGACTTTTCGCCTGAAATTTATCTTGAAATTCCAGGATTACATCTTGACAAATCGCTCCCAGTTCAATTTTTTTTGTTTGGATGTGAAGTTGAGCGTTTGTGCCCCTGGCCGCTTCGAGGATATCTGTAATCATTCGATCAACAATTCGGATTTGGTTGCGGGCTTGTTTCATCAAATAAGCCGCCAGAGCGGGTGTCAAACGCGACTTTTCCCCCTCTTTCACCTTCTGAGTTGACTCCAAAGTCTCCAAAGCCAAAGATGCCGCCGTCAAAGGATTCCGCAAGTCGTGAGCCAGCATCGCAATAATCCGATCTTTCAACTGCAACTGCTCTTGCAGGTGTTCTTTTTCCTGTTTTAGCCGAAAAACTTCATCCGCAAGTTGCACGAGCTCAGTAGCGCAAGCAACCGAATAAATTGGTTTTGGGTCTGCCAGAGCTGATGCCGTCAGAGCTGGGGCAGACTGCTGCTGGGCGGCATATTCTTCTACAGCACGCTTCCAGCGGGGCCAGCACTGTTTGAGTTGGGCGATCAGATTGGTGCCGGCGAGAGTTTGTCGGGGCTCTGGATGAATTTTGAGCAGGGAGGGACTAGCTACAAGTTTAAAGTGTTCGGCTAAATCCGGCTGTTCTCCTACATCGACGATTTGAAGATCGAAATCGCACTCTGCCTTCAAATCCTGTAGAAACTTGCGGATGTGTCTGGTCTGTTCCCTAGAAGAGGAACGCTTGTCTACGAACAGCAAAAGCTGTAAAAGCGGTGCGGGATTGGCCGGCAGTTCGGGAGAACTGTCGGTGTCGCCGGTGCCTGGTGCGGGATTGACGCTGTTGACTTTTTCGATCGGGTGAAAATAATTGACCATTGCCGAGCCGAGTTATTTCACTTCTACTTTAATTTAATACTTGCTTTAGATTTATGCTAATGTCCGATGATTTCATTACGGCGGGCCAATGACATTTTTGAGATGGAAGAAAAATGAGTCGCTGCAGGTGGTGGTAAAAGTGGCTGTCGCCTTTTTTGTGCTGTGCCTGCTGCTGACGCTGCACCGCTACTACAACTTTTACGCTACTTACGACCAAGGCATTTTCAATCAACTTTTTTGGAACGGCACTCGGGGTCACTTGTTTGAGAGTTCCCTGTCTTCGGCTTTGTCCACTAATGTGGTTCACCAAAATGAGCTCCCGTCGGTATCCTATTACCGATTGGGGCAGCATTTCACCCCGGCACTGATGCTGTGGCTGCCTATTTACTCTTTGTTTCCCTCGCCTGTCACTTTGACGGTGTTGCAGGTGACTTTAGTTACGGCGGCTGGTTTAGTGCTCTGGGTTCTCGCCAGACACTATCTAGAACCGCGGCTGTCGGCGGCAATTGTGTTGAGCTATTATTGCGCTAACGCGGTGATCGGCCCGACTTTGGGCAATTTTCATGATGTTTGTCAAATTCCGCTTTATGTTTTTAGCTTGCTGCTGGCGATGGAGAAGCGCTGGTGGCCATTGTTTGGGGTTCTGGCCACTTTAATTTTGGCTGTGCGAGAAGATGGGGGAGTTGTTTTATTTGGGGTGGGAGTTTATCTAATTTTGAGCCGACGCTATCCTCGGACTGGTTTAGCTGTCTGCGCGCTCAGTTTTGGTTATATGATCGTCCTGACGAATCTGATTATGCCTTTATTTTCTGCTGACATCTCCCAGCGGTTTATGATCGAACGCTTCGGTCAATATGCCGATGGAGATGAAGCTTCGACGCTGGAAATTCTTTGGGGAATGGTTAGCAATCCCGGCCGGTTGGCGGCTGCGTTATTTACGCCGTTCTTTGGTAAAATCAAATACTTGCTCGGTCAGTGGTTGCCGTTAGCTTTGGTTCCTGCCTTCGCGCCTGCGTCTTGGACGATCGCTGGATTTCCGCTGCTGAAGCTATTTTTAGCGAAAGGAGAGTCTGTGCTGGCGATTAATATTCGCTATGCGATGACTGTGGTTCCAGGGCTGTTTTACGGGGCGATTTTGTGGTGGGCCGATCGCCAAAAGGAAGAGGATAAAATTAAGAGGGGAGAACAAACAATTTTGCGTTTTCCTTCAGCAGTTTTGCCTTTCTCTTCGTCTTCAAAGTTTCGCCGCTTTTGGGGGTTTTGCATCTGCTTGTCGCTATTTTTTACCTTCACGTCTAACCCAAACCGGACTTTTTCTTGGATTTTACCCGATGCGATCGCCCCTTGGGTGCAGGTTCCTTTGATCCGACAGTGGCAGCACGTTTCTCAAGTCCGGCCACTTTTGGCTCAAATTCCTGCGGATGCTAGCGTGGCCGCAACGAATAGTATTGTGCCAATTTTGTCAAGCCGCCGCGAAATTCTCAGGTTTCCGATGTTTGAACTGCGTAATGATGCGGGGAAAGCGGTGAAGATGGAATATGTAATTGCCGATATGTGGCAGTTACAGCAGTATCAGGCTGCGTTTCGGCGGGAACGGGGACAGTTGCAGGCGATCGTCCCGCAGATCGATCGAATGTCCAAATCAGGAGAATACGGAATAGTTGGCTTTGAAGACGGCGCGATTTTGATGCGTAAGGGTGCTGCTTCCAATTCTGCATCGGCGGCTGCTTGGATGAGTTTTCGCCGCGAATTAGAACCGATTTTGAAGCAAGGGTAAGCCCGATCGCCCGAAACTGGCGCAGCCCAACTATTGCAGAAACCGGGTTTTGGAGGCAACAAGCGGGCGATCGAGCAATTCCTGCCAACACCCGGTTTCTGCATAATTTTCCATGCTGTCAGCCTTCGGGCATAAATTTGCCTTTACTAAAAAATAAGGTATGCGATTATACAATAAAATAGTTAACAATCAACATTAAGATATATAAATTCTTGGGAGCACAGAAATATGAAAATTTTGGTATTAGCCTGGGAATTTCCTCCCAGAATAGTAGGCGGCATCGCTCGCCACGTATCGGAACTGTATCCAGAATTGGTGAAGCTAGGCCACTCGATTCACCTAATTACTGTAGAGTTCGGACACGCGCCGATGTATGAAGTGGTAGAAGGAATACAGGTGCATCGGGTGGTAGTGGGACACGCCACGGACTTTTTTCACTGGGTGGCCAACCTCAACCAAAGCATGGGCCACCTTGGTGGCAAACTGATACTAGAAGAAGGCTCCTTCGATCTGATCCACGCTCACGACTGGTTAGTGGGAGATGCTGCGATCGCCCTCAAGCATACCTTTAAAATCCCCCTAATTGCCACCATCCACGCCACCGAATACGGGCGCTTCAACGGCATCCACAATGACGGACAGCGCTACATTAACACCAAGGAAAACAACCTCGCTTACAACGCTTGGCGGGTAATTGTTTGCAGCGACTATATGCGGCGGGAAGTCGAACGGGTACTATCGACTCCGTGGAACAAAATAGAGGTAATTTACAACGGAATTAGAGCCGAAAAAAAACCCAGGCTGCCCGAATCTGACGCGATAAACTTCCGCCGTCAATTTGCAGCAGACGATGAAAAAATTGTTTATTATGTAGGAAGAATTAGCTATGAAAAAGGTATTTCTGTATTTTTGAATGCTGCACCTAAAGTAATTTGGGAAATGGGGGGAAAAGCTAAAATTGTAATTATTGGCGGTGGCAATACAGACTATCTAAAACATCAGGCTTGGGATTTAGGAATTTGGCATAAGTGTTATTTTACCGGCTTCATGTTTGAGGAACATCTCGACAAATTCCAGACGGTGGCTGACTGCGCGGTTTTCCCCAGTCTTTACGAACCTTTTGGGATTGTAGCGTTAGAAAGTTTTGCAGCCCGGGTGCCGGTGGTAGTTTCCGATACGGGCGGCTTACCGGAAGTTGTGCAGCATACTAAAACTGGCGTTGTTACTAAAGCAAATAATCGGGATTCTTTGGCTTGGGGAATTTTGGAAGTGCTGAAAAATCAGGGTTATGGGCGGTGGTTGGTTGACAATGCTTATGAGGATTTGGAACGCCGGTTTAGTTGGCCGAAGTTGGCGATGGAAACCGAGTGGGTTTATCAGCGGGTGATAGAGGAAAGCGCAGAGGTTAATTGGTAAGACTGTTGATTGTTGATTGTTGACTGTTGGCTGTTGACTGCTGACTGTTTGCGGTTGACTGTTAAGTTAAGAGGGCGGGCACGGGGGCACCGCCCCTACTGACTGCTGACTGTTAACTGTTTGCGGTTGACTGTGAGTAGAATATTAACTTTTTTAGTTGCAAATATTAAGAAATTGCAACACAATGATAGATACACTTGACCTCAGCTTGAGCGCACTCAGAAAATTTAAAGGGAATTCGCATCTTGAATATTTTTAGGGACATCGAGCCCCAACGCAAACGCGGCTTGCTGACTTTGTTTGCCGCAGGCTTGTTATTTTGGTCGAGTTTGGCTTCGCTGCTGCCAACTTTGCCGTTGTACGTTCAATCTGTAGGCGGTACAAAACAGCAAATTGGCTTTGTGATGGGTGCATTTGCGATCGGGCTTTTGCTGTCGAGGCCGCAGTTGGGTAAAATAGCCGACAGCAGGGGGCGAAAACAAGTTTTGCTGCTAGGGGTGTCAGTGGCTGCCCTTGCCCCCATAACCTACCTGTTCGCTAAATCTATCCCCTTACTGTTATGTATCAGGGCTTTTCATGGCATTAGCATCGCCGCTTTTACCACAGCTTACAGCGCTTTGGTGACAGATTTGTCGCCCCCAGGAAAGCGGGGCGAATTAATCGGTTATATGAGTTTGGTAACTCCTATCGGTTTGGCCTTTGGCCCGGCGATTGGCGGCTTTGTGCAAGCTGGGCTCGGCTATCCTTTTTTGTTTGCGATGTCGGCGGCTTTAGCCACAATTGGTGTATTTCTCACTACCAAAATTGCCGAACCTAATTTTGCTGAGTTAACAAAATCCGATTCGCTATTTGAGGAAAAAAAACGCCAAAAATACTGGCAAATGTTGTGGAATCCCAGGGTGCGGATTCCGGCTTTGGTGTTATTGCTGGTTGGTTTGGTCTTCGGAACTTTGAGCACTTTCATGCCTTTGTTTCTCCAAGAAACTAAGGTTAATTTGAATCCGGGATTATTTTATTCTACAGCGGCTGTGGCTAGTTTCGGTGTGCGGTTGTTGACGGGGCGAGCTTCGGACAAATACGGGCGCGGTTTGTTTATTTCTGCCGGCTTGATCTGTTATTCCGTGTCGATGTTATTGTTGTATTTTGCTAACAACAGCAATGCTTTTTTGCTAGCAGCTTTGTTTGAAGGTGCGGCGGGCGGTACTGTTATGCCGATGATGGTGACGCTGATGTCGGACAGGTGCGAACCTCAAGAAAGGGGCCGATTGTTTTCGCTTTGTATTGGCGGGTTTGATTTGGGAATTGCGCTGGCTGGCCCGATTTTAGGCTTTGCTGCTGAACAAGTCGGCTACAGAAATATGTTTGGTTTGGCGGCTGCTGTCAGTGTGTTAGCTTTCCTGATTTTTGTTACTTTGTCTAGCAAGAGTTTGTCTCATTCGCTGCAATTTGCGATCGGGCGCGGCAAAGATGTCTATGCTTTGAATAGGTGACAATCGGTTTGATCGTTCGGACTTTAGTGCTGCTTAACTCCCAGTAAAAAAGACGACTGAGGTTTTGGTTAGTAGTGAGGACTTTAGTCCTTCTTAACTCCCAATAAAAAAGAGGACTGAAGTCCTCACTACCAACTTATTATCTGTTTAATGGGCTTGGAGGGATTCGAACCCCCGACCTCATGGTTCGTAGCCATGCACTCTATCCAACTAAGCTACAAGCCCCTGTTGCTTGGAGAGTTGAAATTTTAGATTTAATCTAAAATTGAACAATCTCTGTTCCGCACAGAATCTAACAGTAACACCATTCTCAAAATAATGCAAGACCTTTCTCAAAATATTTCTAAATTGCCCGATCGCCCGCAGCTAACTCACCTCGACAACAGCGGGGAAGCCCAAATGGTGGATGTTTCGGCAAAAGTGGCAACTGTACGGCAAGCTGTGGCCGCGGGGCGGGTGCGGATGTCGGCGGATACGTTTGCTGCGATCGAAGCGGGGAATGCGCCGAAAGGGGATGTGTTGGGCACTGCGAGGCTGGCTGGGATTATGGCGGCTAAGCAGACGGCTAATTTGATTCCTCTGTGTCACCCTCTGCAGCTGAGTAGCGTGAAGGTGCAGGTGATACCGGATGCTGGGTTGCCGGGATATCAAATTCGGGCGACGGTGAAGATTAAGGCGGAAACTGGGGTGGAAATGGAGGCGCTGACGGCGGTTTCGGTGGCGGCGCTGACTTTGTACGATATGGCGAAGGCTTTGGAAAAGTCGATCGCCATTGAATCGATTCGTCTGGTAAGTAAAAGCGGCGGCAAATCGGGGGATTATCAAAATTTAGAGGAATAAATTTCCTGTCTTGAGAGGGATGCAGAATTCAAAAAGCTGCGCTTAAGATTAAAATAGGCACAGAACTACTAATATCATGTGAAAAACTATGCCTCCTCGTTGGCCCCGCAAACCCGATCGCAACGATCCAGAGTACCGCCGTTTAGATGACCGGATGAATTTTGCTATCCATGTCGGTCTTTTTTCTGCTACCAATTCTGTTTTGTGGTTTGTTCACAATTTGCAAAAGGCTGATTGGCCTTGGGCAATTTCGGTAACGGGTGGATGGGCTCTAGTAGTTTTGGCCCACGCGATTTTCATTTTTGCGATCGCCGATTATTCGCCCGTCACCAAAGATTCTGGCTGAAGGCAGTTGTCGGCGATCGGTTAACTTTTTTTGACGGATCACCAATAACTTTCTGCTTTTTATATGGCTAATACTACTCAGGCGATCGAATCCTTAGCAGCCGAAATCGGCGAAAATGTCTACATTGACATTGCCAAGTGGCATTTGTATCTCCGTGATGCCCACCTGCATACGGTGGTTGCCCAACAACTTTATTCAATGCTGGAAAAGGGCAATTTAGATACTGACAAAGTTGAAGGAGTTTTGCAAGGAATTTCAATCAAGTTGGGCGGCGGCAAGCGAGAAGTGCCGCTGGCCGATTTGATTCCGATGCAGTGTCAAGTTAAGTTGATGGATGTTTTGGACGAATTTCAGCGTCAGATGTGATATCAATTGTTGATTTGGATTTAAGTGCGATCGTTCTTTGTGGATTTAATGGGCGATCGCACTTTTCTTAATTTCCTAAACCAGCATGAAGTTAGCCACTGTAATTGCATCCGCCTTTACTCCGACCATAACACCTAACTGTTCCCCTGTCAAGAGGTTTTTGATGATTGTACCCTGAGTATTTTGAGTTATTTCCAACTGTCCAAAACTCAAACCACCGCTCAATCCAATCAAATCTTGACCAGCGGTAAAATCAGCAATAATGTCAAATCCTTGAGCTGCATTTAAGACAAAGATATCATTGCCGCTACCGCCAATCAAACTGTCACTTCCCATACCTCCATCAATGAAATCGTCGCCTTTTCCACCAGTAAGAGTATCGTTATCTGCACCTCCAAAAAGAGTATCATTTCCCGCACAGCCTCCCAGGATATCTGCTCCTGTGTCACCGTTGATTAAATCGTTACCTTCACCGCCACAGATGGTATCTGAGCCCTCATTTCCTAACAAATAATCATCTCCCTCACTGCCAAGGATTATGTCATCACCTTTGCCTCCAAATAAGCTGTCATTACCCTTACCGCCGTCGATGAAATCATCATTTCTGTTCCCATAAACGATGTCGTCACCTTCGCGGCCGTTGATAGAGTCATTGCCTTTGCCTCCAAAGATTAAATCGTTGCCCAATTCGCCCAGAATAATGTCATTATTTTCATCTCCAAATAAGATGTCATCACCTGTGCCGCCGCTGATAAAATCATTGCCTTTGTTACCGTTGAGAATGTCGCTGCTATCGCCACCATACAAGTTGTCATCCCCGGATTTGGCATCGAATATATTGCCCGTGTTGCTACCCAGTAATTCATCATTTTTGGCAGTCCCTATTTGAATGCCCGGTACACCGAGTATGGTGTTTTCAACTGAATTCGGTTGGTTTAAATTGGGATAGTCAATGTCATCGCAGATGCAGTCATCGTTGGGGATGTTGTTGGTTGTTGGTGTTCCCGATGGAGTCGGTGTTCCCAATGGCGTCGGTGTTCCCGATGGCGTCGGTGTTCCCGATGGCGTCGGTGTTACCGATGGCGTTACCGATGGCGTCGGTGTTCCCGATGGAGTCGGTGTTCCCGATGGCGTCGGTGTTCCCGATGGCGTCGGTGTTACCGATGGCGTTACCGATGGCGTCGGTGTTCC